>NZ_JBKOUC010000033.1:0-19662 GCF_046764815.1 Aphanothece stagnina RSMan2012
GCCGCTCGTCCAGCTCGGCGGGGTCGAGGTCTGCGGTGGCGTCGGCCCATTCGTTCGGCTGCAGGCCCAGGGACCGCAACCAGCAGGCCTGGGGCTGGATCACCCAGTGGCGCAGATCGGCGAAGGTTCCCGCCTCCCGCTCCGCCTCCCGCTCCGCTGTCGCCGCTGCCGGCGATGGGGTTGCGGCCAGTGCGCGGGGGGCTTCCGGTGGGAGGGGCTGCTCCAGAAGCCGCCGTGCCTGGAGCAGGCGCCGGTCGCAGCTGGCCGGTGGCCGGCCCGCCGTGGCCAGGAAGTTGCGTCGATCGAGGGGGTTGGCCGGGTGGTGCACGACCAGGTCGGGGACGTTGACTTTGCCGCCCAGCTTTCCCTCCAGCCAGCTGATCCACTGGCTCACCGGCGCGGCGGGCCAGAGCTCCTCTCCCTTGCGCTCATCGCGGCAGTTCCAGGTCACCAGGAGGTGATCCCGTGCCGAGAGGAGGGCCTCCAGCAGCACGTAGCGGTCCTGGTCGGCGGCGCTGGGGTCTCCCAGCCGGCGCTGCTGTTCGAGCTGGTGGAAGCCCGGCCGCTGGCGTCGCCGCGGGAAGCAGCCGGCATCGAGGCCCATCAGCACGATCACCCTGTGCGGGATCGCCCGCATCGGCTCCAGGGCGCTGATCGTCAGGGCGCCGCTGCGGTGGCCGAACCGTCCGGCGTCGGCGGCGAGCCGCTCCTCCAGCACCGCGGCCACCACCGGGGCGGCCACCGGCAGCTCGCAACCGCCGGCCACCTGCTGCCAGTCATCGATGGCGGCCAGCAGGGGCGGGAGCTCCCAGGCCTGATCCCCCCCGTCAGCGAAGAGATCCTCGATCGCAGCCTGCAGGGTCTCCGCCCAGGCCGGGCTGCGGCGCGGGTGGCGCAGCTCGCGCAGCCAGTGCCGCAGCCGGGTGAGCAGGTGGAGCCACCGCCCCAGCAGCTCGAGGCCCTGGTGGCCGGCAAACGGGGCCGTCTCCCCCGGCGCGAGCCCGGGGGCATCCGGCAACACCAGACCCAGCAGCAGCCGGTCGATCGCCCAGCTGAGGCTGCCGCTGGCTTCCCCGCCCCGTGCGTCGCCATCGATCCCCCAGCGGAATCCCACCTGCTGCAGGACACGGTGCAGCTCGGCCACCTCCTCCGGGCTGAGCTGGAACCGCTGGCGCAGGGGACCGCTCTCCAGCAGGGTCTCGAGGGAGCTGGCGGTCAGCCGTTCCCCCGCCTGCTGGAGCAGGGTGAGCAGGCTGCGGCCGAGACCCGCCTGGCTCTGCTGGCTGCGGTCGGTGAGGCGCCAGTCCAGCGCCACCCCGGTCGCCTCCGTATCCCCGAAGACCGACGCCACCAGGGGGGCGAAGAGATCGACCTGGGGAGTCATCACCAGCACGTCCCTGGGCTGGAGGTCGGGGTTGGCGTGCAGGAGCTGCAGCAGGCGATCGCGCACGATCTGCACCTGGCGGAGCCGGCCAGGGCAGGCGTGAAACTCGAGGGAGCTGTCCCCCGCCGCCCGTTGCAGCGGCTGTGCCGTCTCCGGTTCCGCCAGCTGTCGTTGCAGCTGCAGCAGCAGGGGGAACGGCTCCGCCCGCCCCTCCTCCAGGGCGGAGAGGGCGAGGGGATCGACGAACCCATCCCTCTCGGTCGCGCTGCCGAGCTGGCACGCGCCGGTGCCCTCCAGCAGCTGCTGGAACTCCGCCCCCAGACGGCCGAAGCGGGCCTCCAGGCCAGGGGCCTCCACCAGCCAGTCGCCCGCGAGGGGCTGGTTCAGGGCCACGGCGTCGGAGAGGGCGGCGCGGCGCTGGCTGCAGCGCTGCCAGAGGTCGGGGCAGGGGGTGAGCAGGTAGAGATCCACCGGCAGGCGGCCGCTGATGGCCTGGAGCAGCCCCACCTGGACGGGGGCCAGGCTGCTGAGCCCGAACAGCCGCAGGCAGCCGGGCAGCCCGGCGATCGGTGCCGGGTCGTCCCGGAGCCGGGCGATGGCCTCCACCACCCGCAGCCCGAAGGGGCTGACGGTCAGCCGCTGCCGCAGCCATCGCACCAGCAGGGCCTGCCAGTCGCTGCCGTCGTCCTCCCCGGCCCACCAGCTCGCCAGCAGCTCGGGTCTGTAGAGGGCGTAGTCGTCGAGCGCGTCGGCGATGGAGCGGGCCAGCTGCCACTGGGCCCGCTCGAGGGTGTGGCCGCCGCCGTCGCGCCGCTCGAGCCAGTGGCGCAGCGGAGCCGCTGCCGGCTCCCGCACCAGGTGGGGGAGGAGTTCCAGCACCGGCCAGACCAGATCGATGGCCCGCCAGGGGTCGGGGGCTCCACCCTCCTCGCCCAGCACCGTCTGGACGATCCGGCGGAGCTGGCTGCCCGGGAAGGGGTAGCGGATGTTGGCGGCGATCCCCCCCAGGCCTTCGGCCAGCTGCTCGCCCAGCCAGCGGCTGGTGGGCCAGGTGTTGACCACCACCTGCACCGTCTCGAACGGGGCCGGGGGATGGAGGCGCAACTGGGCGGCCAGGATGGCGGCCAGGGTTTCGGCCCGGTTGCTGCGGAAGACGGTGAGCAAGGCCGTGGGCTAGCTGGCGCAGGCCTGGAGCCCGGCGCGGAGGGCTGGGGCCCGGCCGGCCAGGGTCGCTGCAGCCGAGCGGTCCTTGGCGGCAGCGGGCCTGGAGGTGATGGAGGACAGGCTGAACCTGCTGGACATTCCTGAGACTTCCCGGGTCGAGCCGGTCTCGGGGCAGTAGGCCGAGAGGGTGCCCCCATAGCAGGCGCCGGTGTCGATCATCACGATGCGGCCCCTGGCCTTGCGCCGCACGACCTTGTCCGGTGTGTGGGCGATGATCACCTCGCCGTAGCGGCCGTCATAGGCCTCCCAGAAGGGTTTTCGCACCGTGAGG
This sequence comes from Aphanothece stagnina RSMan2012, assembly GCF_046764815.1. Taxonomy (NCBI): domain Bacteria; kingdom Bacillati; phylum Cyanobacteriota; class Cyanophyceae; order Chroococcales; family Aphanothecaceae; genus Aphanothece; species Aphanothece stagnina. The sequence goes on from NZ_JBKOUC010000033.1 coordinate 2,880, forward strand.
GAGGGTTCCCAGGTGTCGGGGTCGAAGCCCGCATGGGTGGCGACCCAGCCGGGCCCGCCGTAGGTGAGGGGCAGCGCGGCCAGGCGGTCGAGCCAGAGACGGCAGCGGCGATCGCCCAGCTGGCGGTAGGTGTCACAGCCGGCGAGGGCCTGCTGGGCCATCCAGTCGCCGCGCCGCAGCGCCGCCACCAGATTGGCCTCATGGTTGCCCTGGAGCCAGACCCCCCTGCCGCTGGTCACCAGGGACCAGGCCAGCTCCATGGTGTGTTCGATCTGGGGACCGCGGTTGATCACATCACCGCAGAGCACGAGCCGATCGGTCGGCGGCAGGCTCTGAATCAGCCGCTGAAGGGCGTCGGCACAGCCGTGAACGTCCCCGATGACCCAGTGCCGGGAGGGGACGGTGGGGGACGTCATCGGTCCGTTGCGTTAGGACCAGTGTTGCCTGGAATCCCGCCGGTTGTCAGCCCTCGGTTTCCCGCCATCGACGCCGTCAGCCAGCCGGACAGCGCTGGTACGGTTCGCGGCAGCCGGGAGTCCTGGGTCATGGATCTGCAGTCGTTGCCCGTCGTGCAGCGGGTCAATGCGCTGGTCAAGGCCCTCAACGGTGCCAAGCGCACCAACGAGGCCCTGGCCCGCTGCTCCGATGGCGAGGCCATGCTCGATGTGCTCCTGGATGCCTCCGCCAAGCTGGGCCTGGGACTCACCCGTCAACAGCTGAGGGACACGCCGCCCATCCGCGACTGGGTGTGGTGGAAGAACAAGGAAGCCCTGGTCACGATCGGCGACAACAAGCCCCGTTACCAGCAGGACGGGGGCCAGGGCCGCCCCCGTTCAGCCGAATCCCAGCCGTCTGAACCACCTTCTGAAGCTCCGCGCAAGCGATTTCTCGGCCTGTTCTGATCGACCCACCGTTCTGATCGCGCCACCGTTCTGATCGACCCACCGTTCTGATCGAACCCTTGGGATGGGCTCGGATTGGCCGGGACCTGGCGAGGCTGAAGGCTGCTCAGGCCAGGCTGGCCAGGGGATCGCCGATGGTGGCGCTGGGACTTTCGAACTGGCCCTTCAGCACGAACTCCAGCCGAAGCTTCAGGAAGGTGATGAATTTCTCGTCGCTGGAGACCACCGCCGCGGCCGGGCGGGGCACCGTCGCGGTGGTGGCGGCGAGTTCGGGGGCTTCGAGAAAAGCGGGTCTGCGGACCAGCCAGAAATCGATGGCCTTGCCCTGTTCCCCGTAATTGCGCACCCGCTCCCGCAGCACTTCCTCCAGGGGCTCCTCCACGGTGAGGAAAGCCTCGCTGGCGGCAACGAAGTGGTAGGTGCTCATGGCTGCAGGCTGCCGAACAGGGGGTCCCGGCGGGGATTCTGAACCAGCGCCTTCATCTCCCGCACGGCCTGCTCCAGCCCCACGGCCAGGGCCCGGGCCACGATCGTGTGGCCGATGTTGAGCTCCTCCATCCCCTCGATCGCCGCCACGGGCTCGACGTTCTGGTAGGTGAGCCCATGGCCGGCGTTCACCCGCAGCCCCAGGCTGCGGGCGATGAAGCTTCCCTCGCAGAGTCGGGCGAGTTCCCGGGGCTGCTCCGCCCAGCCGGCCTCCGCATAGGTGCCGGTGTGCAGCTCCACCCAGCGGGCTCCGCTGGCGTGGCTGGCTTCCAGCTGCCGCGCCTCGGCGTCGACGAACAGGCTGACGCCGATGCCGGCCTGCTGCAGGCGGCCGACCAGCCCCCCCAGCACCTCGAGCTGGGCGGCCACATCGAGACCGCCCTCGGTGGTGACCTCCTGCCGTTTCTCCGGCACCAGCGTCACCATGTCGGGGCGAACGCGCAGGGCGATCGCCTCCATCTCGGGCGTGGCGGCCATCTCCAGGTTCAGGCGCGAGCGGACGGTCTGGCGCAGCAGCTCGACATCACGGTCCTGAATGTGGCGGCGGTCTTCGCGCAGATGCACCGTGATGCCATCGGCCCCGCCCAGCTCGGCCAGCAGGGCGTAGGTGACCGGGTCAGGTTCGACGGTGCGACGGGCCTCGCGCACGTTGGCGATGTGGTCGATGTTGACGCCGAGGCTGGCCATGGCGGCGAGGAGGGGCCGCGGCGATCCTATGGAGCGGACCCGGGACGGCCGCACGGCCAACTGCCCGCCCGCTGCGCTTGGAGGCAGACCCAGTCCTTAGCGTTCGGGCCATGACGTTGAGCTGGGAGCGATCGGCGCGGATGGCCCAGACGGTGGGCGTGGCCAGGGGCCGGGAGCAGATGGTCTGCCGTGGCATCAGTCCATGGCTGGCTCCCCTGGCCATGGTCACCACCCAGGATCTGGCCCTCCCCCTCTGGTTCCGCAGCATCGCGGTGGCCGGTCGTTCCCACATCCCCCGGGAGGGCCCGGTGCTGCTCGCCCCCACCCACAAGGCCCGCTGGGATGCCCTGCTGCTTCCCCACGCGGCCGGGCGCCGCGTGACAGGTCGGGACTGCCGCTTCATGGTCACCATCGACGAGATGCGTGGGCTCCAGGGGTGGCTGCTGCAGCGGCTGGGCTGTTTTGCCGTCGACCAGCTGCGTCCTTCGCTGGCGAGCCTGCGCTACGCCGTGGAACTGCTGGAGGCGGGCCAGCAGCTGGTGGTGTTCCCGGAGGGCCGCATCCGCCGGGAGGGGGAGGTCATCCGCCTGCATCAGGGGCTGGCTCGCCTCGCCCTGATGGGGGCCGGCAGGGGCGTGCCCGTGCCGGTGGTGCCGGTCGGCATCGCCTACGGCCATCCCCGACCACGACCCTGCGACCGGGCGGCCATCCACTTCGGGCAGCCGATGTGGATCCACGGCGAGGGTCGGAACGCCGCCGTGGCCTTCACCCACCAGCTCGCGGCCTCCATGGCCGTGCTGGAGCGCCGGGCCGCCGCGGCGATCGGGCTGGAGCCCGAGGATCGAGCCCCCTAGAGTCTGCCGACATTCTTCCCATCCGCTGTGCGTAGGTCCACCCGCCGTCTGTGCGGAACCGCTCTTGCCCTGGCGGCCTGTCTGGCTCCGGGGGTGGGCCTTCCGGTGCTGGCCCAGCAGGAACCGGAGCGGTCGCTGGCATCCGCCCAGAACCCGATGAACCTCCAGGCGGCCCGCAACCTGCTGGCCCAGGGGGACGCCGCCGCGGCGAGCGGCAACCTGACCGAGGCGCGTCGCCTCTACGACCAGGCGCGGGACTACACCCGCCGGCTGCTCAGCTTCTACCGGGACCTGAGCGGTTCCTTCCGCGGCCTTGATGCCCGCATTCCGCGGGAGATGGATCAGAAGGGGCGTGAAGCCCTCGAGCTCCTGGCCCAGGCCAACCTGCGGCTGGCGGCCGTGTTCCGTCGCCAGAGCCAGCCCGAGGTGGCCGTGCCGTTGCTTGTCGAGGTGGTCAAGGTGATGACGCCCGCCACGGAGGAGGGCCGCAAGGCCTACCAGATGCTCGTGGAGATCGGGTTCGCCACGACGCCCTACACCGCCGGCCAGGCCGCACCAGCCGCCCGTTAGTTCGACCCCCTAGATTTCCGCGGTCCTGTCCCCACCCCGATGGTGCAACCTGAGCAGGTCAAGGCCGCCATCCAGCGCGCCATGCCGGATGCCGCGATCGACGTCGAGGACCTCACCGGCGGCGGCGATCACCTGCAGGTCACGGTGGTCTCCAGCGCCTTTGCCGGTCTGACCCGCATTCGTCAGCATCAGCTCGTCTACGGCGCCCTGCGGCAGGAACTGGCCAGTGAGGCGATCCACGCCCTGGCTCTGCAAACTTCAACCCCCAGCTGATTCCATGGATGCTTCCGTCAAGCAACGGATCGAGACGCTGATCGCCAGCAGCCCCGTCTTCGTCTTCATGAAGGGCACCAAGCTGATGCCCCAGTGCGGCTTCTCCAACAACGTGGTCCAGATCCTCAATGCCCTGGGGGTCTCGTTTGAAACCTTCGACGTGCTCTCGGATGGCGAGATTCGTCAGGGCATCAAGGACTACTCCGAGTGGCCCACGATCCCCCAGGTGTATCTCAACGGGGAATTCATCGGCGGATCCGACATCCTGATCGAGATGTACAACTCCGGAGAGCTGCGGGAACAGCTGGCGGTTGCCCTGGCCAGCTGATCTCAGCCCGGCCCTGTCGTAAGGGCCCTCGCCGGACCGTTCAGTCCCCCCGGCCCGGCCGAGGGGGGCCACGCCTCAGTGGCGTCCGGTTTCGAAACCGGATTCGTAGAGGCTGCGCGGATCCCCATCCGGCCCGATGAAACTCGAGGGGTCCTGGATCCAGCGATCCACCAGTTCTTCGAGCCTCCGCTGGGCGATGGGATCGAGCACGGCCGTTCGCCGCAGGGCATGCAGATAGCCGTCGGCATAGAGCCGCAGATCCGCAGGACCGTGGTAGCGGTGCGCCAGCTCCTGGCAGGCGTCACACAGCGACTGGAAGTGGCGGATGGCGTCGGGATGCTGGAGCGCGGTCATGGTGCGGGCTGACCCTGGGACCATTGTGGCCATCCTGCCTACCCTGCCGTCGGAGGGAGGACCGATCCTCACGGATCCGGTGACCCGCCCTGAACGGGGCGAAGGCGGCCGGTGCGGTGGCTGCCGGGTCCCCAAGGCATCAGCTGATACCCGTCAGACCTCGACGGGACCGTTAGGTTAGGCACACCCGGGGTTCACGACCCACCCGAAGGTGCCTGCCCAACCGCCTCCCACGCCGCTGAATTCTGCTGATCCGGCCAAGCGCGTGCTGGTGGTTGATCCCCATGCCACCCTGCGCACCGTTCTCGCCCAGCGCCTGCGTCAGGATGGCCACATGGCGGCGGCGGTGGCAACGGCCACCGAAGCCCTCGATGTCTGCCGGGACCAGTCGCCCGACCTGCTGATCAGCGCCGAGCTGCTGGACGAGAGCAGTGCCCTGCGCCTGGCCACCCAGCTGCGCTGCCCGGTGATGGTGCTCACGGCCCGCACCGGTTCGGAGCCGGTGGTCACCCTTCTGGATGCCGGCGCCGACGACGTCCTCCGCAAGCCCTTCGGGCTGGAGGAGCTCGCCGCCCGCTGCCGCACCCTCTTGCGGCGGAGCTCCAGCGGGCTGCAGGAACGGGTGTGTGTGGGCCCGCTGGAGGTGCACCTGCTGCTGCGTCAGGTCACCCTCCGCGATCAGCCGGTGGAGCTGAGCCCCCGGGAGTTCGCCCTGCTCTGCGCGCTCCTGATGCCTCCCGGTGTGGTGCGCAGCCGCCAGGAGTTGCTCCGCATGGCCTGGCCACCGTTCAGTGGTGGTCCCCGCTCGGTCGACACCCAGGTCCTCACCCTGCGCCGCAAGCTCGAGCAGGCCGGTCTGGGGGAGGGCGGCGGCATCGAGACCGTCCGCCAGCAGGGCTACCGCTTCAGTCTGGAGACCCTCCCCGAGCAGGACGTGTCCGTGGGCCCTGATCTGCAGTCGATCAATTCGGTCGCCTGAATCGCCACGGAATCTGCTCGTCCTCGACCGGCCGGCTGAGGGACCCGCTCAGCTCAGGGAGCCAGGGGCTGCAGGACCCAGCCATGCCGTGATCAGTTCGGCTGCCAGCATGGCGGCGGTCAGGCCGGCCAGCAGCCGGTAGGTCCAGGGAGGACTGATCCGTCCCACGGCACGGGTGTCGAGACCGCTCGCCTCGCTGAAACGGGCCAGATACGCCTCGAAGCGTGCCACCCGCTGGGGCAGCAGCCAGGCGGATCCATCGCGGCTGCGCACGTAGTACACCCGGCCTCCCTGGCTTGTGGTCACGGGGGTGAGGCCGCTGATGGACGCCCAGGGCATCTGCCAGCCGCGGCGGAGCATCCAGGCGCACCAGGGGGGATGGCCCACCCGGATGCCGTGGCCGTCAAGTTCGACCCGTTCGCTGGTGAGGGCCACGATGGGCACCAGTCCCAGCAGCAGGGCCACCGTAAGGCCCAGGGTGGCTGCTCCTGGGGGGGCCAGCACGGGCAGGGGAGCCACCAGGGCCAGGTACAGACCCAGCAGGGTGAAGCGGATCAGGGGCGCCATCGGATGGCACGCGACGGCGTCCCGATCGCCCGATGGGTTCATCGGTCGTCGTCGGAGCCCGGCAGGGGCTCCAGGAGCTGGGTGGGCTGGTAGCGGCCGGTGAAGACCTCTTGCTCCCGCCCTTTCCAGAACTCACCCAGCCGCATCAGATCGGCGTGCGCCTCCTTCAGGCGGGCCAGATACTCATCGGGAGCCAGGTCATCGCGGGCTTCCTTGAGCTTGGTGAGTCGCAGCAGGTGGAGCATCCAGGGCTTGCCCAGCTCACCCCGCTGCTCCAGGAAGCGGGCCAGCTCCTCGGCGCTGGGCTGGGGCGGGGTGGGTGAGGCGCTGGCCATCCGCACGTGGCGACGGGATCCACCCTATGCAGGCCATCCCGCCGGTCGTGGCGGACGGTCGACTCAGGCCGGCAGTGCCCAGGGGTTGAGGCCGAGGTCCGCGCCGATGCGATGGGCGCAGGCGAAGCCGCTGAAGGCCACCGCGTTCAGTCCCTGGCCGGGGAAGCAGGAATCGCCCACGCAGTAGAGGCCCGCCAGGCCGGTGCGGTTGAAGGGCATCGGCAGCAGCCCGGGCAGGCGGAGGGCCGGTATGGGGCCGTAGCTGCCGCCGCTGCGCCCCAGGAAACGGCGGTGGGTGCGGGGGGTGCCGATCTCGCGGTGGTGGATCGCCCCCTGCAGGCCGGGCAGGATCGTTTCCAGCCGCTGGATCAGGCGCGCCGCATCGGCCTCTTTCTTGGCGGCGTACTGGCTGGGGCTCAGATCGAGCCAGGCCTCGATCGCGCTGGGGGTGAAGGTGTGGAGGATGTGGCGCCCCTCGGGGGCCAGGCAGGGGTCCAGCAGGGTCGGCATCGACACGAACACCACGCCCTGTTCGGCCTCCATCTCCTCCCAGCGCTCCAGCAGCAGGTGATGGCAGTGGAAGCCCTCGGGTACCACTGCCGCGTCGATGCCGAGGTGCAGCGAGAGGAAGGAGGACGACGGCCGGTAGCGCCGCCGCCAGGTGGCTTCCGCCGCCGGGGTGTGGGCGGCCTCCACCAGGGTGGAGCGGGGTGAGTCCTCTCCGGCGAACGTGTCCCAGCGGGTGGCATTGCTCACCACCCGCCGGGCACCGATCCGCTCCCCATCGGCCAGCTCCACGCCCACCGCCCGGCCCTGCTCGATCAGCACCCGGGTCACCCGGGCCCTGTAGCGGATCGCCCCCCCATGGCGGCGCAGGCCCGCCACCAGCTTCTCGGCGATCACACCGACCCCGCCACGGGGGTAGTTGATGCCGCCGGCGTGGCGGTCGGAGAACACCATGCCGGCGTTGATCATCGGGGTGCGATCGGCCGGCATCACCGACCAGCAGAAGCACTCCATGTCAATGAACCTGAGCAGCTGCGCATCCCGGATGTACTGGCGCGCCACCGCCCCCACGTTCACCGGCAGCCAGCGGGCCAGGCCCAGGCAGGCCAGCGGCGCCCTGAAGAACACCTTGGCCAGGTAGGCCGGATCCTCCAGCGACAGCAGCGGCATGGCATCGAGGCAGCGAAACACCTGCCAGCAGGCCTCGTAGAAGGCGCGGATCCCCTGCGCCTCATGGGGGAACAGGGCGGTGAGATCGGCGATGAACCGTTCGTAATCGCGGTCCACCGCCACCTCGAGGCCGCCGGGCAGGTGGTAGGCCAGCTGGGCGGGATCCGGGATGGTGTCGCAGTGTTCGCCGACGTCGGCCAGGGCACGGGTGAGCAGGTTGGTGTGGCCCTTCTCACCGAAGCCGAAGATCATCGAGGCGCCCACATCGAAGGTGTAGCCCTTCCGGTGGAAGCTCCCGCCGCTGCCCCCCGGGATCAGGTAGCGCTCCAGCACCAGCACCTTCGCCCCCTTGGCGGCCAGCTGGCTGGCCGTCACCAGACCCCCGATGCCGGCACCGATCACGACCACATCCCAGTCCGCCCGGGTCCCGCCGCTGGGGGAGAGCGAGGCGGGGGCTGGGGCTGAAGGAGCGGACGGTGGAGGCGTGAGGGTCACCGGGGAGGGCTGGAGGTGCAGTGACGCTAAGGGGCTCAGGGGGCCTCGCCGTTGACGAGCCACTGGCATTCCAGGGGCTCGAGTTCCAGCCTTCCGGCCTGCAGCGGTGGTGGCTGCCCGCCCTGCAGAAGGTTGTGCAGCTCCCCGGCCAGGCCGGCGTAGCGGCCCATCTCGGCCGGGATCGACTGGGGCCCCTCATCGAAGTTGGCGAGCACCAGCACGGTGCCCTCCGGGCGGCGGCGGGCGTAACCGAGCACATGGGAGTTGTGCGTCCACAGGGGCTGGAACAGGCCGAAACCGTGCAGCAGAGAGGTGCCCTTGCGCGTCTGGATCAGATGGCGCAGGCCCAGGAAGATCCGACCCGTCACCGTGGCGGGGTCGTGGCGCTCGCTGGCCCTGTGCCAGTCCATGGCAGGGCGGTTCAGCCAGCGGCTGTCGCCGGCCCGGGCAGGATCCTGCAGGTAGGCCGTGTCGTTGCACAGGCCCAGCTCGTCGCCCATCTGCAGCACCGGGATGCCGCCCGCCCCCAGGATCAGGGCGTGCAGCAGCAGGATGCGCCGGATCGCCCGATCGATCGCCTCCGCATCGCCCTGCTCCAGGGCCGTCTCCAGCCCGGCCAGGGAGGCGGTGGTGCCGGTCACCCGGGCATCGCCGCTGCTGGGGTCGGCCTGGAAGAGGGCACCGCGGGCGTAGGAGCCTGGAAAGGCGCCGGTGAAGAAGTCGCAGAGGAAGCGCCGGTGCAGGTGGGGGGTCTCGCCGACGGCCGCCAGGGCGCCATCGGTCATCGCCCAGCCGATGTCGTCATGGTTGCGCAGATAGTTCACCGGTGCGCAGCCGATCAGCAGCTGGGGCGCCTGGTGCATCACATGGGTGATCAGCTCGACCCGCCGGGTCGCCAGCGCACTCCAGAGCAGCACCATGCGCTGGTTGTTGTAGGCCAGCTCACACTGTTTCTCCACCGTGCTCTTCACACCCAGATAGCGGATCAGCGCGTCCGGCGGCACGATCGCCTCGGCCTTGAGGATCACGCCGGGAGCCACCACCCGCAGGATGGCGCGGAAGGCCTGGATCAGCTGGAACACCTCCGGCTGGTTCTGGCAGTTGGTGCCCATCCGCTTCCACAGGAACGGCGCCGCATCCAGCCGCAGCACATCCGCTCCGAGATTGGCCAGGAAGAACATGATCTCCACCATCTCGAGCAACACCTCGGGATTGGTGTAATTCAGGTCCCACTGAAAGCTGTGGAACGTGGTCCAGACCCAGCGCCCCGCCCCGGCCATGCCGGGAATCCAGCTGAAGTTTCCCGGCGCATCGTCCGGAAAGATCTGCGGCAGGCTGGCCTCGTAGGCCTCCGGCAGTGTGCGGTCGGGGAAGGTGTGGAAGTAGTTGAGATAGCGGGGATCCCCCTCCACCGCCCGCTGCGCCCAGGCGTGTTCGCGGGCCACATGGTTCAGCACCAGATCCAGGCAGAGGCTGATGCCCCGCTGGCGCAGATCCCTGGCCAGAGCGGCCAGATCGTCCAGGCTGCCGAGATCGGGGCGAACCCGGCGGAAGTCCTGCACCGCATAGCCTCCATCGTTGGAACCGGCGCGCGGTTGCAGCAGGGGCATGAGGTGCAGATAGGTCACCCCCAGGTCCTCCAGGTAGGCGATCTTCTGCCGTACGCCTGAGAGGTCTGCGGCAAAACGGTCGGTGTAGCAGGTGTAGCCCACCATGTGGCTGCGCTGGAACCAGTGGGGGGTGAACTGGCGCTCCAGATCGAGAATCTTCAGATCGTCCGGGCGTTCGGCATAGGCCGCCACCATGCGGCCGAACAGCTGGCCGAACTGCTCCAGGGCGTCCTCCCGCTCGCCGTACAGCAGGGTGAGGGCGTCGTAGAGATCGTCGAAATAGCGCTCGAAGCGCAGCCAGAACACATCCACATCGCGGGGCTCGAGCCGGCCCTCCAGCCGGTAGCTCTCCACCCTGCGCACGTTCTCGAAGGCCGCCCGCACTTCGGGGGCCATCACGAAGAGGTTCTGCATGGGCCCCTCGATCGATCAGGTCTTCAAGGAGGTGGCGAGCTGGTGACGCTCCCGCCAGAGGGCGAGGTCCGCCAGGGCCCGGTCGCGGTAGGCCCCGTACCGCCGCCGTTTGTCCCGGATCCGTTCCGGCAGCTCCGGCAGCAGGCCGAAATTCGGCGGCATGGGCTGGAATCGGTCGCTGGGAGCCTCGGCGATGAAGTGGGTGAGGGCGCCCATCATCGTGGTGGGGGGCAGGGCGAGGGGCTCCAGCCCCAGGGCCAGCCGGGCGGCGTTGGTGCCCGCCAGCCAGCCGCCGGCCACGGCCGCGGCGTAGCCCTCGGTGCCGGTGATCTGGCCCGCCGCCAGCAGGCTGGGCCGCAGCCGGAACTGCAGGGTGGGATCGAGCAGCTGGGGCGCCTCCAGGAAGGTGTTGCGGTGCATCACCCCGAAGCGCACGAATTCGGCGTTCTCCAGCCCGGGAATCAGGCGCAGCACCCGCTTCTGTTCGCCCCATCGGAGGTTGGTCTGGAACCCCACCAGGTTCCAGAGCCGGCCGTCCCTGTCCTCCTGCCGGAGCTGCACCACGGCGTAGGCCCTGCGGGCCCGGCGCACCTCGCGGTCGTTCACATCACCCCAGCGGGGATCCCAGAGGCCGATTGGCTTGAGCGGGCCGTAGCGCATCGTGTCCTCGCCGCGGCGGGCCAGCTCCTCGATCGGCAGGCAGCCCTCGAAGAAGCTGGCGTGTTCCTGCTCGAAATCCTTGAGCTCGGCCTGTTCGGCCGTCAGCAGCGCCTCGCGGAAGGCGAGGTACTGCTCGCGATCCATCGGGCAGTTGATGTAGTCGGCGTCGCCCTTGTCGTAGCGGGAGGCGCGGAAGGCGAGGCCCAGATCGATGCTCTCGCCCTCCACGATCGGGCTGGCGGCGTCGAAGAAGTGGCAGTCGGCGCGGCCGGTGAAGGCCCGCAGCTGCTCCGCCAGGGGCTCGCTGGTGAGGGGGCCGGTGGCGAGCACGGCGATCTGGCCGGGGCCGGGCAGGGTGGTCTGCTCGCGCCGCTCCACGGTCACCAGGGGGTGCTGCTCGAGAGCCGCGGTGAGAGCGGCGCTGTAGCGGCCGCGGTCCACGGCGAGGGCCCCACCGGCCGGCACGGCGTGTTGGTCGGCCGTGGCGATCACCACCGACCCCAGCTGCCGCAGCTCGGTCTGCAGCAGCCCGGCGGCCCGGTCACTGGAGAGGGCACCGAAACTGTTGCTGCAGACCAGTTCCGCAAATTCGGGGCTGTGGTGGGCCGGAGAGCGGCGCAGGGGCCGCATCTCCACCAGGCGCACCGGCACGCCGCACGCGGCGATCTGCCAGGCGGCCTCTGTGCCGGCCAGCCCCGCACCGATGACCAGGATCTCCTGGCCCCCCGCGGCCCGTGGACTCGGGCTGGGGCGAACGGCCTGGAGATCGACGGGAGACAAGGGCAGGGGCTCAGGCGCGGGCGCGCTTGATCATCAGCTGCAGCTGCCCCACGGCAGCCCGGCCGATGTGGAACACGGCCCAGGCGGCGGCAAGCAGGATCGGAGCGGCAACCAGCACCAGCCGTGCGTCCATGGGAGGGCAAGAGGAAGTGGGGCGATCTTAAGGACTGCCCCGGACGCTGGTGCCCCGGGATGGCCCGTCTGATTCGTTTCGTTAGGTCGCCTTGTCAGACCGTCTTGTCAGGCCGCCTTGTCAGGCCGCCTCGTCAGATCACGGGAGATCCCCAGACTCCTCCCAGGCGCTCTGCGGGCTTCGGCCGGCATGGGCCATGGCCAGCTGGCGGTAGCGCTGGGCATGCAGACGCTGCGCGGCGATGGCCTCCGGGGTGAGGTCCCGCCGGACCTGGGCGGGGGTTCCCATGACCAGGGCTCCCGGCGGGACATCCCGGGTCACGACGGCCCCCGCGGCGACGAGTGCGCCAGCCCCCACCGTCACGCCGTTCAGCACCACCGCCCCGATGCCGATCAGGCACCCGTCCTCGAGGGTGGCGCCATGGACGACCGCCCGATGGCCGATGGTCACGTCCGCGCCGATGCGGACAGGCTGGCCGGGATCGCCATGCAGCACGGCGCCGTCCTGCACATTGCTGCCCGCACCGATCAGGATCGGGCAGACATCACCGCGGGCCACGGCCGTGGGCCAGAGGCTGGCCCCGGCCGCCAGCTGCACATCGCCGATCACCACCGCCGTCGGCGCGACCCAGGCATCGGGATGGATCTGGGGATCGGGCCAGGGAAAGGTGGCCATCGCAGAAGGCTCCAGTGGGGCCATTCTCCAGGCCCCTGACTCTCTCTTGGAGGAGGTCGCCCCGGGGTGATACCTTCCTTGGGTGCCCAGCGGGCGCGGGTCGCTAGCTCAGCGGTAGAGCACTCGGCTTTTAACCGATTGGTCCTGAGTTCGAATCTCAGGCGACCCATGGATTGCTTCTCCAAGGCGTCGACGGCCCTGCCCCCCCTTCAGGGTCCCTGGCAGGACGCGCTGTCCAGCAAGCCTGGCCAGGCTGAGGGATGGCTCGCGGCAGCTGGAGGGTTCACCCAGAAGGGGTTGGCTCAGCCGTCCCATGGAGCCTATCCCTGGAGGGTTTGAGGTCCCCAAGGCAACCCTCCCACGCTCTGATCACGTCGTCGTGAGATGGCGACTTGTTGAGCGAGGTCAACAAACTTGGAGTTGCTCAGGAGGCCTCAGCACGCTCGCTAAGGTAGAAGAAAGGCAGGGTTGATTCAGGCGTCTGGTCGTACTGGCCCTGGCTGCTCCAGGGTTGTCGTAGGGGCGTCTCGCCCAGTCGTGCCCCGTCGTCGCGCCTTGATGGGCGCACAGTCGTCGTGTTGTTGTTGCGTTGCGTGTGATGGAACAGCTTTTTCTTCTCAAGTACAGCACCCATGATTGTTCTGTTTGTCGCTCCATGAGTGCGTTTGACGCCAAGGTTGCGGGAGATCTTGGGCTCAGCTTTGTGGATGTAGATCTCAGGAATCCAGAGGTCTACAGGCGCTACCGAAAGATCCTGCTGACACGCTTTCCCTACAAGCAGTCCCTGGCGCTGCCCACCTACCTGCTGGTGGATGAGCCGAGTGGGGATTTCTCGATCCTTGGGGAGGTCATCGGAGGTATGCCCGAGCAGGTGTTCCGTGATGGGCTGCAGGCGCTGCTGCCCCCCGACCGAGCCGCTGAGGGGGCTTCTGCGCGGCCCCGGTCCCTAGGCCCTGGCGTTCGGGCGACCGCTTAGATCAGTCCAGGCACAAGTCCAGGCCAAGGGGTTGTGTTTCCCAGGTCGGGTGGGGCATCGGCATCCCGTTCTGGTGCGAAGGTCAATGGATGGGCGGCCACGTCGTATGTGCTGACTTCGTCGAGGGAGACGTGATTCAGCAGCGTCGTCGTGAAGGCGAACAGGATGAATGGCAAGGAAAAGACAAAGATGAACCCAACAACCGCCATCCCCGCGTAGAGGTGCGAGGCTCCCATCAGGGCAAGACCTGAAGCGAGGCTGAGAAAAATCACGAGCAACCAGATCAGAATCTGCCCATAGATGTCTCCATAGGTCAAGGTGGAGCGAAGGTTGTAGCGGGAATGTGCGTTCATGGCTGAATGTCTCTCGAGACGCTCGTGGGATCTTGCTTTTGGTGCCGAAGTGCTGGCGTCGCTTAGGTGCTTTCGGTGCTGATGGACTTTTGGTACTGATTTGCTTTCGGTGCCTACCGATAAGAACAGTCTTTTCTGCTGATTTCTATGCTGCTCTCGGCCGCTCTCTCGATGCTTCGGCGTGTGGCTTGTTGCTCTTGCTCGGCCTGTTGGCTGGGCCTGTTTTGCTCGGCTGAGCCGCTTGTTCCTTCCTTCCACCAGCTTAGGTGTGCAGGGCGCAGGCTGTCCGGTGGCTCACAGGATGTTGCCCGGGGGTTTCGGATTGTTGAGTTGTGAAAAGCTATTGGATCTGTCTGCCGCGTCTGCGCTTCGGGCATGAACAAACCTTGATGGCCGGGCCTGAAAGCTGCCCCGGATGACGAATCTTCTCAAGGTCGATTCGCTCTGCTGCTTTGCAGTCCCCGAGGCTCATGGTGGGAGTGGCCAGCTTGACGTGGTCGTCACCCGCGGTCGTCACCGCTGGCGTCATGGTCATGGGTCCAAGGATGTGTTGGAGGAGGTGGCGGCGATGGCTCTGGTTGACGAAACCTGCATTCCCTGTCGCGATGGCGGTCCCACCCTGGAGATGGAGGAGCTGGATGAACTGCTCCCTGAACTTCCGGGATGGCGCCTCGTGGAGGGCCACCACCTCAGCAAGGAGCTGGAGTTCCCGGATTTCGCCTCGGCCCTGAGCTGGCTCAACAGCGCTGGCGCCGTCTGCGAGGAGCAGGGTCACCATGCGGATTTCCGGGTTGGATGGGGCTATGTGGGGATTGAAGTGTTCACCCACAAGGCCGGAGGGGTGACCCGAGCTGATGTGGTGCTTGCCGCCAAGCTCGATGCGCTGCCCTTGAACGCTCCTTCGCAAGCCTGAGCCCTGTCAGCGCCCTCGGCCGGATGGCTCAGCAGCAGCTGCTGCTGGCCTCGATGCCTTGGCGGTCCTGCCCTCGCTGCTCTGCCCCTGGCGAGAAGGGCATCACCCCGCCGCAGCCCGGGAACAGGCCGTAGTGCCGGCTGAAGTCGCCGATGAACGCGAAGTGCGGGGCCAGGCGGCTCTCGGCCAGCATGCGGAAGGTGTTGCCGCACACCTGAAACACCCGGCCCGTCTCGATGGCGTGGTGCTTGTCGAACGGCAGCAGGTGGGGGTGGCCGGCGATCGTGCCCCGGTAGATCACGGCCTGGCCATGGTCCTCGCAGGCATCCTCGAGGGCGTCGATGCGGAACAGGCGGTAGGTGGCGGAGTGGAAGCCCAGCGTCCCGGTGCGGGCCGCCAGGTCGGGATCGGTGATGGCGAGCGGTCGGTCCTCCACCAGCCGGGGATCCGGGAAGCCAGCCTGGCGGGCCAGCCGCAGGAAATCATTCCAGTAGAGCGCTCCGCCCAGGCATTCGCCGTAGAGCACGGGGTCGCGGCGCAGATCCTCGGGAACGCGTCGATCGGCGTAGACATCGGCGAAGTAGAACTCCCCGCCCGGCCGCAGCAGCCGGTGAACCCCCTCCAGCACCGCCCGCTTGTTGGTGGAGAGGTTCACCACGCAGTTGGAGATCACCACATCGAAGCTGGCGGGCTCCAGATCCAGCGCCTGGAGTTCCTCGATCCTTCCCTCGAGGAACTTCACGTTGGCGTAGCCGAACTGCTCGGCATGGAAGTGGCGGTGGGCTTCGGCCACGGCGAGCTGCTCGGCCGTCATGTCGACCCCCACCACCGTGCCGTCGGGTCCCACCAGCTGGGCCAGCAGGTAGACGTCGCGGCCGCTGCCGCAGCCGAGGTCCAGCACCCGGCGCCCCTCCAGCAGGGGCGGCATCACCAGGCCGCAGCCGTAGTAGCGGGAGAGCACCTCCGGATGGATACGGCTCAGCAACGGCCTCAGGGATTGCGGTACGGCACTGGCATCGCAGCAGGCGCTGGTGCGGAGATCGGCGCTGCTGTTCAGCACGGATCCGTAGTAGGTGCGCACGTTGTCCGTGACGGTCTGGTCGCTGCTGGTGCGCATGGCTTCGCGAGGGGGGTGGCGTGGGGGTGGAGGGCAGGCCCGAGCTTGGCTCAGCCGAGGGCACCGCTGCAGCTGGAACCGCTCCCGGCCGTGCAGCCGAAGCAGTGCGCCCCCACCGCGATCGGATCGCTGCAGGGGTCGTGCTCCAGCAGGTCACGCAGGTGGGGGCGCTGACGGGTGCGGCCGGCGGCGGGCAGGTCGAGCATCTGGTTGAAGTCGCAGTCGAACAGCTGGCCCTGCCAGTCCACGCTGATCAACGAGCGACACATCACCTGCTCGAGGTTGGCGTCGCGGTGATGGCTCCGCAGCAGATCCAGGTAGCCCTCGAGCTGCCCGCTGGCCTGCAGCACGGCGGCAAAGCGCTGTATCGGCATGTTGGCCAGGGCGAAGAGGTGGTTGAAGCGGATGCCGAAGTCCTGGGCGAGGATCCGCCGGTAGTCCGCCTCGAGCTTCTGCTGCGGCGGCGGCAGGCTCGGTCCCTGGGGGTTGTACACCAGGTTGAGCGTCAGGCCCGTATCCGGCTCCCCGTAGCCGAGGGCGTTGAGCTGCCGCAGGCCGGCGATGCTGCGCTCGAACACCCCGTAGCCCCGCTGCCGATCGACATTGCCGGCGGAGTAGCAGGGCAGCGAGGCCACCACCGCGACCCCCTCCCTGGCCAGGAAGTCCGCCAGATCCTCCTGGCCGGGTTCACTCAGGATGGTCAGGTTGCAGCGGTCGATCACCGTCACCCCCAGCCGGCGGGCCTGGCGGACCACCTCCCGGAACCGTGGGTGGAGTTCCGGGGCGCCCCCGGTGAGATCCAGGGTGCCGATCCCCCGGGCCTGTAGCACGGCCGGGATCAGTGCCAGGGTGGCCGGGTCCATGCTCTCCGTGCGGGTCGGCCCGGCATTGACGTGGCAGTGGCTGCAGCTCTGGTTGCAGCGGTAGCCCAGATTCACCTGCAGGCAGGTGAGGCTGTGGCGGTGGAGGGCGGGGAAGGCGTGGGTGTCGCGCACGGGCCGGATCAGATGCTGGTGAGCACGCGGGGCCCGAGGGGTTGATCCCCGCCGGGCCGGAGGGGCTCCAGGCTGATGCTCAGCCGGCTGGCATGGCTGGAGGGTTCGCTGGGAATCGGCATCGCCACGACGCCGTCGTTGTCGGGGACGA
>NZ_JBKOUC010000034.1:0-18927 GCF_046764815.1 Aphanothece stagnina RSMan2012
TTGGGCGGTGGTTTGTGGCGAAGGAAAGTCGATGACCTTAGTTTCGGCTTCGTACCGGTCGTTTCCAGCTCGATCAATCAAGAGACCGACCCCGCCCACCAGACCGCACCCTTGCATCTGAGTGAATCCAAAGTAGCGATCGTTCCCGGCGACATCTTCCACCACGCCCAGGCCGAACTTTCCGTAGCCCAGACTGTCGGCGTACACATCGTAAATGTCATCGCCATCGGCATCGTACAGATAGCTCGTCCCAAAGGTGGCGGAACCAAACGACGAGCGGGCCGAGCGGTACAGGTCGTTGCCGCGTCGATCAACCAGCACCACCACCCCAAGCACCGCGCAGCCGGGCCCCACCCGGCCCCGTCCCGAAGCCCGCGTTGTGGCCTCGCGCACGGGCTTCCCGGTTAAACCGGCATCGCTCACGTAGGCGTCGCTGCCGTGAGCGTCAATCACAATGGAAAACGGCTGATCGGCTGCGGAGTTTGCGGGCAAATTCAGGTACGTGTCGTTGCCCCCGGTATCGATGATCAAAAAGGTTCGCGGATTGGTGTGGTTGTCGTCTTTGCCCCCACTCAGCACAATTTCGCCCCACGCGGTGCTCATCCGCCATTCGTAGGCCCGGTCGGCAGGGACATTGGCTACCAAATCACTCGCAGCCATAGCTCCGGCCACGGTGTCTTGGCCCATGGCAAACAGGTAACTCATCTGCACCCGTTCCATAAAGGCCATCGCGGTGCGATAACTCAGCGGATCGTCGGTGGCACCGGGGTTGGTTTCGCGGCGATAGGCGGCATCGGGATCAAGCCCAAACAAGGCCGCGGCCCGCATGGGTTCAACCTCGAGCGCGGCTTCTATCACCAGAGCGGCCGCCCGCTGCACATCGACCGGAACCCCGTCGAGCGGGGGAGGTGTGCCGGGAATCAGCCCCCGCCGGGCCATCTTTTGCAAGGCCACGCCCAGGCTGCTGGGCGACTGCGCCGCATCGATGGCGGGCTGAGCCGGGTTCCCAATGAGGTCGCGACGCGGGGCATTTCCGGTCAAACGGGCCACCGAAGACAGCGTCTTCCAGGGTTGCCCGGCATTGAGCGTGATTTCGTTGCGAACAATATCCGCCAAAAACGGCACGCGCCAAGGGTCGCGGATCGCCGCCTCGCTGAACGGAGAGGCGAACGAGCCCTCGCGATACACGTCCATCAGGCCGAGGTCAAACCGGGCGGTCGAACGGTTGAGGCCCGCCACGCCCAGCGAGGCATCCAGCGCGTTGTCTAAACTGGCCGAGTCAGCCTGAGTAAGGCTGAGCGCAGCCATGAGGACGGTTCCGATCATCGTGGGTCTCTGCTGGGCGCTGGTCGCGGGGCCGGTCATTGCGTCCGGGCCCGACCTTACCGCCTCGCCTCCGCCCACCACGTTTACCCGATGGCGCCCGTTGGGCGAGACCGAAGCCGCCGAACGGTACGCCCTTTCGTTCCCGAGCGCCATCAGCACTCCGTTCAGCGAGAACAATTCGGTGCCGTTGGTCATCAGCGTCCCCCGCAACCGCATTGGACGCGCGCCGGTGGTGATCTTGCTGCACTACTGGGGGGCCACCGATTTTCAGCTCGAACAAGATGCGGCCGAGGTCATGGCCGAGCGTGGCATTGCCACCGTGGCGATGGCCTTGCCGTACCACCTGGCCCGAACCCCCGAAGGTCGGCGGAGCGGCGAGCTGGCCGTGGTGCCCGACCCCGATCGATTGGTGCAAACCATGAGCCAGGCCGTCATGGACGTCCGACGCACCGTGGACTGGATCGAGACGCAGCCGACCTTCGATTCCAACGCCATCGGGCTTGCCGGAACCAGCCTGGGCGCCTTGGTGGCTAGCCTCAGCTACGCCGTGGAACCCCGCATCAAGAGCGCCGCCTTTCTGCTGGGCGGAGCCGATCTGGCGAACATTCTTTACACCAGCAGTCGCACCGGGCCCATGCGCGATGTTTTGCGAAGCCAAGGGATCACCGAGGAGGATCTGCGCGAGCACCTGCGAAGCGTTGAGCCCCTGACCTATCTCAAGCCCGAGGATCGGCGGCCCACCTTCGTCATCACGGCCCGGCACGACAACGTGATTCGCGCCGAAGCGTCGCGCCGACTGATGGCGGCCTTGCCCAACCACCAAACCCTCACTCTGGAGACAGGTCACTACGGCGGCTTTTTGGTGCAAAGACCTCTCCTGCGCACCATCGGAACCTTCTTCCAATCCACCCTTCAGGGCAAGGATTTCTCCGCCCCGGGACGCTTCTATTCCCCAACCGTGCGCTTTGCCCTCGATTTGAACGTCGAGCAGGGTCTGAGCGTGGGGGTCGGCATCGATTTGTGGCGCCCCCGCAACAGCGAGGCATTTGGGGCCTTGTTCCTCACGCCACGTGGCTTTCAAGGGTTCACGGGCGTCGAAATGGGAAGAGGCTTTTCCTTGGGGATCACGTGGTTACCGCGCCGCGCAACCCCGGGACTCGTGTGGAGCGTGGTTTTTTGAGTTCGATTGTTCGAGACGGAGGCATTGGAGAACGGGAAGACCTGCCCTTTGCCGGGCGCGAAAATCTGCTGGCCACTTACTGCAGCCTCGCCCAGGGCAACGAACTGACGTCGCTGGTCACCAGTGATGGCTACACCACGGCGCAAGGGCCGCTTCACCTGAGCTTTTGTAACTTCGCGGCGGGGTTTGAAGAAACCTCTGGTCACCTGGGGCGCATGATCGCCCTGGCCGAACGCGCCCGTCGCCAGTCAGGTTTGTGGGTGTTTGTCACCGACGCGGATCGACCCCCCGAAATTGAAGCCGATCTGCTCGCCCAGGGCTTTGTCCGGCGACATCGCCAATCACAAATGGTGGCCACCGCGCCCGCAATGCGGCCCCCGGTGCCCTTGATGGCGGCCGAAACCCTTGAGCTCCGGCAAGACACGGCCCGGTTTATGGCCGATCAGTTCTTTTTGAGAACCGGCCCTCTGGGCCGCCAAGATATCGCTTCGGCCACCGCCCGCAGCGACCGCGCCCTGTGGCGATGCGAAGGGCCAGGCGGCTTGCTGATGGGAGCCGTGATGGTGAGCGAGAGCGCCTCGGCCGTGGGCCTGTACAACCTGTGCGTGGCCCCCGATCGCCGGGGTCGCGGATTGGGCGCGAGCCTCGTGGCCGCCGTGCAAGAGTTTGCCGCCGCGCAGGGCAAGCCCCTGGTGTTGCAGTGCGATCCGCCAATGGAAGCCTGGTACGCGCGACTGGGATTCGCCGCCTTTGGTCAGGTGACGGCTTACACCTATCGAACGGGACTGTAACGACTCTTCGGCCCGGAGACCCTTTTTTGTCAGACCCTTCCTTGGGTAGTGTCGGCCAGCGAACGCTGGGGGCCGTATGTACGCTAACGGTTGCTCGTGACCGCGCGTACGGCACTCCAAGAGATTCGCCCCGCGATCATCGCCCTCGATGTCTATGACTTCTCCTGCTATGACCCAAACCGCCGTTCAGGCCCCCACCGACTTTGCCCGCAACATGGGCGAAATGGCTTGGCGCACCGTCAAGAAGTTCCCGCAGCGCGTCTCGCACATGGTGCCGCACAAGGGTGAGTACCGGAACGTGACGTTCACTGAGTTTTGGGAGCAGGTGTTCACCTACGCCAAGGCGTTGCACTCGTTTGGCCTGCGCCGGGGCGACCGCGTTGTGATTTTGGGCGAAACCTGCTTTGAGTGGGCCGTCACCGACTGGGCCGCGCAAACTCTGGGCCTGGTCTCGGTGCCGATCTACCCCACGCTGCCGCCCGACCAGTCGCAATACATTTTGGAAGACTGCGGAGCCAAGGTGGCCGTGTGCTTGGATGCCAAAATGGCCAGCAAGCTCACCGGAGTCCCCACCCCCTTGCTGCGTCCCGCGGCGGGCGAGGAGGGTCTGACCGATCACGCCGGAAAGAGCGACCTGACGCGCGAAGCCTGGGAAGCCCAAATCAGCGACGGTTCGCCCGAGGATCTGGCCACCTTCATCTACACCAGCGGCACCACGGGTCAACCCAAGGGCGCCATGCTGACCCACGGCAACTTTACGAAGCTGGCGGAGGTTGTGCGGCAGGATCTGGATGTGAGCGAGAACGATGTGTTCTTCAGCTTTTTGCCCCTCTCCCACGTGTTTGAGCGGTTTGCCGGTCACGCGCTGACCATGTCGCTGGGCGCAACCGTCGCCTACGCCGGATCGCTTGTGAGCCTGGCCAGCGATGTGGCCAAAGCTCGACCCACCGTGATTGTGGGGGTGCCTCGGTTCCTGGAAAACATGCGCGGCCGCATCGTGGAAAACGTGCGCAAGCAAGGTGGAATCAAGGAGAAGCTGTTTGATGCCGCGCTCGCCCAAGGCCTGAAGAAGTATCGCGGCGAGGCGGCCCCGTTCTACGGGCTGCTGGACAAACTGGTCGGATCGAAGATTCGCGAGCGCCTGGGTGGTCGCGTCCGGTTCATTGCCAGCGGTGGTGCGGCCCTGGCCCCTCACGTCAGTGAGTTCTATATCGCCTTTGGCCTGAACGTGCTGCAAGGCTACGGACTGACCGAGACCACCGCCGCCAGCAACATCAACCGACCGGGACAAAACGATCCCGAAACCGTCGGGCCTCCGTTCCGGGGCATCGAGCAGATGATTGCCCCCGACGGTGAGATTCTGATTCGCGGTTTCTCGGTGATGAAGGGCTACTACAACCTTCCTGAGGAAACCAAGAACGCCATTGATGCCGACGGCTGGTTCCACACCGGCGACATTGGGGAGTTCAAGAACGGCAAGCTCAAGATCACCGACCGCAAGAAGGATTTGCTGGTGCTGGGCAACGGCAAAAACGTGGCCCCGCAACCGGTCGAAAACCGCCTGAAGGAGAGCGAGTTCATCCAAGAAGCGGTTTTGCTCGGCGACGGCATGGAGTATTGCTGCGCCCTCGTCGTCCCCGATTTTGAACGACTGAAGGGCTGGCTGAGTGCTCAGGGCATTACCGAAACCGACAGCGAAAAGGTGATTCAGCTCGACGTGGTGAAGGCCCAGATCAAGTCGGAGATCGACAAGATCAACAAGCAGCTGGCAGACTTTGAAAAGGTCAAGAAGCACGTGCTGGTGGGCCGAGCGTTCTCGATTGATGGCGGAGAACTCACGCCTTCGCTCAAGGTGCGCCGCAAGGTCGTGAAGGAAAAGTACGCCGACGAAATCAAGTCGATGCAGCGGGTGTAACGCCCGGGGATTCTAGAGCGACCCCGGTTTGGCTAAATGGTCAAGCCGGGGTTTTCTATTCTTGAATCCGCACTCGATACGCCCCACCGCGACCCACCGAAACCGTGGGCACCCGGCGCGTTGATTCAAACGCCAAAAACCCCGGACGCAGCTCGCGCCAAAACGCAATGAGATCCGGGCGTGAGCGGTAGTCGCGCTGCAGCCGAGCCCAATTGGCATCCGTCATGCGGTTGGGAAAGATGTGGACGGGAATCCGGCGCCCGCCGGCGTGCCAGGTGTCGTGAGTCATCACGTAAATCACCTCAATCACGGGGTCGGTCATGGCCAAGCATCCAATCGAAACATCATCGCCGTGGATAAAGATATCCCCGCCCGGTCGGGCCCGATCGCTCCGCAGGCGGTCGCTCGCGTTGGGGTAATTGATCCCTATCGACAGCAAAAACCGACTGCGAGGATTGAGCCGATCGACGGTGTAAAACCCCTCGGGAACCTGCTTATCGCCCTCCTTGCGCTTGGGGCCCAAAACCCCGCTTTGCCCGGCCACCCGGTACGCCACAACGCGGCGATACGGGTCGCGGCCGTTGGATCCCCAGATTTCGAGGGTGCGCTCTTCTTTAAAGGCGCGGAAGAACAAGCGGGGAATGGGATAAGGCAGATTCGCCGCACGAGCCAGGCGTTTCACCTCGGTATCCACCCGAGTGCGGGCGGCCGCCACCCGATCTTGCGCGGGCACCGATCCCGCGAGCCCCAAGCCGATGGCGAACGCAAACCAAACTCGCTTCACGACGGCAACCCCTCGGGCATTCCGTCCACCGGCCCCGATTCGTACATCATGACCTCAAGATCGTAGTAGCGGCGCGTTAATCCGACGCGCGTCATGCCGATCTTCTCCATGACCCGCAGGCTCGCCCCGTTCTCGGGATAGGCCACCGCCACCACCCGGCCAAAGCGGGTCAAGCCTTCCCGCAAGAGCATCTCGGCCATCTCCGTCCCCAAGCCCTGATTCCAGTAGGCTCGGTTGATGTGCCACCCAATTTCCACCTGCGGCTCGCCCTCTTCGCCCTGACTGTAGGGGATGCGCTTGAGCAATGCGGTGCCCATAGGCCGGCCGGTTTCGCGCAGAACTGCGGCCAAAACAAACCCTCCGTAGGCTTCGTGCGCATCGTAGACCGCTGACTTATCTTCACGATGCACCTCCACCGAGGCGCTCACGTTGCCCGGGCCAATGTAGCGCATGGTCTCCGGATCGCCGTACATGGCAAAGAGATCCTCCGCATCGGCGGGCGTCCAACGACGGAAAGTTAACCTTTTGGTTTCCAATGCGCTCATGAGCAGACTCCCTGCAATGATGACCAGTTTACGATGCCAGGGTGAACGATTGGTGCGGCTGGCCGTCTTCACGGGCATGAATCCGCGCGCGCTGATCCCCGCCTTGACCCTGGCCGGGCTGTTTCTGCTGGCCGTTGGAGCCGGGGCAGCCAAATGGCAACAACGCGATGAACGAGAACTTGAACACGATGGCCGCACCCGAACCTATGTAGTTCGGCGACCGGCCAACGCTTCGGCGCAGGCCAAGCTTCCGGTGATCATTGCCCTGCACGGGGGCGGCGGAAATGCTGCGAACGTCGAGCGGATGTCGGGCCTGACCCCCTTTGCCCACGCCAAAGGTGTGATGGTGGTGTATCCCAATGGCACCAGTGGCGGTGGATCCAACATGCTGACTTGGAACGCCGGTCGCTGCTGCGCCTACGCCATGCGAAACAATGTGGACGACGTCGGCTTTCTGAGCAAAATGATTGACCAATTGGTGAAAAACGAAGGTGCAGATCCCAAGCGCATCTATGTCACCGGAATGAGCAATGGCGGCATGATGACCCACCGACTGGCCGTAGAAATCGGGGAGAAGCTGGCCGGGATCGCTCCCATTGCCGGGGCCCTGAACTCTCCCCTGCAAGCCGGCAGCCCCGTGCCCATCATCATGATTCACGGCACGGCCGACGAACACGTGCTGCTGGCCGGCGGTCAACCCAAGCAGACCCTAGCCGGGCCGCGGATCGACCGCTCCATGCAAGACGGAATCGACTTCTGGCGCGAGCGAAATCAGGCCTCCGATGAGCCGACATCAAAAACGGAGGGCCGGCTCACCTTAACGACCTACCCGGGCAAGAACCCCGTCGCCACCGCCATCATCGAGGGCGAGGGCCACACCTGGCCCGGGGGCCGCGCCGGAAGCCCGCGCGGTGACCGTCCGGGACAGGACGTTAATGCCAACGAGCTGATGTGGGCTTTCTTCTCGGGGCTTACCCCACGGTAAATCACTCTTTCTCAATCGTAAAGGTGTCAAAGAGACGACCCTCGATATCAAAAGCGCGGAACGAAAGGCGGCCACCCAGTAGCGTGATCACCGTGTAATGGTGGCCGTGGCGAACCGTGTGGCTCCATGCGGGTCGGGTGGGGCCATGGGTTTCTAACCCACCTCCCCCGCCGCCGCACACAATATAAATGGGCCCGCGCTCTCGCGCTCGACCTTGCACCATGGGCCAGGTTCGTTCATACGAGTGGATGTGTCCGGTAAACACAATATCGACGTTGTGTTTTTCGTACAGGGCCGTCAGCGCCCGCATCCGCACGTCCCCGCGCACGCTTTGTCCTTTCCATAGGTTGCCGTAGTCGTCTTCATCGCTGCTGTACGGGGGATGGTGATGGGTGACAAACTTCCAGCGGGCGGTTGAACTGGCCAGCGCCGCATCTAGCCACTGGTACTGCTCGCTGCCAGGAGCTACGTTACGATTGCTATCGATCACAAAGAACTCGGCATCGCCATAGACAAACCGGTAGTAGTACTCCGGGGTTGGCAGGGCCATGTAGTCGTAGTACAGCCGGGCATCGCCTTCGTGGTTGCCCAGCACGGGCAACAAGGGCACTCGGCTCAAGAGCGGGCGCATCGCGGCAAAGAAATCGGTGACCCAATGATTTTTGTTGGCCCCCGTACCCACCAAGTCGCCAGGAATCAAAAAGAAATCTGGCCGCTCGTTCCACATATGCTCGGCGATGCGCTTTGCCACCGGAGGATTGGTCTGGGTATCTCCCACCACGCAAAAGCGAATGGGATTTCCTACTGGCCCGGCCGTGCGAAACGTAAAGAGCTCACTGGTGACTTTTCGGCCCTGATCATCGACCGATTCCACCCGGTAAACGTAGTGCCCTTCGGGTTGAAGATCCTTCAAGTCGACACGGTGGATCCGACCAGGCTCGCCGGTCACGGGCTTCATCGCGTTTTCCCCGGGGCCAACGTACACCACTGAAGTCGAAGTCCGCGTGGTCTCCCACATCACGGTCATCGTGGTCTGGGTGGGGAACTGCAAGTACGGCTGCACCACAAACTCCATGGTCTGCGGTTCTTCGATCAAGGGGGCGGCGGCGGCCCAGTCCTTATGATGCTCGAATAGGTGGGTGATCGCGGGAGCCGTCGCGGCCAGATCATAAACCGCGACTCTGACCAGGCGGCCCTCGTGCAAATTGTTCTCGTCCCGGTCATGGTAGCGCCCAAGCGAAAACGGCGCCTCAGCCGGATAAAGAATGTCGCCCTTTTGCTCCTGGCTCCTGGCCTCCAGCCTACCGTTGACGTAAATGCGCATCTCTTCCCCGTCATAGGTGCCCACAACGTGAAAAATGCGTCCGGCCTCATAGGGGGTGCGGGCCGCAAGATAGGTCATCTTTCCGTTTCCGTCGTCGGCCCCTTTGCTCGCAAGTCCAAACGTAAACGTGCGGTCGTTATAGCCTAAAATCCAGCCGGTTTCCGCGTCACCGTTGTCTTGAAAGTAGCCCGCGATACCGCCATAACCGTGCGGAGTATTGACCGCGACCCAGGCCTCGACGGTCAAATGCCGAGCCGGAAGCATCGGCCGAGCCGCCGCGCCATCCACCGCCAGGATGTCGGTTTTCCCGTTGAGCAGCAGGCTCTGGCCCGTCACATCCCTTGAACTTTGAGGAGAGCCCGCGATGCGAGCGGAGGGCCCGAGTCGGGCTTCAAGGATGCCATTTTTGATATACCGGGGATGGAAATCCCAGGCGAGCACTGGATCGGGGCCATCGTGAGCCATGGCCGCCAGACACAAGAAGAGCGCAAAAAGAAACGCGAACCCGCGCATGGCGCAAGGTTCGCATGGGGAGGTCAAGAAATGGTTAAGGGAACAGTTCAATCCGCCCCCTCTCGACTCGCGGCGGCGTCAGGACGGATCCACCCACAGAACGCGGCGGGCCGAATGCGTGCGTCCGAACATGTCGGTGGCGCGCACCTCAAGTCGGTGACCGCCCTCCGGCAAGCCTGCCGCCACCGAACCCTGCCACATGTGGAAGTTATCGTAGAGACCAGGGAGCGCACGCCCCGTCGCCGGAATCTTTTTCGATGTTTCGAGATCCTTCAGTCGTTGGTAGAAGGGATCCTTCCCCGGAGGGAGGGCCCGCATCGCCTGCCAGGCCCCATCGTTCAGACGCATTTCTAGCCGACAGAACTGCGTCCCAAAAAAGAAGTTGGCGGTGACGTTCAATCGTTCATTCGACTTGATGCGGTGAGGCGCATCAATATTGATCTGGTAGTCGGCGGGTCGCCGGGTGGCTTTGAACTGCAAGTCGTAGCCACGAGCGTTGAAGTTCCCAAGGATGTACCCACGCGGGCCCCCGTCTCTCATCATGCTGTGCGGGATTCCCACTTCATCCAGCTCACCACTCCACCAGCTGCCGCACACCGTCGCGGCGACCAAGTGGTGGTGCGGTTTAGCCCCGGTCCAGCCCTCTTCTTTCCCAAAAAAGATATGCCGATTGACGTGCCAGTGGGCGGCGATCGAAAACGTGTTTGGACGATTGGAAAGCAACGCAAAAAATTGAGCCCGCTCCTTGAGTTCGATGATCGGGATGTGCTGCATGATCACGGTCATGCGATCCCGAGGAATCTCTTGAAGCAGGTTCCGGAGCCATGTGAACTGCACCTCGTTCAGGCCGCTTCCGTAGCCCTTGCCTTGGCCCCGGTAGTCCACGTTCTCCAGAACAATGAACCAAACGTTGCCATATTCAAAGGCGTAGTAAGGGGGCCCGACCAAGCGGCGCCAACTCGCGGTGGAATCTTTATCGTCGGGCACATCGAAGTCGATGTCGTGATTGCCCACCACGTAGTGCCAGGGAACCCCCATGGTGCTCTTGGCCTGCATTAACGGGGGAAGCAAGCTGAGGTTATCGCCGACCACATCGCCCAAAGAGACACCAAACGCAAGATCATTCCGACCGGCGACTTCCGCAATCGCATCCTGGGCCGTAAATTGCACCTGATCCAGGTTGTAAGGCTGGGTATCGCCAAAGAAGGCCACCCGAAACTGTCGGGGCTCCTTTTTGTGCATAAAACCAAAGTCGATTCGATTGGGTAAAGGCCCCGTGGCCGGGAGTCCACCGTAACGAAGCGCGGCGGTTCCGGCTGGCCGATGCACATAAAAAAACCCGGTCGGCTTTCGGTTCGCATCGAGCCGATAGGCAAAATCGGTGGGTTTGACGGCAAAAAGCACGTTGTCATCCCCGACCGGAAGGCGCCAAACTCCGGCCCGATCCGTGCGCGTGAGTTCGCGCCCGTTGCTGACCAAGATTCCCCGCAGCCCGGGCTCGCCAGCATCGCGCTGCCCGTTTTGGTTGCGGTCTTCATAAACGGTTCCTGTGGCCTGTCCGGCGGATTGCGCGGCGGCAACGGATGCAAAAGCGGCGACCAAAAGGGCCGCAAGCGACATCTTCATCGCCACGAGATTTACCGGGCCGATGTTAAGAGAACCATCACCTTGCCAACGTCCTACCCCCGTGCAACGTCGAAGCCGGATTGACGTAAGGTGAGGCGTCATGTTCAAAAAGCTTGCCGCCGAAGCCCTCGGCCTCTCTGACATCGGCGTGATTGTCAACCGCGCCGACTACGATAAGGTGGACGCCGACGACTACCTGTTCCACGAAGATGGCGAGCAGATCGTCTTCCTCATCAAGAGCAAAAAGGACGAGTACTGCTTTACCAACCTGGCCCTCATCCACGTAGATGGGGACTCGGCCGTGAGCAGCAAGCGCAAAATTGTCCGGTACGAATACGCTCGGCACCGCATTGGTTACGTGGGCATCGAAACCGCGGGAACCATGGATATGGACATCGAACTGAAGTTCAGCATCGGCGATCAACACTTCAGCATCGATATCCGCAAAGACTTCATCGAGGCGCTCAAGGACATTTACAAGGCCCTCACCCGGATCTCTTCACTTCAGCACCAAGATGAGGTCGCGCGGCATAACGCCATGCAAACCTTAGGCGCGGTGAGCAATATGTTTCGGGCCAGCCAAAACCCGACTCCGGAACAGGTCAATGCGACCTTCGATGCCGTCCTGAGCAATCTGAATGAGACCGTGCTGGTGCGGCACACTCGGCGCGACTTTGCCGATGTGTTTGAGCGATACATTCGCGGCTGACGTAAGCGAAACGTGCGGGCTCTTCCTGAGCGGATGGGCCCGCTTTATTGTCACCGCCCTCTCCGCCCCGTATTTTAACGAGCTTGACAGCCTCACCTGCAAATACCCGAATTGGGACAGGGTTTACGATGAACGAAGGCTTGTCCGGTGACCCCCGCCGCGGAACCCCCGACGCAAGGGCCAAGGTCGTATCTTCCGGGTGGCGAACCGTCCTTTTTTTGAAAATTGGGACAGGATTTTCTTTGCAAAATGGGACACGGAGAGCGTCCTGACCTCTTGCGATGGATGAGTGGGCCCGGGCCATCATTCCTCGGCTCGACCGGCTCACGGTCGGCCAAATCGAGAGGAATCACATGACTCACACTCGCATCTTTGCCCTGGCCTGCGCGGCCCTTGCGACCGCTCCCCTTTACGCGGCGAGCTTTTCTTACAACCTTGGTACCGTTAGTCTTTCCGATACCACGTTGAACTTCCCGGTGAACACCGCCGGAGCCACGG
Source organism: Aphanothece stagnina RSMan2012 (assembly GCF_046764815.1). NCBI lineage: Bacteria > Bacillati > Cyanobacteriota > Cyanophyceae > Chroococcales > Aphanothecaceae > Aphanothece > Aphanothece stagnina. The sequence continues at coordinate 12,197 of NZ_JBKOUC010000034.1, forward strand.
GTCGTGCCCGGGCCTTTACCATCAACGGCATTTTTGCCGCCGGAACCGGATTCCCGTGGAGCAGTGACCTTCAGGTCGGGCTGCTGGGGGTGACCAACCAGGGCAACGGTACCGCTCTGCGCGCCATGGGCGGCAACAACACCTCTAACGGGTTCACATTCACGGGATCCAGCCCCACTTGGAACAACAACTTGGGCGGTACCGGCGACCAGCACCCGCGCGGGTTCTTGGCAAACCAAGCCAGTTCTGACCTGGGAGGCAGCATCACCATGCAAATGCGTCTGGGGGTGAGCGGCCGCACCGCCAGCCTCTTTAATGCGCGCGTGACCTTCCTCACCGATGTTGTGGCGCCGACGGCCATCGACCTGACCAACCTGAGCCCGGTGATGACCAGCCGCGCCAACAGCCTCACCACCACGACCAGCGGAAACTTCCGGTATCAGGCCGTGACCTTCACCGCCCAAGAGACCGGGGTGCACGCGATTGGCCTGTACAACAATGGCGTCAGTACCCACTTGATGGGTTACAACGGGGCGTTCAGCGCCAGCAACCCCTTGACCAACTTGATCGGGGTCGACCATGTCGGTGACCTGACCGAGTTCCGGTCTTCAAACATGTTCCTCAATCTCACGGCGGGCCAAACCTACACCTTTGTCGCCACGACAACGAACTCGGACGAGTTCCTGAGCGGAGGATCGCTGGTCATCGCCGGGCCGGAAGCGATTCCTGAGCCGGCCACGATGTCGGTGCTGGCCGCCGCGGGAGTGGCCATGGCTCGACGCCGACGCGCAAAGAAATCCTAACCAATTGGTGATATTGCGGCCCCGGATCCTCTCCCCCGGGGCCGACTTTTTACGGTTACGCCTTGCGCTTGCGGCGAGCCACAACCAGAGCCGCCAGCCCCATGCCCACCATGGTCATCGGCTCGGGCACCGCGGCCAAATATCCAGGACTCACGGAACCAAGGCTCACCGATTGCTGAAGCACCCAGTTATTGCCACTCAGAGCGAACCGGTTCAGTGAGTTGTTGGCGGTTCCGGTGCTGCCGACCCACATTTCGCTGCCATCGGGGCTGAACGTGACCCCCAGGGCACCGGTCACGTTGCCAATGACCGTCGCCGAGATGGGCTGGAACGAGGCATTCAAATCAACTCGGTAGATGTTTCCGGTCGCATTGGCGGCGGTGTACAGGGCGTTGCCCCGAAACGCCATCTGGTGAAAGAAGGAGTTCCCAATGTTAAACGCGGTGCCTGTCCCCAGAGAGTTTGCGCCCACGGATCGCACAATCATCCCACCCGATCCGGTTTCGATCATCGTGTTGCCATCGGGCGAAATCCAAACGTCGCGCACCTGACCCGAGCCAACGCCGCCGATATCGGTGTAGCCGCCCAGGCCGTCGGGACGAAAACGCCGCGTTCCGGTCGATACGGTGGTCACAAACAGGTCACCGTTGGGAGCGAACGCAAAGCCGTGAAATCCCGAGATGGGGGCCGTCACCAAGGCCGCACCGCCTGAGAGGCTCGCCGGGCCAATCCCAAAGCGCTGGATGCTACTGACTCCGGTGTTGTTGCCGTGACGATTGCTGACGTAAAGATCTCCGCCGCTCACCACCACACCCACCGGATCCGACAGGCTCGAATTTGGCAATGTCCCGACCAAGGTGGCCGTTCCCGCCGTCACTTGATAGCGCTGGAGTCCGCCGTAGGAGGCCGTGTTGCCCCCCAAAAATCCTCCCGGCGTCTCGGCCATAAACAGATCGTAAGTCTGGGCACCGGCCAGGCCAGCGCACGCAAGGGCTCCTAGGGCAAACATACCTCGCGAAATGAATTTCATGATCCTCGTTCCTGGTTGAAAAACATGCGTCGCAAGGGGCGACGCAATGCCTCAGATGCCCAGTGTATGGTTCCGAGTCGGGCTCAACAAGGAGAATCGCGAAAAATCACGTTCTTTCACGATGAGTTCGGGGGGTCGCAACGTGAAGCAGGCGACCCCCCGAGCCCGGGCTAGCCGTACATTTCCCGGTCGTAGTCTTCAATCATACGGACGGTGGAAAACGCCCACAGACTCGATTCGATCGACCGGCGCATCACGGGGAGCCAGTCGCGCTTGTCCGGGCTAAAGAAGCGCGGGACGATCTCCTGCTCCAGAATTTCGTAAAGCGCCAACGCATCGGCTTTGTCCTGCGCCTTTTCGTCGGCCAGAGTTTTGCGCCCGCCGATGGCAAATCCGTTGGGGTTCTTACCGCCTTCGTGGGCTTCATCCCACCAACCATCCAGCACACTGGCGTTGGGGATGCCGTTGGCGGCGGCCTTCATGCCGCTGGTTCCGCTGGCTTCCAGGGGACGGCGGGGATTGTTGAGCCACACATCGACCCCCTGCACCAGATGTCGACCGACCTCCATATCGTACTCCTCCAAAAAGAACACCTTGCCCCGAAACTTGGGCGACATCGCCTTTTGGTAGACCTGCGCAATGAGGGCCTGACCGGCGCGGTCGGCAGGGTGCGCCTTCCCGGCAAAAATCAGACGCACGGGTCGACCCTTGCCATTGAGCAGCTTGGCCAGCCGACGCTCGTCGCTAAAAATGAGGTGGGCGCGCTTGTACGTCGCAAAGCGGCGCGCAAATCCCAAAATCAGCGCGTCTTCTTCCAGCGATTCCAGCCAGGTTTTCAGTTCGGCGGGCCCCTCGCCGTGGCGAGCGTGCTGGGCAAACATGCGCTGCCGGGCAAAGGCAATCAGTCGCCGCTTTTGCGCGATGTGGGCATTCCAAAGGGCTTCATCGGTGACTTGACCGAGGCCGGCGAAGTCGTCGCGAGTTTTGCCCGCCGTGCGGGGCATGGCCGTGGCCGGGTGAAGGGTAAATCCTCCCGCCGCAAAAGCCTCCGCCATTTCGGGCCCCAGCCAAGTGGGCAGGTGGACACCATTGGTGACCGCCCCTACTTCAAACCCGGCGATCTTTCGCCAGGTTTTATCGGCGGTTTTGCCGTGCAACAGACTCACGCCGTTCACGGCGCGGCTGTGCCGAATGGCGAACCCGGTCATGTCAAAAATGGATGCATCCTTCTCGCTGTCCAGGCCGCGCTTTTGCAGCTCATTGATCGTCAAGGGGCCCCCAGCCAGGGTCGGGGCGAGCACTTCCGCGGCGTGATCCGCGCCAAATCGCTCGTTCCCGGCCGGAACGGGCGTGTGAATCGTGAGAATGGAGCTGGCCTTTACCTGGGCGGTCGCCTCCTCAAGACTCGTCCCGGCCGAGGTGAGAGCCCGCAGGCGCTCGACCAACAGCAAGGCCGAGTGGCCTTCATTCATATGCCAAACCCGGGGCTCAATCCCGAGGGCGGCCAAAGCCTTGGCCCCGCCAATCCCCAATACGGCTTCTTGATGCAAACGCATGTCACGGCCGCTGGTGTAGAGCTGACTCGTGATCTTGCGATCCTCGGCTGAATTCACCAAAAGGTCAGTATCCAGCAAAATCAAAGGAACCCGGCCCACGTCGGCCCGCCACACCGCCGCAACCACGTCTCGACCGGGCAGGCTGATGGTGACGTTGAGATCGGCCCCACCCGCATCCACGACCCGGCGCATGGGCAGCAGTTCGGGGTTGAGCACGGGCGGCATGTGTTCCTGACGCCCGGTGGAATCCACCATTTGGCGGAAAAATCCGCCCCGGTAGAACAAACCAACCGCGACCAGAGGCAAGTTTTGGTCGCTCGCTTCCTTGAGGTGGTCACCCGCCAGAATGCCGAGTCCGCCCGAATAGAGCGAGAAGGTCTCGTGCAGGCCAAACTCCGCGCAGAAGTAGGCGGCCGGATCGCCCGATTTGGTCGCGGCCAGATAAGCGTCCAAATCCGCCGCCGCCGCCTCCACGGCCTTCACGTACTCCTTGTCCTTGGCCAGGGCGGCCACATCAGCGTGAACCAAGCGCATCACCGGCCCGCCGTCGCCCCCCATCCGGGTAAAGAGTTGGTAAGTAGGGGCATGCCACGCCCAGCGCAGGTTAAGCGCCAAATCGGCCAGTCGGGCCAGGGGCTTGGGCAGGTCAAACGAGCGCGCAGCGACGGGAACTCGGTTTAGCATGGGGGCACCTTGTGAATACGTATTCTAGATTACCCCGCCGCAGGATCGCACCGGGGGGATCAATCCACCTGAACGTACAAGAAGACGGCGGGAAGATCTTCCTCCGCCATGCTCTCCGCCGGGTGGTGCCAATGCTCCACCGTCCGATCAAAGGTCGCCGCCGAGCCTTGTCGCAGCACAAACGATTCCGTCCCAATGTGAAATTGAACGTCTCCCTTCACGGCGTAGACAAGGGCCTCCCCCGAAGCCTGCCGCGACCGACCACTCTGACCAAACACCTCAAACAGCGCGGCCCGAAGCTGACCATGGGTGCGGTCACACCCAAGGATCATCAAAAACTGGTCGGCAAAGCCATGTCGCCCCATGGCGCGACGCTGATCGGCCAACTCAATTCCCCGGGGACGAGTCACTCGGCTCGGGCCATCAAGATCGTTCACCCGCGTGCAGAGCCACTGCTCTCCTTCTGAACGGTGAAGCGCATAGTGCACCCCTTCCTCGCGGTTGGGAATCGCCTCGGGATCCAAGAACAAAACCCCGTAGCCCGCGCAAATTTTGACCAGCGTTTGTTTCCGCAGCCGCTCGCCCCGCTCCAGCCGGAGCAGCGTGTTTTTGTTGACCCCCACGCGCAAGGCGGCCTCTCTCAGCGTCAAGCCCGCCCGCTCGCGGACGCGCCGCATGCGTTGCCCGTAGTTTCCCCAGGGGTCGGACTGTCCCTCGAGGCTGGCAGGTTTTTCGCTCATAAGCTCGTCGACCCTTATGCAGACAGATTACCCCGGTTGTCCTAAGTTTGAATAATAATCGCAGATCGGTTTGTTAAGACTCGCTGTATAAATGGTTGTCCGCCGCGCAAGCGGAGGAACAATTCTCGCCCCGCGTGGGGTGAGGTTTGCGAGGTGTGCAAGTTATGAACCAGAGGAAATTGTGGTTGGTTGCGTTGTCGTGTATTGCGGGTTCGGCGGTGGCCAATCCCTATACCATTGAACTTTTGGGCGGAGTCTCCACGCCTGGATTCCCCGATGTAGGTGCGGTGTATGGCCAAGGAATCAACGCCTCGGGGCAGGTCGTTGGCCAGTCCATTGCGTTTGACGCGGACGGCGAGTTCTCTCAGGGCCGAGCCGTGTCTTGGCAAGGCGGAACGGCCACCAACCTGGGAGCATTGGCGCCCGAGGAAGACAGCAACGCGTTGGGAATCAATGATGCCGGTCAGGCCGTCGGCTGGTCGGGATCGCAGGCGGCACTCTTTGCGGGCGGAACGGTGACGGGCCTTGGGCTTCTGTCGGGCGGCACCAACTCTCTGGCGTTTGCCATCAACAACAGCGGCCTCATTGTCGGCCAGGCCGATGACGCCAACGGCAACTTTCTCGCCGTCACTTTTGCCAACGGATCGGCCAGCGTCGTCCCGATTGCCGGGGCGCAATACTCCTTGGCTCAGGCCGTCAGCAACAGCGGACACATTGCGGGCGAATGGTAGGTCAGCAGCGCCGGATCTAACCCGCGCGCCTTCGTCTCGCTCAACGGCAACGTCACCACCTTTGGCGTGCTGCCGGGCGGAAACCGCTCCACTGCAACCGGCGTGAATAACGCGGGGGTCATTGTGGGCTACGGCAGCGCAACCGGTGGAGAGCGCGGATTTTTCTCCAATGGAACCGACCTTGTGAGCATCGGGGTGCTCAATGGATTCACGTCATCTCGCGCGTTTGCCATCAACAACGCGGGCGTGGTCGTGGGATCCGTTTCCGCCCCCGGGCAGCAACGAGCGGTGATTTTTTCCAACGGTCAATTGCAGAATCTCAACAGTCTGCTGTCTCCCGGCAGCGGGAACTGGACTTTGCTCTACGCGACCGGCATCAACGATGCCGGACAGATCTCCGGCGTGGGCCGATTGAACGGCGAGCTGGTCGGCTTCCGCATGACCCCCGTGCCCGAGCCCTTCACCATGACGGTGCTGGCGGCCGGTCTGGCCGGTTTGGCGGCGCGACGCCGTCGCGCACGCTAAATCAGGCAAGAAAAAATCCCCTCTCGGCACGGGAGAGGGGATCTTTTTTTGTGAACGAGCGGGTTTGCATCCACCCACTCAAAACAGCGTTACGCCGTCCACACAAACGGATCGGCATCGGTGAGCACCGTACCGTGCGTTTCGATGGCGCGCAGCATGTATTCAGGCAGCGTAAACATCGCCTGGTGGAAGCGGGGGACGTAGTACCGATTCTCCGTCACGCCGCGAGCCGCCAACCGCTTGGCAATCTCGTCGGGCGTGAGCTCCAACGGATCGTGCGACTTGCTCGCCAGAATGAATCCCCACGGCATTTGGAACGTGGTCACCAAGCCGTAGTAGCCGCGCACGTACTTGAATTCGCTCACCGATTCCAGCGTCTTGTGCACCGCCGAGAACAGATACGGATACGTCTCGTTGCACGCGCCCGACTGAAGCACAAACACCCCGTCGTCGCTGAGCGCTTCGGCGATGTGGCGGAAATACTCTTGCGTGTAAAGGTAAGTGCTCGGACTGCCGGGGTGAGGCCCGGGCAGGTCGCTCAAAATCACGTCGTAGCCGTAACCCTTGTGATCTTCCACCCACTTACGAGCGTCTTGGTGAACCAGAGTCGTGCGGGGGTCATCAAACGCGCCGCGGTGCCACTCGGGCATGTGCACCTTCAC
>NZ_JBKOUC010000035.1:0-17469 GCF_046764815.1 Aphanothece stagnina RSMan2012
CCAGGGGAAGCAGGGTCTGGATGACCGGCTTGGAGCTCACCAGATTGATGAACTTAGTGAAAATGATCTCCACCCGATCGGTCGCGGCCGAGAGAAACTCAGCCAGGATCTCGTTGGCGATGGAGCCAGCCTCATCCGCATTGGGCACCTGCTCCAGTCCGGAGAAGGTGGCCCGCACCGTGTAGATGTTGGAGCGGTTCTGGAAATAGGTGATGGCCTTGCGACCAATCAGCACCAGATCAACCTTGTAGCCCTGTTCCTTGAGCTCCGCGTGGCGAAGTTCGGTCCGCTTGATGATGTTGGCGTTGTAACCGCCACAGAGACCCCGGTCACCGGTGACGGCCAGCAGGGTGATGGTTTCAACCGGCCGGGCCTCAAGCAGAGGGGCGTCGACGTCCTCGAAACGCATGCGGGACTGGAGGTTTTCCAGCACCCGGGCGAGGCGATCGGCAAAGGGCCGACTGCGCAACACCTGCTCCTGAGCACGACGCACCTTGGCAGCCGCCACGAGACGCATGGCCTCGGTGATCTTGCGGGTGTTCTTGACCGAACTGATCCGGTCGCGGATTTCCTTGAGATTTGCCATCTGAGCGATCCTCCTCAGATCGAGGCCAGCATGGTCGACTTCACCTCGTTGATGGCATCCTTGAGCATGGCTTCAGCGTCCTCGCTGAGCTGCTTCTCGGTCTGCACCTTGGAGATGAAGTCGGCCTTGTTGGTCTTGAGGTACTCACGAAGCTCCCGGCAGAACTGAACGACCGACTCGACGGGGATCTCGTCGATCAGACCCTTGACGCCGGCATAGACGACGGCCACCTGCTCCGCCAGGATGAGGGGGCTGAACTGGGGCTGCTTGAGGATTTCCCTCAGCCGCTTGCCCCGGGCCAGCTGGGCCTGGGTAGCGGCATCGAGGTCAGAGGCGAACTGGGAGAACGCGGCCAGTTCATCGAACTGGGCCAACTCCAGCTTGAGGGTGCCGGCGATCTTCTTGATCGCCTTGGTCTGGGCAGCGCCACCGACCCGGCTCACGGAGATGCCGACGTTGATGGCGGGGCGGAGGCCGGAGTTGAACAGGTCGGAACTCAGGAACACCTGACCGTCGGTGATCGAGATCACGTTGGTGGGAATGTAGGCCGACACGTCACCGGCCTGGGTCTCGATGATCGGCAGGGCCGTCATCGAACCCTTGCCCATGGCATCGGAAAGCTTGGCGGCGCGTTCCAGCAGCCGGCTGTGGCAGTAGAAGACGTCCCCGGGATAGGCCTCACGACCGGGAGGACGACGCAGCAGCAGGGACATCTGGCGGTAGGCCTGGGCCTGCTTGGTGAGATCGTCGTAAATCACCAGGGTGGCCTTGCCCTTGTACATGAACGATTCGGCCAAAGCGGCACCGGTGTAGGGAGCCAGGTATTGCAGCGCAGCCGACTCGGAGGCACTCGCCGCCACGACAATGGTGTAGTCGAGGGCGCCCTTCTCGCGCAGCACCTCCACCACATTGGCGACGGAGGCGGCCTTCTGGCCGACCGCGACGTAGACGCAGACGACATCTTCACCCTTCTGGTTGATGATGGTGTCGATTCCGATCGCCGTCTTGCCCGTCTGGCGGTCGCCGATGATGAGCTCGCGCTGACCGCGGCCGATCGGGATCATGGCGTCGATGGCGGTGATGCCGGTCTGCATGGGTTCATGCACCGACTTGCGCTGGATGATCCCGGGAGCCATCGACTCGATCAGTCGGGTCTCGGTGGTGGCGATGTCGCCCTTGCCATCAATGGGCTGCCCCAGCGAGTTGACAACCCTGCCCAGCATGGCGTCACCGACGGGGACTGCGGCGATCTTGCCGGTGGCCTTGACGGTGCTGCCCTCCTGAATGCCACGGCCCTCGCCCATCAGCACCACGCCGACGTTGTCGTCCTCGAGGTTGAGTGCGATGCCCTCGGTACCGTCCTCAAACTGGACGAGTTCCCCGGCCATGACCTGCTGGAGGCCATAGACGCGGGCAATGCCATCACCGATCTGCAGCACGGTGCCGACGTTGCTGACGGCGACCGACTTGTCGTAGTCCTCAATCTGCTTCTTGAGGATGGCGCTGATCTCGTCGGGACGGATGGAAACCATGGGAGGAAATCCCCGCAGGGGGAGATGAGGGTACTGGGGGCGTGATGGGAGGGGAAGAAGACGGCCGCCGAAACGGCGCCGCTACGGCCTAGCCGACCTTGGCCAGAGCAAGACCGAGGCGACGCACCTGGCCGGAGAGGCTGGCGTCGATCACCTGGGATCCCACACTGACGATGAAGCCGCCGATCAGGGCGGGATCGACCTGAAGGTCGATTTCCACGGCGTCGGTTCCGGCCAGGTCCTTGACCTTGGCGGTGAGTTCCTGCTGCTGCTGATCACTGAGCGGGGTTGCCGACGTCACCGTGGCCAGGGCGATGTTGCGGAGCTCCCTGTAGAGCTCGAGAAATCGCACCAGCACGGAGTCGAGAACCGCGATCCGCTGGCGATCGGCCAGAAGCTTGAGCAGGTTCTGAAGGGAGGGCGTGATCTGCTCGCCGAACAGGCCACCAAGAGCAGCCTTCTTGGCCTCCGGTTCCAGAACCGGGGAGGCCATGGCAGCACGGAGTTCGGGACTTGCGCTCCAGATCGCCAGAATTTCCTTGGCCTGCTGGGCCACGGTGTCCGTTTCCTTGCGGGCGTCCGCGACCTGGAGCAAGGCCTCGGCGTAGGGGGTGGCGATGGTGTTGAGGAGTGGCATCAGGCGTTCCCCAGATTGTTGATGGAATGGTCGATCAGGCGAGCCTGGGAGGCAGGGTCCAGCTTGCCTGGAAGGGTGACCAGAGCCTTTTCGACGGCCTGGCGCGCCGCCTCGCGACGAAGGGCTTCGGTGACACGGGCAGCCTCGGCACTCAGATCCGCCATGGCGCCCTGCTTGAGGCGAGCCATCTCCTCAATGGTGCGCAGCTCACTCTCGGCACGGATCGCATCAGCTCTGGCCTTGCCATCAGCTCGGATTTGCTCCGCCTTCTGCCGGGCGGCTGCCAGATCCTGCTGGGCCTGGGCCAGTGCGGTAGTGGCCTGGGCGAGGCGCTGTTCGGAATCCTGCAGATCGGCGAGGATGGCGGCCCGACGGCGCTCGAGAATGCCCCCGAGGAAACCTGGAAGGAACTTCCAGAGGGCGGCGATCACGATCGCCAGATTGATGATGTTGGTCTCGAACGGATTGAGGTTCAGACCGAAACCGCCGTGGCTGGCGAGTAGAGATGTCATGGCAGTCATCGCGCTGGAGCCAGAAGACGGGTGACGATCAGGTCGGCGAGGCCCTCGGCGTCGGTCTCGAGCTGGGCCATGGCCTTCTCGCGCTCGGCATCGATTTCACGCCGGGCGTTTTCACGCTGCGTATTGGCATCGGCGGTGGCGGCGGCCAGGGCCTCGCGGTAGAGGCGATCCATGTCCTGATCGGCCTCCACGATCAGCTTCTGGGCCTGCTGCCTGGCATCTTTAAGCTGCTCCCGGAGGTCGGCCTCCAGGCGTGCTACCTGGGCCAGCTTCTCCTTCGCTTCGGCGCGACTGGTGGTGATGTAACCCTCGCGCTCCTCCACGGCCCGACCCACGGGACGGAAGAACAGCGAGTTGAGGATGAAGGTGAGGAGTACCACCTGCACTGCCATCAGGGGCAGCGTGGCGTCGAGGTCGAAGAGACCCCCCTCAGGTGCACCTGCTTCGGCGAGCAGAAGCCAGCTGGTCATGGGGATGGAAGCGCTGGATGGATCAGGATGGAGCTGTTGGCCGAGGTCCGGGAGGGCGAGGGCTCAACGGCCCTCACCTTCCGTCCACTCAGGAGTCGCTCAACCAGCGAAGGGGTTGGCGAAGAGCAGCACCAGGGCGACCACCAGGCCGTAGATGGTGAGAGCCTCCATGAAGGCCAGGGAAAGCAGCAGGGTGCCCCGGATCTTGCCTTCGGCTTCGGGCTGACGCGCAATGCCTTCAACGGCGCCGCCGGCAGCGGTGCCCTGACCGATACCAGGGCCGATGGCGCCCAGGCCGACAGCCAGACCAGCGGCCACGACAGAAGCAGCGGAGGTGATGGAATCCATGGTGGAAGAGAGGATGGAGTGCGCTGCGGGAGCGCTGAGTGGACGGGGGTGAAATCCCCATGGCGCCTGGGACGTTGCCGTGGTTCGGAAACGGGCCCGGCTTGCGGCCGGACCTGCGCGCCAAGAGTTTGCCAGACCGCCTGACAGGTCAGCAGCCGACGAGGCCTAGTGGTGCTCCTCGTGGACAGCCTCTCCGATGTAGTAGGCGGCGAGGGTGGCAAAGATCAGGGCCTGGATGGCACTGGTGAAGAGGCCCAGGAACATGGCCGGAAGGGGAACCACCAGGGGAACCAGGAACGCCAGCACGGCGACCACGAGTTCATCGGCCAGGATGTTGCCAAAAAGACGGAAGGAGAGGGAGAGAGGTTTCGTGAAGTCTTCAACGATCTTGAAGGGGAGCATGATCGGTGTCGGCTCCACGTAATACTCGAAATAGCGCAACCCTTTCCTGCTGAGGCCTGCGTAGAAGTAGGCCAGGGAGACCAGGAGTGCCAGGGCAATCGTGGTGTTGATGTCAGCCGTGGGAGCCCCGAGTTCTCCGCTCGGGAGATGAATGAGCTTCCAGGGCACCAGGGCACCACCCCAGTTGCTCACAAAGATGAACAGGAAAAGGGTGCCGATGAATGGCATCCAGTCGCGGTAGGCCTTCTCGCCGATCTGCTCCCGGGAGAGGTCACGGATGTAGTCCCAGAGAAACTCGAGCAGATTCTGGGTGCCCCGCGGATCCCGTTCGAGCTTGCGGGTGCCGACAACCACCAGAGCCAGCAGAGCGCCGATCACGACCCAGGAGCTCAGGAACACCTGGCCGTGAATCTTGAGGTTGCCGAGCTGCCAGTAGAGGTGTTGACCAACCTCCAGTTCGGCGAAGGGAAGCGTGAGGGGCAGCGGAGCCATCAGGTTGAACGGGAGGACAGGGAATTCAGGCGTCAAGAACGGCCTGCAGGATCACGGCAGGCTTGTAGAGCAGGAACCCGAGCAAGGCGGGCAGAAGCTCAAGCTGGGGCAGACGGGACGCGGCCAGCACCAACAGGATGGGAACGAGCAGTTGGGATTTCCCCACGCTCCGACGATCGCCACCCAGACGCATGACACTGCGGCTCAGCAGACGCAGATAGAGCAGGCCTGCGCAGGCTCCCACCAGAACGCCGAAAGCGGCATGGAGGCCACCCAACAGGGCCGTGGACGGTATGGCGGCAGCGGCGAGGAGCAGCGTGAAAAGCTGCAGGCGCTGCTGGAGCCTGAAGTAATCGTCCATGCCGTCACCGGCCTGAACAGCTGAGTCAGGGGTGGGTGCAGAACCGCTCGTCACCTGCGCCAGGCCCGCCAGGGGGACAGCAGGATCGGCAACGGCTGGTGGTGACACCGCCGGCTGATCCACTGGGCAGGGTGGTGAAACGGTCAATCGCGCCAACCCCTCGAATTGCGCGCGGAATCTATCACGCAGCCTCAGATCCCAGTGGCAGCAAGACCCTGGCCGCCAGCAGCTCCCGCGCTGCCGCCAGTCGGCGCGGGGCGGACCAGTCGAGGGGCAGGGCACCGAGGGCGGTCCCTGGCGGAGCCGCCTCCAGCCCCTGCATCAGGGTCAGGGCGTCGGGACTGATCGTGAGCGGCATCAGGTCCTGGCCCAGCAGGCTGGTGGAGGGCCAGCCCCACAGGCATCGGTTGCGGGTGCCGGCGGCCGCCAGAAGCGAAGCATCGTCGCGCCAGTCCTGCCGGTGCAGCGCGCCGCTCGAGAGAAAGAACTCGAAATGGCTGATGTCCGGATCGAGGTCTTCGACCAGGGCCCAGCGCTGCCGTTCCGGAAGGGCGAGGGCCCGCTCCAGCAACGCGCCGCCGAGCAGGCGGGCAGGGTCCCAGACCTCCGGATTGGAAAAACCGGCAAAGCTGAGATCAGCCCGGGCCACGAAGGCCATCAGGCGTTCCAGGTCGTAGCTGGTCTCCTGAGGATGCAGGTACATGTCGGCAAAGTTGGGGTCCGCTGCCGTATCGAGAGCCCAGCGCTGCTCATGGTGCCGGCGCAGCCTGTTGGTCTCGGGCAGATCGCGGAACAGCTGACGCCCGAGCCGCAGGCCCTCGTCGCCGGCACCCACCGCCAGCCGCGCCAGGCTGCGCTGAACACGGTGAATTTCCCAGCGCCCCCCATCGGCATAGAGAAAGAGATGCAGGAGGCCCCCCGGACGCAGCAGTGCCGCCAGGGCTTGCAGGCCGGCCGCGGGCTCGCGCAGATGGTGCAGCACGCCGACGGAATTGATGTAGTCGAAGGGCCCCTCCCCCGCCAGGTCCAGCAGGCTGCGCTGTTCGATCCGCAGCTCGGCCACCTGGTCCGCCGCACCGGAACGGAGGGTGCGTTCGCGCGCGACCGCGAGGGCTCCCGCACTGATGTCGACCGCCAGCACCGACGAGCCTGGATTCAGGTGGCAGAGGTAATCGGTGCTGACACCGGTGCCGCAACCGGCATCGAGAATCCGCCAGGGACGGCCACCCGGCGGCGACGGGGGCAGGGCCCCTGTGGTGAAGGCCCAGACACTGTCGAGACACCAACGCCAGTTGTATCCGGGCGGTGGCCCATCCTGAAGGGGGTCGGCGGGGTAGGGGAAGCGGTCATAGAAGGCACTCACCACCGGGGTGGCGGCATCGCTGGCAGGCACGGCGGCAGGGCGACTCTCGGCCGAGCATTTCATGGCGGGGCAGGAACGCTGCAAACATTTGTTCATGCCACCCCGGTGGCCCTCGGGGCGAGCCGTAAGTTGGCCCAGCCCGGTTCGCTCTCGTCAATGACCGTGACCGCCAGCAGCGGCAGCACCAGGGTTGCTCCCCAGCGCTACGACACCCTGCCGCTGTCCAGCGTCCGTCAGGCGGAGCAGGAGGATCGTTTCCCCGACGGGAGCGAACTCAGCAACCTGATCAACTTTTTTCAGAGTGGCCAGCGTCGCGTGGAGGCGGCACGGCGCATCTCGGACAATGCGGAATTCATTGTGGCCAAAGCGGCCAACCGGATCTTCTCCGGGGGCACGCCGCTGTCCTATCTGGACGCCCCGCTGAGCCCGCCGCCCAGCGACGATGCGACTCCCCTGGCAGCTGATCAGGCTGCCTTCCGGCGTTCCGTCGAGACCTACGCAGGGGCGACATCCACGCGAGGGAACGTCCTGACCCGCCTGCTGGAGGGTGCGGGGGGTGACGCCGACGTTCGGGTGGTGCTCCCGACGGGCTTCGCCCCGATCTCCGTCGGGGTGTACGGCACGGCCCGGATGAAGAAGTCGATCCGGGATCTGGCCTGGTTCCTGCGCTACGTCGGCTACGCGCTGGTGGCGGGTGACCCCAGCATCCTCGCCGTCAACACCCGCGGACTGCGGGATGTGCTGGAGAAGGCCTGTTCCCTGGCGGCCACCAACGTGGCACTTCAGGAGATGCGCGCTGCAGCGGCAGGGCTCTTCAAGGGGGAGAGCGAAACCCGTCAGCTGGTGATCCAGTACTTCAACGTGCTGATTGCCGAGCTCGCCGTCCCCACCCCCTCGGCCCGTCAGCGGCTGGGCAGCCCGGTGAACCAGGGTCTCCAGTTGCCGGCCACCTATGCGCTGGCCGCCCGGGGCAAGGCGCTGCGCTTCGTGATGAAGCCGGCCATGAGCGGCGCCCAGAAGGCTCAGGTGGTGCGGGCCGCCTACCGGCAAGTGTTCGAACGCGACATCGTCAAGGGTTACAGCCAGGAGGTCTGCCCAGTCGAAGCCACCCAGGTGCGGCAGGGGCAGATCTCGATGCGCGAGTTCATTCGCGCCCTTGGTCGCAGCAAGGAGTACCAGAAGCAGTTCTACGGCCGCTTCTCCAACAGTCGCGCCGTGGAGCTGGCCTTCCGCCACTTCCTGGGCCGAGGCATCAGTTCCCGCGAGGAATTCACGTTCTATTTCGACATCGTCAGTGACCAGGGACTGCCAGGTCTGGTCGACTGTCTGGTGAACTCCATGGAGTACGCCCGCAACTTCGGAGAGGAAACCGTTCCCTACCTGCGCGATCTCGGCGAGGAGGCCCAGGAGAGCGCGGGTTGGGGCTCGAACCGCAAACTGTTCCGCTTCAGTGCCCCCTTCGAGGGAGCACCGCAGTACGTCACCCTGTATGCGGCCTACCGCCAACCCCTGCCCGATCAGCACCCCTACGGAGGCTCCAACGATCCTCTCGGGCTGACCTACGGGGCCATCTTCCCATCGGCCACGGCGAAGGTCTCCACCCGTCCCGCTCCCTTCAGTTACGACACCCGCAGGATTCTGATCGGCAACGGGATGACCCAGCCCGGCCAGATGGACAGCGCGCAGTTCCGCAAGGCGTCGCCAAGGCGCGTCGGACCCAAGGTGGTCAGGCTTCAACAGATCGCCACCGGTGGCAGCTCAATCCCCCGGCGGGGAGGCCAACCCAGCATCCGCGGAACGGAATCCAGCACCCAGGCCGTCATCAATGCCGTGTACGTCCAGATCCTGGGCAACACCGGCTATGCGGGAGAACGCAACAAGGTCGAGGAGATCAAGCTGGAGAACGGCGACATCAGCCTGCGCGAATTCATCCGCCAGGTGGCCCGCTCCGAGGCCTTCCGACGGCGCTACTGGAGTGGTCTCTACATCACCAAGGCCATCGAGGTGATGCATCGCAGGATCCTGGGCCGGCCAACCTTCGGTCGCTGGGAGATTGACGCCTATTTCGACACCGCTGCACGTCAGGGGTTCTACGGCGTGGTCGATGCCCTCATCAACAGCCGTGAGTACAACGAGAGCTTCGGTGAGGACACCGTCCCCTATGAACGCTTCATCACGCCCGCCGACCGCACCGCCCGCAAGGTTCCCGCACTCAACCGTCCCTTCAACGCGGCGGCCTACCCGGACCTGAACCGCGTCAAGCGCCCCGAGGTGATGCCACCCCAGAGTCTGCGCACGGTTGGGGACATCACCCCCCGGAACCTTCCCGACCGTCCAACGGTGGTACGCGGCGGCTGGAGCGCCAAGATCGCCGGTGGAGAGACCCTCGCGGCTCCAGCGACCACCCTCGAGAATCCGAGCATTCGACGCAGCCCTGAGCCGACCCGGCGTTGGCGACCAGCCGGGGTGAGCCCCTTCTGGAGCACCCCTGGGGGCACTGGATTTGCGGCTTCTCGGCCTTCTCCCACCGCGCCGGTCATCGGCGTCTGGTCGAAAGCCGTCAGCACCAACCTGGCAACGGTGACAGCCACCGAGCCCGGTGCTGCCATGGCCAAAGCCCTGCGGCCCGGCCAACCCCAGGGATTTGCCCGCCGCCAGAGCATCGGCCGAGCGGTGCGGGTCGGACGCACCGCCAATGAAGCTCAGGTTCAGGAAGCCATCGAAGCGGCCTACAAGCAATTGCTCAACCGCGTGCCCTTTGCGGCCGAACGGCTTGGCGATACCGAGTCCCAGTTCCGCAACACCCAGTTGAATGCGGCTGAATTCGTGGCTCAGCTTGCTGGAAGTGAGCTGTTCCAGCAGCGGCTCAACCGCATGGCGCCGCTTCGGGCCGCTTCGGCGGCCTACCTCGCCCTGCTTGGACGGGCTGCCCAACCCCAGGAGGTGAGCCAGTTCCTGAGCACCCGGTCGTCCCAGGGCCAGCAAGCAGCCATTCGTCAGCTTCTGGACAGCATGGAATACGCCGAGGCCTTCGGCCAGGACACCATTCCTTACCTCCGCGGACTGGCGACAGCCAAGGGAATCCCCCTGGTCACCGTGAACCGCACCGCTTCCCTGTACAGCGGCAATGCCGGCCTCACCCCATCTCCCCGTTCCGCCATCTGAATCCCAGCAACGGGCCGACCACCGGCCCGAAGCTCCCACCAAGGCCAATGCCCGCGCCGCCAGCCCGTTGGATGACGGGCCCCGACTTCGACACAGAAACTCCAACAAGCGCTGAAGCCCAGACGTTGAATTCGAAGATCTTCACAGGTATTGAATTCAATGAATTCCTGATCCTCTGACGACCTTCTTCATCTCTTGGCCGGGAGCCGGTCAAGTTCATCACTCCTCAGCGCCCTGTGGCCTACCGCCAGGGCGCTTTTCTTTTGCGGAATGAGAGAAACACTTTTCCAGGGGAAATCCCATGCAAGGGCAAACGGAGATTGAGCAATCACCCCTCGGCGGCAGTGAACAATTGCGACCTGGGGTCATTGTCTGCAACATCCGCCAAAACCCTTGCGCCCCAAGGGGTCTCCGGAAGCATCAAGCCGTGAAGAACTGTTACCGCAGGCCAGGGCGCCGCAGGGGCTTGGCGCAGAATGATTCGGCGATCGGCGCGAGTCGATCACTCCCTTACCCACCGGATACCGGTCTCCGTCAAGGCGGCCGCTTGTTTCGAGGCAGAACTGCATGAGCATCGTCTCCAACTCGATCATCAACGCGGACGCCGAAGCCCGCTATCTCAGCCCTGGCGAACTCGACCAGATCAAATCTTTCGTGGCCGCCGGCCAGCGCCGTGTGCGCGTGGCCCAGGTGCTCAGCGAGAGCCGCGAGCGCATCGTCAAGACCGCCGGCGGCGCGCTGTTCCAGAGGCGCCCTGACGTCATTTCCCCTGGCGGCAACGCCTATGGCGAGGAGATGACAGCCTCCTGCCTTCGGGACATGGATTACTACCTCCGCCTGGTCACCTATGGCGTGGTCGCCGGTGATGTCACCCCCATCGAGGAGATCGGAATCATCGGGGCCAAGGAAATGTATCGCTCCCTTGGTACACCGCTGGATGCGATGGCTGAAGCCATTCGCGAGATGAAGAATGTGGCCACGGGCATGCTCACGGGTGCCGATGCCGAAGAGGCAGGCTTCTACTTCGACTACGTCATTGGCGCCCTCTCCTGAGGCTGCACCACCCATTCCTTCCAACGCCCTTCAGCAGGATTCATGCAAGACGCCATCACCAACGTCATCAACCAGGCCGACGTGCAGGGTCTGTACCTGGACGGTTCCGCCATGGGCCGTCTGGAGCAGTACTTCGCCAGCGGTGAGCTGCGCGTCCGTGCCGCTGCCACCATCAGCGCTAATGCATCCGCCATCATCAAGGAGGCGGTCGCCAAGTCGCTGCTCTACTCGGACATCACCCGTCCCGGCGGCAACATGTACACCTGCCGTCGCTATGCGGCTTGCATTCGGGATCTCGACTACTACCTGCGCTACGCCACCTACGCCATGCTGGCGGGTGACACCTCCATCCTCGATGAGCGTGTGCTGAACGGGCTCAAGGAGACCTACAACTCCCTGGGTGTGCCGATCGGTGCCACCGTGCAATCGATTCAGGCCATGAAGGAGGTCACCGCTTCCTTGGTCGGCCCTGATGCCGGCCGAGAGATGGCTGTTTATTTCGACTATATCTGCTCGGGTCTGGGCAACTGATCCAGAGCTTCTGGAAACCCCTGCGGATTTCTTCCATGCGCCTGTTCAAAATCACAGCCTGCATTCCATGTCCTGAGAAGTCCCGAACCCAGCGGGAACTCCAGAACACCTACTTCACCAAGTGGGTGCCCTATGAGAGCTGGTTCGCTGAGCAGCAGCGAATCATGAAGCAGGGGGGGAAGATCCTCAAAGTGGAATTGGCCACGGGAAGGCGTCAGGTCAACGTCGGCAACTGAAGCCCTCTGCTTCCTTTTAGGACCCCGTCTTCACGTTCCACCGCCCGGCTTCATGCCGGGCTTTTTTCGTGCCGCCGCGCCTCAGCGTTCCCGCAGGTCCCCCTCAGCCTGCCAAGCCCGAACGCCGGCACCGGGCGACTTCGCCCGATGCCCTCCATACAGACTCGACAAGCAGGGGGCCGGCACGGCTCAATGGGGGGTCGATCAACGTCTTCCTCACCAGTCGGTCCCCCCTCCCTTGAGCCGCACCGTCGCCCTGCAGGGCCGTCCCAACGCCAGGCCCCATCCGTCGCCCGCTCGATTCCCGGCCCTGCTGCCCTGGCCCTGGAGCCAGTGGCCCGCAGAAGCCCGGCTGCTCCTGGTACTGGTGGCCATCTGGAGCGTGGTGGGGCTGCTGGTGCTGACCTCTGCCAGCTGGTGGGTGGCCGAACGCGAAATGGGGGATGGCGCGTTCTATCTCAAGCGGCAGCTGATCTGGATGGCAGCCAGCTGGGGACTGCTGGTCACAGCCATGCGCACCAGCATCCGCCGGTGGCTGCACCTGGCCCCGCTCGCCCTGATGGCGGGCACCCTGATGGTGGCCGCCACCCTGATCATCGGCAGCACGGTCAATGGGGCCAGCCGTTGGCTCGTGCTCGGGCCGATTCAGCTGCAGCCATCCGAGTTGGTCAAGCCCTTCGTGGTGCTTCAGGGCGCGGCCCTCTTCGCCCACTGGCGCCGCATCGGCATGGATCAGAAACTGCTCTGGCTGGGGATCTTCGGAGCCCTGATCCTGCTGATCCTCAAGCAGCCCAACCTGAGCACGGCCGCCCTGACGGGGCTGCTCCTCTGGCTGATGGCCATGGCCGGGGGAGTGGCGATGCCCCTGCTGCTCGGCGCCGCCGGAGCCGGGAGCCTGCTCGGGGGGGCCAGCATCATGATCAACGAGTACCAGCGGCTTCGGGTGATCTCGTTCCTCGATCCCTGGAGGGATGCCCAGGGGGACGGGTATCAGCTCGTCCAGAGCCTGATGGCCATCGGGTCGGGAGGTCTGCTGGGTGAAGGCTTCGGGCTCTCCACCCAGAAACTCCAGTACCTGCCGATCCAGACCACCGACTTCATCTTCGCGGTCTACGCCGAGGAGTTCGGATATGTGGGCTCCGTCGTTCTGCTGCTGTTCCTGCTGCTGTTTGGCTTCGTGGGACTGCGGGTCGCGCTGGGCTGTCGCAGCAACCAGCAGCGGCTGGTGGCGATCGGATCCACCACGCTGCTGGTCGGACAATCGATCCTGAACATTGCCGTGGCGAGTGGGGCCATGCCCACCACAGGCCTGCCCCTGCCGATGATCAGTTACGGCGGCAACTCCCTGATGGCCAGCCTGCTTGTCTGTGGCCTGCTGATTCGCTGCTCGCTCGAGTCCAGTGGTCTCACCCCCCAGCCACGGCGCCGCCGTCCTCTGCCGGCCCGATAGGCTGGTCGCATGATCAGCATCGGGGCCGAGCTGGCCGGGTTGGCCCGCAGCAGTGAAAGCCTGCTGCAGCAGTCCCTGGCCCATCCCACACCCACCACGGTTCTTGTGGTGTTCACCGGGGGCCTGCTGACCAGTCTTGGACCCTGCTCCCTCTCCCTCCTGCCCGTCACCATGGCCTACCTGGCCGGGTTCGGGGGGAAGAGCACCGTTGCCACCCCTTGGTTGCGCAGCCTGAGTTTCACGGCAGGCATCGTGTCCGCCCTGGTGCTGCTGGGACTGCTCAGCGGATTGCTGGGACGCATCTACGGCCAGGTCCCCGGGCTGGTACCGACGGTCGTGGCCGTGCTCGCGCTGGTCATGGGCTTCAACCTGCTGGGCATCCTGCCCCTCGCCCTGCCCAGCGGCCCCGACCCCGAACGCTGGCGCCGCCGGGTTCCCGCCCCCCTCGGCCCGCTGGCGGCCGGGCTGGCCTTTGGCCTGGCCGCCACACCCTGCACCACGCCGGTGCTGGCGGTCCTGCTGGGCTGGATGGCCCAGACCGGCGAGCCCTGGGTCGGCATGCTTCTGCTCACATGCTTCGGGGCTGGCCAGGTGGTTCCCCTGATACTGGCGGGCACGGCGGCCGCCAGCCTGCCCCGACTGCTGAGCCTGAGGCGCATCGGTCAGTGGGTGCCACCGCTCAGCGGTGCTGTGCTCATCACCACCGGCGTGCTCACCCTGGTGGCCAATTGGTCGTGAGGTCGCGGTGGCCCAGGAAGGAGCCATGACCGTGCTGAACCGGCTGGCGGGCTGGATCTCCGATCTGCGCCTGGCCATCGCCCTGCTGCTGGTGATCGCCGTCGCCAGCGGCGTCGGCACGGTCATTCCCCAGAAGGAGCCCGAAGGCCTCTACCACCAGCTCTACGACGCTGAACCCTGGCTTGGGCTGCTCCAGGGGGACGGGATTCTGGCGCTGCAGCTGGATCACATCTATTCCAGTGACTGGTTCCTGGCGCTGCTCGCCTGGCTGGCCCTCTCCCTGCTGCTCTGCAGCTGGCGACGCCAGTGGCCGGCCCTGCGCGCCGCCCTGAACTGGATCGATTACCGATCTCCGCGCCAGCTGAGCAAGCTGAGCGTCGCCGAGACCCGCCTCTGCGGTGAAACTGCCGAGGGTCTGGATCTGGACCGGCTGGCGCGCATCCTGCAATCCGAGGGATGGCAGGTCCAGTGCCGGCCCTCCCGGCTGGCGGCCCGCAAAGGTGTGCTGGGGCGGGTGGGGCCCCTGCTGGTGCATGCCGGCCTGGTGGTGCTGATGCTGGGGGCCGCCTGGGGGGTCCTGGGGGGCCACCGGGCGGAACAGTTCCTGGCGCCGGGCCGATCCCTGGAGCTGCTCGACAGCCGTGGACAGCACCAGCTGACCCTGGCGCTGGAGGCCTTCACGGTGGAGCGCGACCCGGCCGGACGTCCCGAACAGTTCACCTCTGCGCTGAGGCTGCTGGAGGGGGGGCCCAGCAGCGAGACGCTGCTGAAGCAGGCCAGCATCAGCGTCAACCACCCCCTGCGTTTTCGGGGCGTCACCTTCTATCAGGCCGACTGGGGGCTCGCTGCGATCACGGTTCAGCTGGGTGGCAGTCCGCTGCTGCAGCTGCCGCTCCAGAGCTTCCCCCAGCTGGGTGACCAGGTCTGGGGGCTGGTCCTCCCCACCCGGCCCGACGGCAGCGACCCGGTGCTGCTCAGCCTCAGCAGTGAGCAGGGCCCGGTGGACGTCTACGACGCCAAGGGAGCGAACCTCGGACAGATCGTGGTGGGTGGAGATCCTCTGGACATCCGCGGGCTGCCGGTCCGGGTCGCGAGCGTGCTCCCAGCCAGCGGCATTCTGCTGAAGCGCGATCCCGGTGTGCCCCTGGTGTACGGCGGATTCGCCGTCGCCCTGCTCGGCGGTGGACTCAGCCTGCTGGCCACGCGCCAGCTCTGGGCGATCACCGAAGGGGGACGACTCCACGTCGGTGGGTTGTGCAACCGCAACCTGACAGCCTTTGCCACCGAGCTGCCCAGACTGCTCGACGCGGCGCTCCAGTCAGGGGAGCAGGAGCCAGAGCCTCAACAGGGCTGACGGGTCCCATGGGTGGCGCGGATCACGGTGTGGACATTGCCGCGTGGGTTGAAATCGGCCTCCAGCTCCATCCAGACGGGATCACAGGCCGCCACGAAGTCATCCAGGATGCGGTTGGTCACCTCCTCATGGGAAACCGCGCGATCCCGGTAGCTGTTCACATAGAGCTTGATCGCCTTGAGCTCCATCACCCGTGGCCCTGGCTGGTAGAGCAACCGGAGCGTGGCGAAGTCGGGATAGCCGGAGAAGGGGCAGCAGCAGGTGAATTCCGGCAGGGTGATCGCCACTTCGTAGGTGCGCCCAGGCCGGGGGTTGTCGAAACAGATCAGGCGGGCTTCGGCAATGGCCCGCTCGCCATAGTGAGGTGTGCGGGTCTGCTCGGCAGTTTCCGCACGGCTGACGACCGCAGGGTCGGCGACGGTAGGTTCGGCCACGGAAATGTCAGCAGCCCCCGACGCGGCAGTCGCGCTCATGGGTGAGGTGATTCAAAGGGTGATCCTATGCAGACTGGGAGGCGTAACAACGGATACGACGGTGCCCGCTCAGCTCAGGCCTAATGGCCTTGTCCCTTCCTCCGGCAGGGATTTCCTGAGAGAATCCCCATCCAGCCCCCAGCTGCTTCCATGAAAAAAGTCGAGGCCATCATTCGTCCCTTCAAGCTTGAGGACGTCAAGATCGCCCTGGTGAATGCGGGTATCGTGGGCATGACCGTGAGCGAGGTGCGCGGTTTCGGCCGCCAGAAGGGCCAGGTGGAGCGCTACCGCGGCTCCGAGTTCACCGTGGAGTTCCTCCAGAAGCTGAAGCTCGAGATCGTTGTGGACGACGACAAAGTGGACACCGTGGTGACCGCCATCCAGGAGGCCGCCCGCACCGGCGAGATCGGCGACGGCAAGATCTTCGTCAGCACCATCGACGCCGTGATCCGCATCCGCACCGGCGATCGCGACAGCGGTGCGATCTGAACCCTCCTGACCCAGGTCCTTGCTGCCGCACCGTTTCAGCGACGCGGTTCAGCGACCCGTCTGAGCGACGCGGCATTGGACTGGCTCAACGGACCTCAGAGGGCTGTGACGCCTGCTCAGCTGGTGGCCAGGGTTCTGGTCACCAGCTTTTTGATGGCGTCCCGACGCTGGCCAGGGTCATCAGGCATCCCGTGCTCTCCCTCGCCTGTCGCACCGGCATGCAGCCAGAGCAGGTATTCGTGGTTCCCGGCAGGGCCGGTGATGGGGGAAGCCAGCAGCCCTGCTGGCGTGAGGCCCAGTCGCTCGGCCGCCGCCACCACACCCTCGATGGCATCGACGTGCGCCTGGGCATCTCGAACCACCCCCCCCTTGCCCACCCGCTCCCTGCCCACTTCGAACTGGGGCTTGACCAGCACCACCAGGTCCAGGTGCCTGCTGGGGGCAAGGGGTTGCAGCAATCGCAGCAGAGCCGGCAAGACGAGAGCCAGGGAAATGAACGAGACATCGGCAACGGCCAGATCCGGCCAGGGATCCCCATCCCCGTACAGCCCCTCCGGCGTCAGATGGCGCAGGTTGGTGCGCTCCCGGAGAACCACCCGTGGGTCACTCCGCAGGCTCCAGGCGGTCTGGCCATACCCCACGTCAACGCCGTAGACCCTGGCAGCACCATGCTGCAGCAGGCAATCGGTGAAACCTCCGGTGGAGATGCCCCCGTCGAGGCAGACCCGATCCAGCGTGGCAAGGGCAAACGCCTCAAGGGCGGCCGCCAGCTTTTCCCCCCCACGGGAGACAAAACGGGGAGGCTGGGCCACCTCCAGCAGCTGATCAGGGCGCACATCCACGCCTGGCTTGTCCAGAACCCGATCACCACTGCGCACCCTTCCGGCGCGGATGAGCTGCTGGGCCCGCTGGCGGGTGTCCACCAGCCCCCTGGCCACCAGTTCCAGATCCAGACGTTGCTTGCGTGCCACAGGGCTTGGACCAGGCCGTCCGTTGGGGTTCCCTGATCAAACCACAGCTGAAACCGAACAGATTCAGGGCATGGTCCGCTCGGCCCCAAACCGCCGCCGATGATGGCCGCCAGCCCAGTTGCGGCCGCCATGCCAGCCCCTCCAACCTTTGGCCAGCGCCCCCCCCGCTCCGCCGGCGCAGACCTGGCCAGCGGGGTCACCGCAGCCCACAGGACGGACAACCTGGTGGAACTGCTGCAACCGGGCAGCTTCGTCAAACTGCGCAACCAGCCGGCCGATCTTCCCCCGTTTCAGCTG
>NZ_JBKOUC010000036.1:0-15470 GCF_046764815.1 Aphanothece stagnina RSMan2012
GAGCTTCAACCCCTCAAAGCCATTGTGGAGAGTGTGGAGAGCTGGGACATGCCCCTCGATGGGCAACCCCATCGTGTGTTCGGGAAGAAGGTAGGGGAATGACCATGGCCAACAGCCAGGAACGTCGCCTCAAGGTGATTGTTTTCAGTGATGTGGTGGATTCATCTGCGCAGATTTTTGCCGATGAACTGATTGCCATTCAGCGCATCAAGGAGGATCTCGCCATGATCGGCGAAATCCTCAAACGCCACGGCGGGAGCCTCGTTAAAAGCCTTGGCGATGGAATCCTGGCCACGTTCGACGCACCCACCCAGGCCCTGGAATTCGTGGAGGATGTGGTGATCTGCATCACCCGACGTGGCCATCATTCACTGCAGCATCGCTTCGGTCTCCACACCGGCGAGATCTATGTGAATGGTGACGACATCATTGGCCAGGGAGTTCATCTGGCTTCGCGTCTGCAGACGACCGCTCCAGTCAATGGGGTGGCATTCGTGCAATCCACCTTCGATCTGATTGACCCACGCTTCCAGCGCCTTGCCGAACTGGTCGGCCCCGTGCAGTTGAAGGGACTGCCGCTTCCGGTCATCACGTACGCGATCGGAGCCCCGAATCTGATCGGCCGCCAAGGAGGCCAGCTCCAGTCTGAGATCGACGTGGAGAGCCTCCTCTCCGAGACGCCTTACCGCCTCGAGCGCCCGCTCGGATTCTCCCCCCACACCACCACGTTCCTGGTGCGGGAAGCGAGCCGCGATCGCCGGGCCGTGCTGAAGGTGATCCCCTGCGATGCCACCAACCTCGATGCCCTCCAGATCGAGGCCGCCTGCCTCGATCGGCTCCGTCATCCCCACCTGCCGCGGTTCGTCGACGGCTTCGCGCATCGGGGTTCATTTCTCTTCCTGCAGGAATACATCGCGGGGGCGTCCCTGCAGGGCTCGCTCGATTTCCTGCGGCGCAAACAACGGCTCGCCGAGATGCTCCGCCATGTGCTGGAGGTGCTGGAGGTCATCCACGGCGCCGGCATCGTCCATGGCGACCTGCACCCCTCCAACCTGATCCCTGGTGAGGACGGCCGGTCCCTGTTCGTGGTCGACTTCGACCTGCTCAAGGCCCAGACCAGCGGGGCCCCGGTCGAGGGAGAGCCCCGAACCGGCCGTGCCTTCTTCAGCCCGCCGGAACGGGCGCGGTTCGGCAGCATCGCCCCAGCCGGCGATCTCTACGCCCTCGGGGTTCTGGGCCTCTCCCTCTACACCGGACAGCCACCTGAAGAGCTCTACGACCAGGATCAGGGCCGCTGGCGCCTGGATGACCTGGACCAGGAGGTGGTGGCCTGGCTGTCTCCGATGCTCGAGGAATCCCTGGCCCACCGGGTGGCCAGCGCCAGGGATGCCCTGCAGCTGCTGGATCGACCGCTGCCCCCGTCACCGTCCTCCGCCGAGCAGCCGGAACTCCTCCGTCGCGTTCCCCTGCCACCCCTTCCCAACCTCCGCGGCGCCATCCGCAAGGCTGTGCTTGAGCGCCAGCTCGCAGCCACCTACGGCCCGGTGGTGGAGTTGCTGCTGCAAACCTGCCCCACCAGCATTCCCAACAGCGAGGTGGAGGGGCTGCGGCAGCGGCTGGTGGCGGCAGGCCTGGGTCGCGCCGACGTGGACCGGGCCCTGGAGGAATCGGTGGAACCCCCTTCCAGCGAAGCAGCAGAGGCCAACCCTGCCACCGCCGTCTCCGCCACCGCCGTCTCCGCCCCAGCCGCCGCCCCGCCGGATCCAGACCGCCGGGAGGCTCCGGCCATGGCGGCAGTCTCGACGCCATCCGCTGATCGTGTCGAAGCCTGGCGGGCCGAGATGCTGAACCAGCTCAGTCTGATGGTGGGTCCGATCGCCGAGGCGCTCTGCACGGACAGCCTCTTTGACGCCCTGATGGGCGATCCAGCCGCCGCCCGCCGGATGCTGCTGGCCTCCGCCGTGCCGGACGCGTTGGTGGCAGACATTCTCGCCCTGGCCGAACGCACCCGTCCCAGCGCCACGCCAGATCCCGTGACGACGGCGAAAGCCCCGGCCGTGCAGCCTCCGGCTGCGCCGAAGCCTCCCGCAGCACCCACGGACCACCAGCTCAGGGAACCGGTGGTGGATCTGATCGGCCCGATCGGCAACACCCTGCTCGACGCGCTGGCCGATCTGCCCCTGGAGGAGCGGCCCGAGGCCCTGATCCGGGCCCTCGAGGGCTACGGAGTCGAGCCGTCGACGCTGGCAGAACTCCGCCGTCGCTGGGGTGCCATCGGCCTGCCCTGAAGGCTCATCGCTGCAAAGCTCATCGCTGCAAGGCCCAGCTCTGAAATGGGCGCCGTGCAACGGTGCCCGGACAACCCTGCTCAGCGGGAACAGCCGAGCGGCAGGAACCCGGTCGCCCTACAGAGCCAATGGGCTTGAGGAGGGCGGTGCGTCTTCTGCCGTCATGGGATGGCGAAGCGCCTGCTGCAACAGAACGGTTGGGGAGATGCCGCTGGCAAGCTCGCTGCGCGCCTGACGCTCAGCCTCCTCAACCAGGGCTTCCGGCAGCTTGAGAACCTCGAGCAGGCGGCGGTAGGCATGCCGCTCCTCCGCCGTGACGGCGGTCTCATCGCCGGCGTGTTGGTGGGCACGCAGCATCACGTAGACCAGCTTCGCGGCAAGCTGGCGTTCCGCCTGGGAAGGCAGCGCCTCCACCAGGCTCTCCAGGCGGGGGGTCAGCAGGCTGAACTCGGCCAGCGCCTGGACGGCACCTTCTCCCTGCAGCTGGTCGGCCTCATCCGGGAAGAGGCCAGCGACGACCTTGGCGAGCAAGTCCCGTTCCTGGGCCGCCAGATCGCCATCCGACCAGGCAGCCCAGCAGACGATGCGGAACAGAGCCTGCTGGGAGGACGACCCCTCCTCGGGGTTCTGCTCCCAGAGACTGGACAGATCAGGTTGACGGTTGTCCATCCAACCCCCTGCAGCTGGCCTCATTCTGCAGCTTGATCGACATCAGGCGCTGGCCCGCTAGCCCATGGCCGCTGGAGCGAACCACAGCCCTCGGGCCAACATCGGTCGCGGGGAGGCTTGAACGGGTCACCAATCAGCGGCTTTCAAGCGGCCCTTGCAGAAAGCTGGAGAGGCATACCGCCCATAAACCTTCAGGTCATCTTCGGAGGCATGGATGTCCAGGTCATAAGGGATAGATTTTCAGGTCATAACCCTCCGCATCGCGCCAAAAAAGCGAGCAGCTGCCATCGGTTCCACAGCGGCCAAGCTCAGGGAATGCAACACAAGCCGCACGGAAGGCCTCCTCAAACCCGTTGCAAGACCTGATTGAATCTGCCACCGCAATCCACCCATTGGCAACGATCTTCTTTCTCTCCACGGCGTCAGCGCTGCCAGGGGGTGAGACCACCCTCCTCCGCTCTACATGTCAGCTCTTGTTGATGATGTCGTGGCGGGATGGGGGACGGGTTGGGTCCTCGTTGCCGGAGAGGTCATTGCCTACCCCACGGTCCCTGTCGTCTGCAGAGCTGCCATAGGGATAGCCCTTGTCCTGGGCGCAGTAGCGTCTGTTGCCGCTGCGGCTGTTCACCACCACCAGCCTGCCATTCTCCGAATTGGGGAACTTGTTGTTGATGATCCGGTTGTAGCTGGGCGACTGGTGACGGATCGTGCCTCCCTCTCCACAGTTGCGATACAGGTGGATCCCACCCCTCCGGACAGCGTGAAACACGTTGTCCTGGATGATGTTGTAAGCAGAGCCGTCCACGGCGATCTGTTCGCGCTGGCTCTGTACACGGAACGTGTTGCCCACAATCCTGTTGTGGGCAGACTCTGCATCCAGGTAGATGACAAAGCTGTTGGATTGACCCGCAAGGATGGACCGCGTGACGGAGGCGGAGGTGGTACCGGGCCCCAGGTACACGCCCGGCAGACCCACCAGATTGAACCTGACCCTGTCCACCCGCAGGTTCTTCGGAGCCTGGGCCTGGGCACGCCTGGTGTGCCCCTGGGAGTAGCTGGAGCGGCGGAGATCCTCGGACTCGCCCACCCGTCCCAGGCCGATGGTGCGGACGGAGCCGGTGATGACACAGTTGCGGATCTTCACGTCGTCGGCAAAGACCTGGATCTCCGTGATCCTGCCTTGGGCGAAGTCCTTCCCGCCGCAGTCGATGACCATGCCGGCCTTCCTGATCCTGACGACCTGCTTCTCGAGGTGGGGGGAGCTGGCACGCTGCTGACACCCGAGCACCACGGCCAGCAGCACCGCCAAGCAGAGCAGGATGGGCATGGCTCTGTCGTGATCGCGAGGCCGGGTTGCGCTGTGGATTGGGCGCCGCCTCCAGGCAGCCTGGCCGTCGGCGGATCCCCCGCGAGTTGCAACCAGCCCTGCCATGGGTCCTGGCCCTGAGCCCGCCTGCTGCCATCGGCACGCCGGCCCAGCGTGATCCGGGCCACGGGTCAGCCTCACGGGTCAGCCTCACTGCTCAGCCGTGATTCCCACTCTGTTCAGGGCCTTCCTGATCACCTCTCCTCTGGCGACTGCGGGGAACCCCACAGTGCCAGAGGCGGCGGCTGAGCGTTGAATGACCTGGTGAGAAAACACACCTCAGCCCCACTTGGAGTTCGTTGTGTCTGTCGCCCTGCCGCGATTCGCGGCCGTGCCGTTTGAGCTGCGGCCGACGCCGCCCGCCTTGCAGGAGGCCCTGGAGCGCGAAGTCGCGTCGCTGGCGTTCGAGCCGGTGCTGGACGCCAGCGAGCCCGACGAGGCGTACGGCGCCTCCGTCGTGCGTGGGATCTCCTCGGTGCATCAGGCCCGTCCCCAGCTCGAGCATGGGCCGATCAGCGCGGAGCTGATGGAATTGGCCTACGCCACGCTCACGCCACTGGTCGAGGCCTGGGCCGGTTGTGCGCTCGAGCGCAGCTGGGGCCATGGCATCCGCAGCTATGGGCCTGGTTCGGTGCTGCACGTGCACCGTGATCGCGTCGACACGCATGTGATCAGCTGCATCGTTCATGTGGCCGATCGCTCCGACCAGCCCTGGCCGCTCGACTTCATCGACCACGACGGCCACCGCCATGCCCTGACCTTTGAGCCGGGGACGATGCTCTTCTACGAGAGCCTGTGCCCTCACTCCCGCAGTCAGCCCTTCATCGGGGAGTACTACCGCAACATGTACCTCCACTGGCGGCCGCGCCAGTGGAATCCAGCTCCGTATCGAGGCATGCGCTGCAAGTACGCCAGCCTGGAGGAGGCCGAGGCCGATATGCGCCGGTTGGCCCTGATTGGCACCATCCCCGCCATGTGGCAGGAGTGGCTGCTGCACAACCGCGAACGGGGCTGCCAGCGCGAGGGGATGATGGTGCGGGCTGAGCAGCAGGGTGGTTTCACACGCGCCGCCATCGAAGCGGTGCTCGATCTTGTGCAGGTGCCGGCCCAGGCCAGCTGCCCCGGCTGGCTGCAGTGGTTCGAGGCGCCGCTCACCCGTCCGGAGCATCGTCCCCGCGCCTGGCGGCTGGATACACCGCTGGCCCAGGTGTACGAAGTGCCAGACCTGCTCAGCCCCAACGACTGTGAGGCCCTGATGGCAGCGATCGATGGGCAGCTGATGCCCTCCACGGTGACCCGCGGCGACAGCCACTACCGAACCAGCCGCACCTGCCACCTGCGCGGCAGCGACCTGGCCGTGCGGGTCGATCAGCTGCTGGCGGATCTGCTGGGGGTGGACGCGAGCTTTTCAGAGCCCCTGCAGGGCCAGCGCTATGACCCCGGTCAGTACTTCAAGGAGCACACCGACTGGTTCGCCCCCGGCACCGAGGAGTTCGCCACCCACTCCAACCCCGGCGGCCAGCGCACCTGGACAGTGATGATCTACCTCAACACCGTGGCCCGCGGCGGGCAGACCTGCTTCAAGCGACTGGGGCGTTGCTTCACGCCGGTGCAGGGCCTGGCCCTGGCCTGGAACAACCTGATGGCCGACGGCACCCCGAATCCCTTCACCCTGCACGAGGCGATGCCTGTGCTTGAGGGAAGCAAGTGGGTGATCACCAAGTGGTTTCGGGCAGAGCAGGGTCGCAACGGTTGAGCCACGACTCCAGGCTCAGCCGTTCTGAAGCCACCCATGGTTGCCAAGCTTGGACGCCCCCTCCTGCGTTGGCGAGGGCCGGCCCGGGTATCCACCGGGGGCAAGGGATCGCTCCATCAGGCCCTGGTCATGTTGCACCGCTTGGCACCCACTGCCACGGGGTAACAGGGCGGCGAACGACTGGATCACCGGCTCCAACCCCAAGGATCCCTGCGATCACTGTCCCAGACTGGTTTTCAGTTCCCGCGCCGTCTGCAGCTGCCCGTAGTAGTAGTTGGCCCGGGCGCGGCGATCGGCATCCTCGAGGCCATCGAGGGCGTCGAAGCCGAGGCTCTGCCAGAGCTCGTGGCCACAGGCGCGGTTGAGTTCGTCCGTGGCCTCACTCTCGAGGACGGCCAGGCGTCGCTGCAGGTTCTTGATCTGGGCAACCGACATCAGCACCGGGCATCAGGCGGCCATAGTACAGACGAACCAGGGAGCAGGCCCCAGGCTCAGAAGGGGAGTTTCTTCTTGGCATCCTTGTCGAGATCCGCTTCCATCTCCCGCAGCCGCCGCAGGATGGTGTCGTAGTACTCCTTGAGATAGTCCTCCAGGCTGGTGGTTTCGCCTGGATCCAGACCGAAGGCCCCATAGCTTTCCTCCATCGGTGCGTCCAGGCGCACGCCACCGCCGGTGACCGCGTCGAAGGCGAGCCGCTCCGCCACATTCAGGCTGGCCTCGAAGAAACCGGTCACGCTGCGCATCAGTTGCAGCAGGGCCGGAGGAACCCGGAAGACGCGGGCATCCTTGCCCGTGTAGCGCTCGCAGAGCTGGGTGATCTCACCGGTGGTCCAGGCCCGGGGCCCCACCACCGGGAAGGCGCGGCGCACCGTCTGGGGCCGCTCCAGCGCCGCGACGGCAAACCGCGCCATGTCCTGGGTGTTCATGTAGGCGATCGGGGTGGGGGAACCGCTCACCCACACGGTCTGCCCCT
Source organism: Aphanothece stagnina RSMan2012 (assembly GCF_046764815.1). Classification (NCBI taxonomy): domain Bacteria; kingdom Bacillati; phylum Cyanobacteriota; class Cyanophyceae; order Chroococcales; family Aphanothecaceae; genus Aphanothece; species Aphanothece stagnina. The sequence continues at coordinate 7,053 of NZ_JBKOUC010000036.1, forward strand.
CCAGCACGGGAATGGCGAACTGGCTGATCAGTCCCTGCATGAAGGCCACGCCCCGCAGGATCGTGTAGTCGAAGTCGGAGGCCTCGAGCCATTCCTCCGTACAGGCCTTGATGTCCATGAGGGGGACATCCCTGTGCCGGGCCGCATCCAGCAGGGAGACGAAGATGAACCGCCGCACGCCGGCCCGTTGACAGGCGGCGAAGAGGTTCTGCTTGCCCGTCCAGTCGATGTCGTAGGCACTGCCCGGATCGGTGGCGCGGGCCGTGGCCGCATCGATCACGGCTTCCTGGCCCTCGAGGGCGTAGTCGAGGCTGTCGGGCTCGAGCAGGTCACCCCGGGTGAGTTCACAGCCCCATTCCTGGAGGAAGGCCGCCTTGCGCGGCGAGCGGACCATGCAGCGGACGTGGTGACCGGCATCGAGGGCCCGGCGGGCGATCTGGCGGCCCAGGGTCCCCGTTCCGCCGACGACCAGTACCTGCATGCCCTTCGCTCGATCGGAAATGAGCCTAGGGGTGCGACTGTCGCCGGCGAGACCGTCACGACAGGCGGCGCGCCGGGGGTGCCGACCGGAAGGTCCCGGAGGCTCAGTCCTTGTCGGCGAAGCGGAGCAGCAGGGCACCGCCGGCCAGGCCGACGGGGATCAGCACCCAGAACAGGGCGGCGATGCCGAAGATCTCAGAGGCCATGAACGGTTGCCGTGACGCGCACCGTTTTAGCGCGCCGCCGGGTCCGCGGCCGTGCCCCTGGCCGCCAGCTCCAGGATGCGCGGCCAGGGTGCGTCACTGCGAAAGGTGCCGGCCATCACGCCGCCCAGCCCGGCGGTCCAGCCGTCCAGGCGCAGGGCGGCCACCAGGGCTTCCAGCCGCGGGGGGCCTCCCCCGAGATGGCGGCCCAGGTCGCCCGCGGTCCAGCAGCGGGCAGGCACCCCCGCATCACGGTGGAGGGCATGCCAGAGCCGGGTGCCAGCTTGCCCCAGGCTGGGCACGGAACCGGCCTCCACTGCCGCAGACTCCACTGCCGCCATGGAGGCCAGCCGGCTCGGATCCTGCAGGGGGCCGAGCCAGAGGGGGCCGGAGACAGCCAGGGCGGGGCAGGGCGCCCCCGGGCGGGGCTTTTCCTGGGGTGGTCCCTGGGGCTCTCCACAGCGGCAGGGGGGCCAGCGCCGCAGCTGCAGCAGGCTCTGGGTCCACTGCTCGCCGCAGCCGTGGCAATGGGCCAGCAGCCCCAGCTGCGCCTCCTCACGGGCCGCGGGTTTGCGCCGCAGCTGGATGGCCGTGCGGAAGGTGCGGCCCTCACTGAAGCTGAACAGGGGCCGGATGCCGCGCCCCAGGGCCCAGGCAGCGCGGGCCACCACCCCGATCTGCAGCCGCAGGGCGAGCTCCCAGCTGGCGGGATGGGCCCGGGCGGCGGCACCCAGGGAGCGGATGGCGGCAGGGCGGTCATGGCCTGTGGGGGAGCGGCCATCGGTGCTGGCCAGATAGAGCACCCCGTCGAAGGCGAGCACCTCCAGGGCCAGGGGCACCAGGGCCGTCGGACAGCCGAACGCATCGAGGTCCACCAGCTCGAAGCGCTCCTGCCGCAGCAGGCAGTCGGCCAGCAGCCGATGGGCCTGGCAGGCGCTGCGGCGCTGGGCCACCCCGGCCGGCAACGCGGCCAGATTCTCCTGCAGGAGGGGCAGTCGCTCCGGGTCGGCATCGTTGGCCCACACCGCCGTGGCCCCCGCTTCGAGGCCGTAGCGCAGGGCCCGCACGCCGCAGCCGGCCATCAGGTCGAGCACCCGCCGCTCGCCGCCGCTGGCCAGGGTGCGGAGCAGCAGCACCCCGAGGTCACGGCCGGGACGGGAGGCCGGGCGAAAGAAGCCCCCACCGGGGTCAAAGCGGGCCAGGCCCTCCTCCAGCATCCCGTGCGCGGGCGGGCGGGTCACCGGGGCTTCAGGCACCGGCCAGCAGGGCCTGCTCGTCCACGGCGTCGAGCTGCTCGGGGGCCAGGAACTGCTCGGCATAGCGGCGGTAGACGCCGGAGCGAATGAACAGCGCAAACAGATCGGGGTCGATGTGCTGGTCCTGGCGCATGAAGGCCATGATCCGCAGGGCCTGGGAGAGCGTCTTGGGCGGCTTGTAGGGGCGGTCGGCGGCGGTGAGGGCCTCGAAGATGTCGGCGATCGCCATCATCCGGGCGATGTCACTCATCTGATCGCGGCGCAGGCTGCGGGGATAGCCCGTGCCGATCAGCGTCTCGTGGTGCCCGCCCGCCAGCTCCGGCACATCCTTCATGTGGTGCGGAAAAGGCAGCGCCGAGAGCATCCGGATCGTGTGGACGATGTGCTCGTTGATCTTGTAGCGCTCCTCCGGCGTGAGGGTTCCCTTCTGGATCGTGAGGTTGTGGAGCTCCCCGCGGTCGTAGAGCCACTCGGGAGGCTGCAGGGTGATGCCCCAGGGATTGTCCGGATCAAAGCGATCCGCCTCGGGCCGTGGGATGCGGTGCTCCGGACGGTCTGCCAGCAGCGGCTCCAGCACCGGCAGGGTTGGGGAGGGCTCCTGCTCCATGCGGCGCCGTTCCTCCTGGGACACCCCGAGCCGGTCATCGAGGGTGCGCAGCCAGGTGTATCGGGCGATGGCCTGCAACCGCTCGATGGCCTCCTCGGCAAGGAACTCCCCCCCCTGGTTGCAGGAGGCCACGAAGGCGAAATCAGCGTCGAGTCGGGCCAGCTCGGCATCCCGTTCGGCGGCCAGTTCAGCCTCCCGCTCGGTCGCCTCCAGGTCGGTCGCCAGCCAGAGCTGCCGCTGCTCGTGGTAGCGGATCCAGGCGTCGCGTTTGAGCACCTCGAAGCGCATCCGCACCTCGTGGATCCGGTCGTACAGGGTCTCCAGCTTGGTGGCCTTGTCGACCACATACTCAGGGGTGACCACCTTGCCGCAGTCATGCAGCCAGGCGGCGACATGCACCGCTTCCCAGCGCTCCTCGGAGAGGCTGAAGCGCGCGAAGGGGCCCTCGTGGGCCTCACAGGCGGCTTCGGCCAGCATCCGGGTCAGCTCGGGCACCCGTTTGCAGTGCCCGCCGGTGTAGGGACTCTTCGCATCGATCGAGCCGGCGATCAGTTCGATGAAGGCCTCGAACAGCCGTTTCTGGGCCCCGATCAGGCGCCGGGTTTCCAGGGTCACGGCGGCGTTGCTGGAGAACGCCTCCACGAAGGCCACCCGGGCGGGATCGGGCGGCTGCTCGAACCAGAGCAGCAGCAGACCGAGTGGTTCCTCTGCCCGGCTGAGCAGGGGCACGGCGACGTAGGGCACCGCAGCCTGGCCCAGCCATGCCACCAGGAGCTTCTCCAGCTCGGTTCCCTCCGCCATGGCCCGGCCCACGACGGCCCGGCCTGGGGAGGCCTGCAGGGTGTCCGGAGCGGACGGCAGAATCCCGCTCAAGGCCAGGTGCTCCTCCTCCACCTGAGCCTCTCCCAGCGTCAGGGCCTGGCCGGCGGCATTGCGGGCGAGGGCGAGCTTCAGGAGCGGGGCCGGCTGGGCTCCGCCCGTCCGGCCCTCGCTCTGCTCCATCAGGAAGAGGGCGCTGCCCTGGGCGGCGCTGTTGGCGATCGACTCCTTCAGGATCGTGTCCATCAGCCGGTCGAGGTTGGGCTCCGCCGCGATGGCCGCGCTCACCGCCAGGAACCGCCGGATCGTGCCCTTCATGGCGTCCATCGCGCCGGCGAGCTCATCCACCTCGCGCACCAGCGGCCAGACCGTCCGTGGCCCCGAGAAATCGAAGCGCCGCACCGCATCGGCTTCGTTCGCCAGGGTCCTCAACGACCGGCTCACCAGGCGGGCGATCAGCAGCACCAGGGGGATGGCCAGCCCCAGCACCAGCAGGCTGGAGAAGAACGACTGGCGCCGCAGTTCGCGCGCGTCGGCCAACAGCTGATCCCGGGGAATGGCGATCAACAGGAAGGTGCGCAGGCCACTCACCGCCAACTCCGGGCCAAGGGCCACCGCCACCTCCCAGACACGCCCATCGACCGTCACCTGGGCCGGCACCAGCGGCTCGGACCGCGCGGCAACCGCGCTCAGTTCGCCGAAGCGCCTCGACAGGGCCCGCATCACCGGCGTCGGGAATTCATGGATGCGCCGGGGGCGATCCGAGAGGGCCACGGGCCTGGGGGACTGGCCGGCATGGGCCACCACGCCTCCCGTGGCCGTGACCAGGGCCACTTCCACATCGGCATAGGCATCGAGGGCAGCCCGCACCCCGTTGAGCAACGACTGGGTCTGGGACAGGGGCACATCGGCGGCGGCCACGAAACGCCCATCCGCACTGCGCTGGGCCAGGGTGAAGCCCGGCTCTCCGGTGGTGGCGTAGCGGTAGATCCCCGTGACGATGGGGCCCTCGCTGCGAAGGGCGCGACGGAACCAGTCCCGCTCGCGGGGGTCATAGGCCACCGCGAGCGGATCGGGTTCCGATCGGATCGTTCGCAGCCGCGCATCCAGCAGGATCCTGCGTGCCGTGATGCCCGCACGGCCCTCGGGCCGCGAGGTGGTCTGGAGCACATAGGCGGTTTCCGGCGTGGCGTCGAAGACCCGGCGATCGGCATCCGCCCGCAGACGTCGCATCAGGAACCGTTCGCCCGCCGCGGTTCCCACGTAGTACGCCTGCACCGATGGGGTGGCGTCCAGGGCAAGCTTGAGCACGCTGGAAGCTCGGCGCTGCTCCTCGCCGTCGAGGGACAAGCGGCGGGAGCGCGCCAGCACGGGGGAGTTGGCCAGGCGCCCCAGGTAGTCCTCGATCAGATCGAAGCGGAGTTCCTTCTGCAGCTGCAGGATCTCGCGGCTGATCAGCACCTCCATCAAGTCCGCGTTCCCCTTGACGACCAGACGCCGGGCCCGTTCGTAGGCCCCCATCGCCACCGTGAGACCGGTGACCAGCACCACCGGAATGAACAGCATCGAGAGGCCGACGCTGAAGCGGACCCTGCCGGCCCGCCGGATCCAGCTTCCCCGCAGCCGCCGATGGGCCGGCCCCCGTGCCATCGGCGGTTCCAAGAACACCTACGGTCAACGTAACCAGGCTGATCCAGCCCGAGAACGTCCGGTCCTGCCAAGCCCACGATGCTTCTCACATCTCCCCAAGGCAGGGACCCAAGCCGCGATGACGGGGTCGACTGGGGCAAGCACAGCACCTGGATCTGGCAGGGCCTGGCCGTGCACTGGCGCCATCTGCCCGCTGGGGAAGCTGGGGCGAACCCCTGCGGCAGCGTGGTGCTCCTGCATGGGTTCGGCGCGGGGAGTGGCCACTGGCGGCACAATGCCGGGGCCCTCGCCGCCGCGGGCTGGTCCGTCTACGCCGTGGATCTGATCGGTTTCGGCGCCTCCGACCAGCCTGGAGCGCACCGCCGGCGCCGGCTCGACAACAGGCTATGGGCCCGGCAGGTGCAGGGATTCCTCGCGGAGGTCGTGGGCAGTCCGGCGGTGCTGGTGGGGCACTCGCTGGGGGGCCTGGTGGCCCTGACCTGCGCCACGCTCTTCCCGGCCTGGGTGGGCGCCGTGGTGGCGGCCCCCCTGCCGGATCCGGCGCTGTTGCTGGGGCCAAGGCCCTGGCCCCCCCGACGGCGCCCCTGGCGGCGGCGCCTGAAACGCTGGGGGGTGATCGTGCTCTGCCGCCTGCTGCCCCTTGAGCTGCTGGTGCCCCTGCTGGCCCACTCCCCCCTGCTGGCGCTGGGCATCCAGTCGGCCTACGCCACCCCGGTGATCGGCGACCAGGAGCTGCATCGCCTGATCGCCCATCCCGCCCGCCGGCCCGGAGCGGTGCGGTCCCTGCGGGCCATGAGCATCGCCATGGCCCTGCGTCCCCACGCGGCCACGGCCCCCACCCTGCTGCAGCGGCTGCGGCGCCCCCTGCTGCTGATCTGGGGCCTGCGTGACCAGCTGGTGCCGGTGCAGGTGGCCGAACAGATCCACAGGCTCCGCCCCGACCTGCCCCTGGTGGGGCTGGACCACTGCGGCCACTGCCCCCACGACGAGCTCCCCGAGCAGTTCAACGCCACCCTGCTCGCCTGGCTCGCGGCAACGCCGCCGGCCGCCGGCAGGGGCCGACCGGTAATTTGGTCGGATTCGCCAGGCCCGATCCCCAAGCCATGAAGCACACCCTTTCGGTGCTGGTGGAAGACGAATCGGGTGCCCTGAGCCGCATCTCCGGCCTGTTCGCCCGGCGGGGCTTCAACATCGAGAGCCTCGCCGTGGGACCCGCCGAACGGGGCGGCATGTCCCGCCTCACCATGGTGGTGGAGGGTGACGACCGCACCCTCGGCCAGATGACCAAGCAGCTCGACAAGCTGATCAACGTGCTCGGCGTGATCGACCTGTCCCAGATCCCCTCAGTGGAGCGGGAACTGATGCTGCTCAAGGTCTCCGCTCCCGCCGAGACCCGCAGCGCCATCCTCGATCTGGTGCAGGTGTTCCGGGCCAACGTCGTGGATGTGGCCGACGACGCCCTGATCCTCGAGGTGGTGGGGGATCCGGGCAAGCTCGTCGCCCTCGAACAGGTGATGGAGCCCTACGGGATTCTCGAGATCGCCCGCACCGGCAAGGTGGCCCTGGAGCGGGCCTCCGGGGTGAACACGGCGTTCCTCAAGGTGACGGCTTCGAACAAGCGCGTTCCGGCCTGACTGTTGCGCGGGACTGCTCCCCGGGACTGTTTCCCTGGACTGTTGCGAGGCTGCCGAGGGCGCCGGCGACGACGCCCCCCGGTGGCCTCAGTCTCCCTGCACCAGCTTGCCGCCGGAGACCAGCGTGGCCTTGATGATCTTGTCGCCCTGCTGGATCCGATCGATCACCTCCATCCCCTGGCTGACACGCCCGAAGACGGCGTAGCGGCCATCCAGTTCCGGCAGCGCCTGGAGGGCCACATAGAACTGGGCGCTGGCCGAATTCGGATCGTTGGAACGGGCCATGGCCAGGGCACCACGCTGGTGGGGGAGGTCCAGCTGACGGGTCACTCCCGGGGCCGTGATCGGTTCGCCGTAGCGGGGCTTGGCCTCGTCGGTGAGTTTGATCTCCAGCGGAATCAGACGGGCTTCGGCGGTGGAGGGGTCGATGAAGTTCCCCGTGCCGTACTGCGTCGGTGGGACCACCGGGTTGGCACTGAGCGGATCGCCGCCCTGCACCACGAAGGCGGTGGGTTCGCGAACCACCCGGTGGAACACGGTTCCGTTGTAGGCGCCGCGCTTCACCAGATCGACGAAGTTGCCCGCCGTGAGCGGGGCCGCACGGCCATCGAGCTGGAACTGCACCTCGCCCCGGGTCGTCTGCATCGCCACGGTGGCCGGCCCGCTCAGGCACGGTGTGGCGGCGGTGGCACAGCCCAGGGACTGGCGGCTGGGTCCCCCGTTGGCGGTACAGGACACCACCAGCAGCGGGGAGAGAAGCAGCAGGCTGCCCAGCAACAGCCGGGTCGCCAGGGAGCGCAGAGCCGAGCCTCGCTGCCCCGTGGGGACCTCGGCGGGGGTCACAGCCGTGGCGGATGGGAGCCGGGAGGAAGGGAACCGAGAGGAGAGCAACCCGGATGAAAAGAAGGTTTTCGCCATCGCTTCATTCGCCATCGCTTCAGACACCCTCCAGCGGTACACCGAGGAAGCGGGCCAGCTGGGCACCGGCCTGCTCGAGATCGGCCAGGGGCATTGGCTCACCCACCCGGGTCAGGGGCATGTCGCGCCGGCCCTGCACCTTCAGCGCCAGGCGCCGACGTGGGTTGAGTCCATCCCGCACCTCGACCTTCACGGCCTGAATGTCCCGCAGGGGAATCTCCACGTCGATGGTCTGGCGAAAGGCCCGGCGCCGGATCATGGCGGACCCGGCCGAGCGGTCGAAGCGGTTGCTGCCGGCACCCACGTCCAGGCCGATCACGGCCCACAGGTAGCTGGCCAGCAGCAGCGCCGCCAGGCCGTACAGCCCCATGACGAGCCCCTGGGGAACCCAGATCAGCTCGGCCGGGTGACCCACCGGCAGCAGGTCGGTCCCGAGATAGCTCGAGAGGCTGGTGAGCAGGAAACCGACGCCACCGAGGGTCACCACCACGGCCATCACCAGGTTGGAGGGGCGGCGAGAGCCGAGCACGGGCTGCTCGAGCACGTCGGAGGGGGGCATCCAGGGCAAGGGGGTGGTCGGGGCCCATCTTGGCGCCTGGCGAGCCCCGCCCCGCCGCCGCGCCCCCAATGGATCGGAAGAAATACTTAAAAGCCAGTTGCGACAAGGGGTTTCAGCCCGTTGCAAGCCGCCCCGCGATCCCCACGAAGATTGTTACCATCGCCCGGTATTCCGCTTCCTCCATGACGATCGCTGTAGGGCGCCTGCCGCAGCGGGGATGGTTCGACGTCCTCGATGACTGGCTCAAGCGCGACCGCTTCGTATTTGTGGGGTGGTCCGGCCTGCTGCTGTT
>NZ_JBKOUC010000037.1:0-12064 GCF_046764815.1 Aphanothece stagnina RSMan2012
AGCCACCCGGGGCCGCCGCCGCCGCTGCACCGCCGGCCGGAATGGCCGGGCTGATTTCCTTACCGCGGACAAACGCGACCACGGTCAGGTCGTAGGTAGCGGTCAGCTGTCGGTCGGCCGATTCCACGATGGTGACATTATCGGCCACTGCCAGGTAGTTCGGCATGTTCGACCAGTTTTCAATGTTCGCCCGAATTTGATCCCACGTTCCACGCACCGTCACCTGACCGAGGTCAAACACGGCCACCGGCATCGCGGTGCTATCGGGATACATGTAGTAGGAGCTGAGAATCGTGGCCGGATCATCGGTCGGAGCCGGTACCGCCGCCCCCGAGATCACCGTCACGCCACCGCTTCGCATTTGGCGGTTGATGGCCGACTGCACGCTGTCGCGGAACCGCAGGCTGTGAACCGTGAGGGTGTAGCGATCGACGGCCAGATTGATGCCGCCCGACTCCACGCTGCTCGGCGGGGTCTTGGTGCGAACCACCACATCCCACTTCGCTTCCGCTTCCTTCACCTGCTCAATCGCGTTTTCGACGCGCTTCTTGGCCCGGGGCAGCTTGTCGGCTTCCGCCTTCAGCTCTTGACCCCAAGTGCGGAACAACGCGGCCTGGTTGGAGTTAGGAAGGAAAAATTGGAACAGCGCGTAGCTGATCATGATGAGGCTGATGGAGAGCCCCACCACAATGATTGTCCAAGGTGAAATCTTCATCGTTCTACTTCCTCTCAGCGATCATCCTCGGGGCGCGCATTGGCCCCAGCGGCATCGATACCCGTTGCACCCGGAACCGTGGTTCCCGGCGGCGGGCCACCCGGTCTAAATCCACCCGGTGCGGCCGGAGCAGCGCCGCCCGGAGCGGCACCGGCACCACCACCACTGGTGATCGTAGCGCGAGGATCGGGCGTCTGCAGCTCGCGATCAATGACAATGCTGTACGTCACGGCCGAGAAGCCCGGCATGGCGCCGCGCACTCGGGTTTCGCTGGAACCGAAGTTTCCGGTGTTTTGGAAACCGCTCGGAGCCGAACCGGCGCGCTCAATCAAGGCGTTCATCCGCTCAAACGGATCGGTCGGCAGGGGCTCTTCGCCATCGCGGATCGGGCGACCGTCTTGGTCAAGTTCCGAAAGGGGAGGAACATTGGCTCGATCGAGCGTGTAACCGGCCCGGCTGACGCTCACCACGCCCGGAATCTTCCACAGCGCGATGGACATATCTGCGTACTGGCTGAACGACTGGAGATAACCCGTCATGGTGACCGAGGCCTGAGTCGGGCTCACCGGGTCAGCCGTGATCGTTTCCAGCCGGAAGTAAGCCGGGATGTAGGGGAACAGGTCGTCGTAAAGCGTGGTGTAAGCCGAATTGTGCTTGCGCATGGCTTCGGCCAGCTTCAGGTGACGATCGATGACCGCGACTTGCTGAATCTGCGCATCGGCTTGCTGCGAGGTCGCGAGGGCGTCCGCCGCACCTTGCTGGTACTGCAAAGCGTCGTTACGAGCCGAGTCAAGATTAGCCCGGCTACCAAGAATCAATCCCGCCGAGGCAAGCGCCGAAACCACCACCAGGAGAACCGAAGTCACGATGGCCCCGGTTGTCCAGCCCTGCTGGCTTACGGAAGTTGGGAGAAGGTTGAGCTTCATGATGGTTTAGTACGCGATGTGCAGCGCCGTCCCGATGGCCACTGCGTATTCAGCCGGGTCGCCGTAGTCGCCCCGCTTGGTTTGCGCAGAAACCGTTTTGGTCGGATCCAACCGTTCGACCGGCATGGCCAGGGCCGAACGCAGGAAAACTTCCAGATTCTTCAGTCGGCTGCCGCCGCCCGCAATGAGAACGGTATCGACGTCGCCACCCTTCCCTCGGAAGTAGTCGATCGATCGTCGAACCTCACCCACAAACTCTTCAAGCGCCGGAGACAGCGCATCGTACATCTGTTGGGCCTGCGGATTCAAACCAGAACTCGGCTGAGCGGGCATGGCTTCGGTCACCGAGGGGGCCGGAACATCGCCGGGGGAATCGGCGAACGGGTTGTAGCTCACCACGGGGGCCGCGCCGAACGAGGGCGCCTGGGCCACAACGGCCGAATCAGGCAGTTCCACTTGATTCGACTTTGCGAACTCGGCATCGCTCATGCTCATGCCCGTGGCGTCGGCAATGGAGCGGGTGAACAGTTCGCCCCCAATGGGCACCTGCCGCGGCATCAGCAACCGACCATCGCGGTAGATGTTGATGGACGTGGTTTTGTGACCAACTTCCACCACGCACACGTTGCGCCCCGCAAAGGAGCCATCGTAGTTGGAGGCCAGGGCGCGAGCCAAACCAAGCGGCTCCACATCAATGGCGGCCGGCTTGCGACCCGCCTTCTTCAAAATCGCGATCAGGCCATCAACGGAAGATTGGGTGGCAATCGCCATCACCACATCCATGTTCTGAGCCTGCGGAGAATCGGCCGGGAACGCCTTAAAGTCGCTCACCACGGTGCTTTCGGCAAACGGAATGTTACGGGTGATTTCCCATTCCATGTGCCCTTTCAGTTCCCCTTCGTTCATGACGGGGACTTCGAGAGTACGCACCAAAACGGAACCTTGACCGGCCACCGCTACCACTGCATCACCCACCGAGGCACCGGCGTTGTTGATGGCTTCGCGAATGGAATTGGCGGTTCCTTCTAAATCGTTGATGCCGACGTGATCGACCGAACCTTCGGGAGTGCGCGCCATACCAAGCGCCGTCACCACTGGACGGCCGCCTTGCATGCGGACCTCAGCCACCTTCACGCTATGACTTCCGATGTCGATCCCGAGGACGCTACTTAACTTCTTGGCCATGACCAAACTCGCGCTGCTTCATCGACACGCGCGGGAGGATGTTAGCACCCCCTCCCTGCCAGAGTCAACCGAAGTTCAACGCCCGGAGGATCAGACGGTGGAAAGTATGGGCGAGGTTACACGCATTGAGCGGGCTTTAAGTTCAAATTCAGGCTCACTCTGGGCTCAGAAGTCGCCAAATCAAAAAGCAAAAAAACCTCTTCCCCCGTTTGGGAGGAAGAGGTGATTGTTTGTCCGACTCGCCTTTAGTTGCCGCTGTTCAGCACAATCGGCGTGACCTTTGGCGCATAGGTCTGGAAGTACACGTCGGGCTGACCGCTGCGCGTACTGGTCCAGGCCATCCACAGCAGAGGCGGACGACGTCGATCCACGTTCCGAAGTCCAAACGGATCCAGGAAGATTTGGAGGTCAGTTTCGCTGGCCACCTGCTCAATCGGAATCGCGACTTCGGCCGTTTCAAAGATCGGGCCCACACGCAGAGTCTGCGTGATGACCGCCCCGGCCGAGCCATCGGCGCGAGCCACCCGGTAAGTGACTTCAACCAACTGACCTTCGGCCACCGACGGGAAGTAGATGCGACCTTGATTGGGATCGATATGGTAGTAGACCGGTTCGGACGTAGCGACTGCGCTTGTAATCACCGAGAGCGTCACCGGGTTGCCTACGCTGTTCATGGCGATGGGGCCAGGCAGCTGCACCCCAAAGCGCATGGTGCTCAGGAACGGTCGGGCTCCGCTGGTGCCATCGGTGCTGGTGCGCGTAAAGGCCAGGAAGAACCGGTCGTGTCGGATGGGAGCGTTGAGCGCCGGAATGAACCCGTTGGAGTCACGCCAGAACCGAGCGTCTTCGGTCAGGTTTTGATCTTGGCGGGCCGGATCGGGCTGGAGTTCCACCCCGAGCAGTCGCTCATCAAATACCGTGCTCACACCCGTGTAGTTGGCCGCCCGCGCCCGGTTTCCGCCGGCCGCAATGAACCGGTTGTTTCCGTTCGGATCGGTCCAGGTCACGGGGATGCCTCCGGTGGCTCCACTCACGCGAATGAACGCGGGTGAGTACTGGAGGAAGACTTCGGCTCCGCGCGGAATCACCGTACCGCTCATGCGGATGGTGCCCCGACGTGCATCCACGAAGATCTGGCCACCAGCCCGGCTGAAGAACGTGATTTCGCGAGTTTCGCGATCAACAACGGCTTCACCGATGCGGGTGCGGTCGACCAGGTCACGCACCGTGCCATCGGCCAGGCGCATAAACAGGTCGAAGTTGTCCAGGTCGCGCTGTTGCAAGCGCCAGTCCAGACCCGGGCTCCAGAAGAGGCCGGTGGCGGTATCGAAGTCCAGGCGGTCAACCCGATCTTCAAAGATGCGCCACGGGAATTCTGGATCACCCAGCGGCAGCAGCTCCAGCTGACTCAGACGCAGTTGGCCCATAAAGGCTTCACTGTTGGCCCGTCCCCGCACCTTACCGGTGAAGAACACATCGGCCGCGCGCTCATTTTCCAGATTGCGGAACCGGCGGAGCACCACCGAAACCCCGGACAGGGATTCGAACTGCGATCCGAGGCCCAGGCTCTGGCTGGTGGCCGGAGGTGAGGCCGGGCTGCCGGGCACCGGAGCCACGGTGAGCTGCGGTTGTCCACCCGTGCGAGTGATGCTGAACAGGCTGAGGTTGCTGAGGGTGCCGACAATCGCTGCGCGGCTGCGGCTGGCATCTCGTTCTCCCGGCACCACCACAATCGACTGAATCGTGTAGCCACCGCTTCCGTCGGGCGCCAGTCGGGCCACAAAGTGGTGACTCACGCGACGTCGCGCTCCGCCCGCATCCCCGACCACGGCCTCGCCGATAAAGCTCAGCACTTGGGCGGTTCGCGTCGGGCGAATGGCCAGAGGATCCGTCGTCGGATCGGTCGATCCATTGTAGACCCACGCCGGCGAGTGGAACCGGAACCCTTCGGCCGTTAGCAAGAACTCACCCGGGCGCAGCGGGAACAAGCCCGCTTCGGTTCCCGGAGCCGGGATGATGAGACGATGGTGGAACCAGCGTCCCGCCGTCGCGTTCACCCAGGCGGCCAAGTCATCCATCGGCGTATCACCCACTGCTCCGGCCGGAACGTTCGGGTTGCTCAGACTGGTCAAGAAGATGCGTTGTTGGCGCGTTTGGCGCGTATCCGCATCGATCTTGGCCACGGGCACCCATTCCGGTCGCTCCGAAGTCCAGGCGATCAGCAGATCCGAGAGGTTGTTGGGGCCCACTTGGCGAGTCCGCATGATGGCGGGCTGCTGGTTGCCCCAGGCAAAGTTCTCGGTTCCCGCGACCAGTCGCTCCACGTTGGGAGCGGCCTTGGTCGTTTCGCGGTTGGTGAGGCGAGCCTCACGCACCGTGAACTGCAGGGTGATCCCGGGATCGATGAAGGCTTCATTGATCGGGTTCAGGCTTGTGCCGTAGGGGCCCAGAACCGGAACCGTCACGGTGCCGTTGCTGCCCGCATCATCTTCAAAGGCAAAGATTTGGCGGATGTACTGCCCCACCGGCGTGCCGATGGGCGTAGCCACCCCGATGCGAGGATCGCTCGGCGGGAACGCCGTGGTGCTCAGCAAGAAGCCCGAATCGACCCGCAGGAAGGCATTGGCCCGACGTCGCGGGTTGGTGCTCAGGCGGGTGGGGCCCACATCGCCCGGTCGCGCCTTTTGCAGGATGATCTGCCCATCGGGGTCAAATCCGCTGCCAAAGGTGGGCGACATATCGGGGTCAAGCTCGGTGATGAGGTACCGCGAGCCATCCAGCCAGGCCATTTCGTGCATGCCAGGCATAAACAGCTCCAGAACCCGCGCCACCGGCAAGATGGAGCTCCCCGAGAACTTTTGGAAGCCCTTGGCCACCCGCACGTTCAGCAAGTTGGTGTTGCCATCGTTGAACACGGTGAACGGTTGGAACATGGCCTGTTGGCCCGAATTCCACGCCGGATTGCTCGGCTTCACGGTGCTCAGAGGATCGCGCGGATTGGTGACCGGCAAGTTGCCGACCAGGCCGGCAAATCCGGCCCCGGCAGGCTGGCTTCCCAGATCGACCGTCGGCGTCGTGGTGCTCAACCGCGATTCAGGGCGGATATCCATGCTCATCAAGGTTTGGCGAGCAATGTCGTTGTTATCCAGGCCCGGGCTACCGCTATCCACGTAAATGGTTTGGCGACCCACGTACTGAGGCGGCAACGTTCCGGTTCGGGTGAGCGTTCCCGGCTGGAAGCGCGGTACCGACCAGTTGACGTTGAACTGCGTATCGACCAGCGTCCGCACCAGACCGGTTTCGTAACCCGCCGGCGTGTTGTACGTGCTGAGAGCCGTGGCCCCGATTTGCGGAGCGCGCAGCGTCACGCCATTGAAGAGCGGATCTTCCGACGTTCCGAACAGTTCCTTCACCATGGTGAGGCCGGTTCGGGCCAGGTCGGGGTAGTCCACCGACGGGTTGGGGAATGCCGCCGGATAGTCTTCAAACTCGCGGTAACGCCAGTTGGTCTTGTTGCGACCCACGTTGAGCGGCTTAAAGATGCCCAGATCCGTGACCGGGTCGTACTGACGGCGGATGCGGACATCCGACGGGTCAGCCGGCCAGCTGGTGGGATCGGTGATGGGTTGGTGGCTGAGGTCGCGAGCATTGACGCGCACGCCCGTCAGACCTCGGTTGTTCCCGAACACCAGAGTCATCAGCGAACGGTCGCTGACCACCATGCGTGCCTGACCCGTTTGACCGTTACTCACCGGAGTGCGGTTATTGGGGTCGGGGCCAAGGATGGCGTTGGGCACTTGTGTGGCCGTGGCGGGGAGGCCAAAACCGCTTTCCCAAGTTTGGCGCACACGCAGACCGTTTCCATCCACCCCGTCTAATCCGAGCGGGCTATTGCCGGCCACGGTGGTGACGGACGGATCGAGCGTGAAGCCCGAGCGGTTGTAGGTGGTGCCGCCCGTGTTGGTGAACCCAACCGCAAGCGGGTTGGCCACTCGGATATCGGCCGCAGGAGCCCCGAGGCCCGCTCCGGTACGAATCGGGACATCGTTACCCCGGACTCCGGAAGCGGCACGGGCTCGCACCCGAACGCGCACTTCACCAGGAAGGAGAGCGCTGGGGCCCGACGGCAGCACCTGAGCGCTGAGCAAGGCAATCCCGCCTTCCTGATCGCTCGGAGCGCCCGTTACGGGGAACACCGGAAGCACAAACGGCCGGGTGCCGGTGCCCGCGTTGGTCATTTGCGCTTCCACAAAGTAACCCGCGGTTTGGGCACGACTCGGACTGTTGATGTCCGTCACCACCACGTACAGGGTCTCGCCGTATTCAAACGCGCGCCGGTTGATCGGCGTGGTTTGGGCGGCCGTGATGTCGGCATAGCTGAGCGTGCCATTGCGAGCCCGCAGTTGCAGGTCGGCAAAGGTTTGCGGGCTGACCAGCAGCACGTCGTCCTGCTCAATCATCGCATTCAGTTCCGCTTGATTCGGATCGTTCGGGTTAGCCGTGGGCGATCCGGGCGGGGTTCCCGGCGTGATGGGCGGGATCGAGTTGTTGTCGTCTTCGGAGCTGAAGGCGTACAAAATGCCGTCGCTGTCGCCAATGTACAGGTGCGAGCGTTCGGCCAGAACGCCCGGCGCATTCGGCCAGCCGCCTACGGCAAAGGAGGCCTGCTGCTCATCGCCTTCCAGGAAGAAGCCCCAGTTCGTGCGCTCGCCCGAGGTGGTGACACTGCCATCGGCAAAAAAGCCGCGCAGCACGCCTGTAGACGTGGCCACAAGCACCGTCGGAACCGCATTCACAATCAGCGTTCCCGCGGCGTTTTCGGTGCGGAGGTGGGTAAAGGCCAAGCTTCCCACCGGCCCCGATGCCGTGGTGTTGTCATCCCAGCGGAAGTCGCCGTTGACGGGGTTGAGCGCGGCCAAATAGCCCGCTCCATCCATCACAAACAGCGTATCGCCAAGCGTCGGGTTGAGGGCCGCCGGGACATAAACTCCGCTGGCCGCACCAAATGCGTTGAACGGCGTCGTTCCGTTTTGGCGCACAGCGCGGGCCCAGTTCAGGGTGCCGGTGTTCAGATCCAGCGCGTGGATCCGTCCGTTGGCCGGAGCGGCGCCATCGCGGGCCAGGACAAACACTTGACCGCCAGCCACCATCGGGGGCGCATCGATTTGTCCAATGAGGTTCGGGGCCACCGGGGCGTATTGCCATACCGCCGTGGTGGTTCCGGCCGCCGGGTTTCCGTCGGCATCCAGGGCAATCACCTGACCGTTTTCGGTGGTGACGATGATGGCCGGGTTGCCGGCGATGGTCGTTGCGGCCACCCCGCGAATTCGACCCAGCGTGGTCGAGCCCATCTGGCCGTTCGGGGTGCTGCGATTGTAGTCGTCGGGGTAAGTCCAGCGTCGTTCGGCCGATCCATCGCCGCGACCGGCCATGTTGATGGCGTAGACGCGACCATTTTCCGCGCCGATGACGAGCACCGACTGCCCGGCGACATCGATGACCACGCCCGAGCTCAGGTCGAACCCGCTCGGAACTTCAGCGATTCCGCCGTCCGCCGCGGCCGCCGCGTTCGGATCGCCCGCCGGGTTTTCGGTCGGATACGTCCAGTAGACGCGCTGAGTCAAACCGGTGCCCACGTTGCCGTGCGCATCCAGGCAGTAAAGGCGTCCGTTTTCACGCGCGACCACCACCACATCCCGGTTCACCAGTCCGCCGTCCAGAATCGGCACGTTGGAGGCGAGGATCGGGGTGGAGTTGATGCTGAGATCGGCATCCTTGATGAACCGAACCGCATCGGCATAAACCTGCCGCGTGCTGGGGCTGGTGCTCTGGTTGGTGAGTTCCAGCGTGAGGGGTTCGGCTTCGGTATGCAAGTAGCCTTCGGCGTCTTGACCCGGGAGCGCAACCCAGCCATTGAAGCTGGATTGGTTCAGGACAAAGGTGTCGATGGCGACTCCGTTGCGGCGAAGCGTGTAGGTGACGTTTTGGGCCAGATCCGCCGGTAAGTCGTCGCTCGGCAAGAAGACTTGCAGGGTGTAACGACCTTCAGGCAGGTCGCCGCGCCAAATCACGTTTCCGGTGGCGGCAGCCGAGGCCGGAGCGGCCAGATAGTTGGGGCCGACGCCGGTAAAGGTGTTGCCCGTGGCAAAGGTGCCGCTGAAGCTGGTGCCTGCATTCAGGTTGTCCAGTTGAACGCGGTGCTGGGTGCGCGGCGCTGCAGCCGGGCCACCGGTCAACCAAGCCTGACGATCCGCCGCATAGCGATCGCTTTCGGCCAGCGTCAAATCGTTGGGACGGGCGGCAGGCCACGACCACACCATGTTGCGGCGCAGCGGCTGAGCCACATTGGCCAGTCCACCGTTGTAGATGAAAGACGACAGCGCGCCGATGTTGTAGGTGCGACCCGTCGCGCCTACCGTAGCGGTTTCGTTGCGGGCGGCGTAAACGCGGCGGTTGCTCACGGTGCTGGGCACCACAGGCGCGGCGTTTTGCAGTTGGCCGACGACCGGGCTGGCCACGTATCGACCATCACGAACCGTGTTGCCTACGGCGCGGACGGCATCGGCGTACACCACATCGTTCCCGGGTTGGGCCGTGGTATCGAGCGGGTTGCCAAAGTTATCTCGGACGATGGTGTTGTACAGGCGTACCGTGATTTGGCCGTTGTTGGTGGGGCCATTCCCCGCCACAAAGGTGATGGGGGAGTTGTTGGTGCGCTGGCCAAGGTTGGCAAAACCTCCCGGCTGCGTGAACGTGTCCACGATGACCGTGTTCGTGCCGTTGTTGTCGGTGATTTCGTAAACAAAGTAGCGCGCTTGGAACCGGATATCCACCGGCCCGACGCCCGCATCGGGCTGGATGTTGGTCGGCCCGGCCAGGATGTTGGCTTCCACCGTGTACTCAGCACCCGGTTGCAGACCCTCGATGCGCCAGGTGTACACGGCCGTGGCACCGGCGGTGGGGTTGGTTTCCGTCGAAGCGGTGCTGGTGCTGGTTACGGCGACCCGATACCAGGGATCCAGGAAGTTGTTGAGGGTGAAAAAGGCCGCCAGCGTGGGAGGGTTGGGATTCACCAAACCGGCCGGGAACGGATCGATCCACGTGCCGGTACTCGAAGTCTGCGCAATCCGATCGTTGTCGATCGTGCCGCCTTCTTGGAAGATGGGATCCCACCAGCGCAGGAAGGCACGACCCACGTTGTTCCAGCTCGTTTCCGGCAGAACTTGGGTGGGTTCGGGCGTAGAGCGGCCCTGCCGAGAGGGATCGCCTTGGAACGTGCGCCATTCTTGGGCGGCCACGGCCCCGACCAGGGCCATCGCCGCCGCGACGGTCACGACACGGGTCAGCCCCGTGGTCAAGATTTTCGCATCGAATGTCTTACGCATGGTCGTTATTGCCGCTCGGCAAAGATCGGATTCACGATGCCGCGGATGCCTTGCACCGGCGGAAGTTCAAAGAGAACGCTCAGGCTGTTAAACCCAAGGTTAGGGCGATTAAAGTTGAAGCCAGGTTCCGTGATGGGCAGCGCGGCGCTCACAAATCGACCGTCTACCACAATCACTTCGCCCTTGAAGCCTTCAGGATCCGTGGAATTGAACCGGCGACCTTGATAGCTGTTCACCAGCAAAACGTCCCCACTTTCCAGTCGCCGCGCATAGGCGGGCTGGAATCGAGCCGGGTTGTTTTGAAGCTGAGCCAGCGTAAAGGTGGTTCCGGTGCGCGGTCGGCGCATCGCCACATAAGCCGCTTCGGGCAGCATCCAGCGCACGACCCAGGGGTTCCCGGCCGCGACGAGATCTTGCTCGAGCTCATAGATACCATCGGCCAGGGTCACCATGAGCGTCGGCCGACCGGCGGGGTTACGACCCACCGTGACCGCGCGCAATCCGACCATGAGCCTTCGCTCAACCGGACGCAGAGTCGTTGGGAGGTTAAACGTGAACCCGCCCGAACCGTTGCTTCCGACAAACGTGTTGGCCGCGATGGCCGGGAACAAGAACTCGGTGATGACGGCGGTGTCCGAACCATCGAAGAGCACGACCCCACCCGCACCGGTGGCGCGGTCTTGCGGGGGCACGCCCGGGCTATCCAAACCGAACGATCCGCGTGAGGGCTCGACGTTCCCGAAACCGAAGGCGTAAACGTTACGCGGCCCGCTTGCTCCCGGCAGACTTTGCCGCGAGATCGAGTTGTACACGTAGCGCTTGGCGCTCAGGTTTTCGGGGGTGTGCCACAGCAGCACGCCCTGGGCGGTCACAAATCCGTCGCCTTCGTTTTCTCCGGCTTGCGCGTAGCGCACCAGACCTTCGATTTGACCGCGGAAGTCAAGGCGGTAGCGATCAATGAGTTCCACCACCCGTCCGTTCCCGGCATCGGCAATCAGCCAGTGATCCCAAAGCTCATCCGTCGCGCCCCCTTGCAAGGTTTCGCCGGGGAACGCGGCCGCCACTTCGGATTGGTTACGCCGAGTGACGTAGTTGCTCACGTCCATCGGGCGTCGCAGCTCGCGCGGTGAGGAAAGGCTCGCACCTTCAGGAACTCGGCGCGGGTGAATGCGGAGAGTTTGCAGGCGGCGGACTTCGCGCCCGGTGGCATCCGTGATCAAAACCGCATCGCCGCCCGCATCCACAATGGCGTAGTTGCCATTGCTCAGGCGGTACAGGCGCGTGGGCTCGCTGAGTCGGCGGACGGCCGAAGCGGTGGAGTTCGGGGCACTTTCGCCACTTTGGATGGTGGCTTGGGTGCTCCAAAGCGGGTTCCCGCTGGGGTCGAACTGCGAAACGCGTCCGCTGTCGGCCACCACAAACTGCACCTGCTCAAAGGTATCCACCCCGGCTTCGGTGATGGCGACAATCCGTCCGTTTCCGGCGGCGACGCCCCTCACCAGACCGGTTGAGGTCGCGGCTTGAAGCACCCGCACGCGCAGGTCATCGATACTTTCGATGCCTCGCACTTGCGGCCACCGGAGGGCGGTCGCCGGGCGAGCGTTCGTAAAGTCGAACGGGCCCGTTGCGCCATCCAGGGCGTAGAGCTGGTTGTGCCACGGCCGCACCGAGTTCGATTTCACGAACGGATCGTTGGCACTGATGATCGCATCGGCCCCCACCACGATGCCCGAAGGCGTGGGCGGGAAAATGCCTGAGATCACATCGGGCAAGAACGATTGGCCACCCAGGAACATGCTGTCCCCGGTCACGACCGGCCCCGTCACCGCTTCAAACCCTTGCACGATGGTGAA
>NZ_JBKOUC010000038.1:0-11639 GCF_046764815.1 Aphanothece stagnina RSMan2012
CTCGGCTTCCCCAACGTCGGCAAATCCGCCCTGATCAACCGGTTGGTTCGCCAGAAGGTGGTGGACAGTGCCCGCCGCGCCGGTGTCACCCGCAGCCTGCGCTGGGTGCGTCTGGGCCAGGATCTCGACCTGCTCGATGCACCCGGTGTCCTGCCACCGCGGCTGGATGACCAGCAGGCCGCCCTGCGGCTGGCCCTCTGCGACGACATCGGCCAGGCCGCCTACGACAACGAGGCTGCAGCCCTGGCCTTCATCCAGCTGCTCACCCTGCTCGAGGCGGAGCCGCACGCCGGCGTGCCGGCGGGGTTGCTGCAGCGGCGCTACGGGCTCTCCCCGGGGCGGCTTCCCACCGGAGGGCCCGATGGGGAGACCTGGCTGCTGGAGGCCGCCCAGCGCCATACGGGCGGGGATTGTCTGCGCATGGCCACGAAGCTGCTCGACGATTTCCGCTGCTCGCGGCTGGGGGCGCTGGCTCTGGAGCTGCCGGGTTGATGGGAGGCTTCGTTGCCGGCAGAGGCGAGCGGCCAACTCGCAGGAACCCAGCTCGCCAAAGCTGAACTCCCGCAGGGCCTCTTCAGTTGGAGACGATGGAGTTGGCGACGATGGAGTGGCCACGATGGGCGAACCCCGGGATCGCCCCATCAACATGGGGATTCGCCGAAGCGGCAGCTGCCTGTGGAGCCTCAGGGAACAACCGTGAATCTCAGGGCCGTTGTGGCCTTTCCCGATGCCCGATGAAGTCCATGGCGCGGACGTGGATGCACCGCTCAGGAGGTTGGGCTCAGGGGTCTGAGGCAGGGAAGCTGGGCCGAAGCCACGGCACGGGCCAAGCCCTGGAGGCCCTGTCGGTTGAGGTGCTTGGGATCCTGCTCACCATGGAGGAAGCGAGTGCGGGCCAGAGATTTCAGGGCCGGTGTGGCATCGAAGAACGGCACCGGCTTCGGCCCAGCCGCCAGCAGGCTGCTCAGACGGCGGCGCATCGCAAGACTGCGTTGCCTGTTGGCCTCAGGGCTGATCCGGCCGCTTGGATTCTCCGCACCGGTTCCATAGCTCTGAAACACGATGGGCGTCTCTGACTGGTAGAGAGTGGCGGGTGAGGGTATGTACACCAGGCAGACCTGCGTGCCGGGTCGCTCTGACTGAAATTGCTGGACGGCTTTCACCGTGCCCAGCAGTGCTTCCTGTACTTGATGATCGCTCAATTCTGGAGCTGCAGCCTGGCTGGTGCCATATGCAACGCAGTAGTGGTCGCCGCAGAATCGGTTGATACTTGATCTGCTGGAAGGACTGCCCAGTGGTGTGGCCTGGGTCTCCCGGGCGGCCTTCCAGCCAGCTCGGAAACGACGTCCCAAGACCCGCGAGAGCGGGAGAAAGCGATCCTGCCAGGACAGTTGCTCCACCATGGATTTCTGCAGGGAACGGCTGCTGGAAGAGCGCCGATTTGCTTGGAGAAAGTCGTCGAGATCGTTGCCCTCATAGAAGAACAACAAATGGCGCCGGGGCCATAAGCTACGTGGCCGACCTTGATAAAGTGGGAAAAAGCCCGAACTCAGGGCGGTGTTGTAGATCGCGATCGAGCGGGGAAGGAAGGAGCCAGCAACGCCGAAGGGGAGAAATCCGAAGCCAGTTAGCGCACGTAGATGGTGGCCGAGAGAATAATCGTTGGAGCCGAGCAGAAAATCATCACCCGCGCCTTCCACGTAACTGTCGCCCAGCAGCGCAATGTCTTCAGGTCCACCAGTCTTGCCTAGATACGGGTAGGAGAGTCGCAAGGGTGCCGGCAGATTGCCAACGGCCCTGCGGGGGAAGCCCTGCTGCTGGCCACCCGCAACGCGGATCCAGATGATGAAGGCGGCGTTGCACAGCACGAACGCCATGGCCACAGAGCCCAGCATCAAGACTCCATTTGCCACCATCTGGAGCCACGGGCCGGTTGGTTTCTGCACGCCTCTCAGAAGATCGAATAGATGAATGGGGCTACTACGGAACCCTGAGTTGCCACCAGAAGAGCGCCCATCAAGACGATCGTGATGATCAGCGGTGCCAACCAGTACTTCTTGCGAACCTTGAGATAATCCCAGATATCCTGGGCGAGATCCAGCAGAACTTCCATCGGCCAGGGTTCAGAAGATTCGGGTCAGGTTAGGGGCTGGGCGCTGGCAGGGCTCGCGGTAGGTGGTGCCGTCATGGGGGCGACGTCGCAGGGGGTCATGGCCGAAGAGGCGCATGACAAGGGCAATGGGTTGGAGCACCAGCAGGAAAACCGCTCCCAGGATGAGATGGCTGTTCACCCAGCCCAGGCCATGGCCGAGGGCCATCCAGCCTCGGTACGGCCAGGCCAGCAGCCGGGGAGCGACCAGTGCCAGCACCAGCGAGGGAATCCCGATCACGAACGGCCAGATCGGCCCCCCATGGCCCCGCAGGGCTGGAAGCAACCAACCGAAGAGGATCGGGAACCCGATTCCGACCAGCAGGCCGAATTCCCGCAGCTGTCTGGTGCCTGGAGTGAGAGCGGAGGAAGAACGTGCCATAGGTTCAGTCGAGTTCAAATTCCTGAAGCCATCTCTCATCACTCTCGGCGCTGGGCTGATCCTCCTTGAACAAGAGCTGATTCTCCAGCACCAGCACATCCATCTCGGTGCGCATGAAGCAGCGATAGGCATCCTGAGGGGTGCACACGATGGGTTCACCGCGTACATTGAATGACGTATTCACCAGAGTTGGGCAACCCGTGCGTCGATGAAAGGCTTTGATTAAATTGTAGTAACGAGGATTTGTTTTAGGGCTCACAGTCTGCACCCGAGCAGAGTAATCAACGTGTGTGATAGCAGGCAGCTGGGAGCGTGGCACATTGAGCTTCTCGATGCCGAACAGTTCCTGCTGCTCGGGCGACATCGGAATGCGGAGTGAGGCCTTCACGGGTGCCACAAGCAACATGTAAGGGCTGCTGGTTTCAAGCTCGAATTGACTGGACACTTCCTCTTCAAGAACTGAAGGGGCGAAAGGGCGGAAGCTTTCGCGATACTTGATCTTGAGGTTCATCACGCTCTGCATCTGCTGGTTGCGTGGATCACCGATGATCGAGCGACCTCCAAGTGCGCGGGGGCCAAACTCCATGGCACCATTGAACCAGCCGATCACCTTGCCCTGGTCGAGCAGTTCAGCCAACCTCTCGAACAAATGGGCATCCTCAAGGCTCAGGAAAGGGGCCTTGATCTGTTGAAGATAGGTACAGATCTCGGCATTGGAGAAACGGGGGCCAAGATACGTGCCCTTCATGCCATCGCCCACGGCGGGTGTGCGGGGCTGAGCGAAGTGCTGGTGCCAAGCCACGAGGGCCGCACCCAGGGCAGAACCGGCATCGCCACTGGCAGGCTGAATCCAGATCTCCTGGAAAGGACCCTCGCGCAGCAACTTGCCATTGGCCACACAGTTCAAGGCTACCCCACCGGCCAGGCAGAGGTTGGTGGCTCCCGTTTCGGCATGCAAAGAGCGAGCGAGTTTCAAGACGATTTCCTCGGTGACCGCCTGAATCGAAGCGGCAAGATCCATGTGGAACTGCGTGAGCTCCGATTCACCCTTGCGGGGCAGCTGCCCGAACAACGCATGAAACCTGCGACCCGTCATCCGGAAGCCGCGATGAAACTTGAAATAGCTGAGATCAAGTCTGAAAGTGCCATCATCCTTGATGTCAACCAGATGATCCTTGATCGCCTGGACATGCACGGGGCGCCCGTAAGGCGCCAAGCCCATTAACTTGTACTCGCCCGAATTTACCTTGAAGCCGCAGTAGTAGGTGAAAGCGGAATAGAGAAGCCCCAGAGAATGGGGAAAACTGATCTCCCACAGTGGCTTGAGCGTGTTGCCCTTGCCCAGCCAGGCAGAGGTGGTGGCCCACTCACCCACGCCATCCATGCAGAGCACAGCTGCCTTCTCAAAAGGACTTGGATAGAACGCTGCGCCCGCATGGGAGAGATGGTGTTCAGAAAACAGCAACTGGGGCAGCTGAGAGTCTTGCTCCGAACTGGATGCTTCGATCATCTCAGCTGACAATGTGCGCAAATGCTCCTTGATCTGACTCTTGAGGAAGAGCTTTTCTTTGAGCCACACCTGCATGGCAGCCACAAATGAGCGGCCTCCGCGGGGAGCTGAGGCCAAGTATGTTTCCAGTAATCGCTCAAAGGTGAGCAGTGGCTTCTCGTAATAAACCACTGCATCGATATCGGCCAGATGAATCTCTTGGCTCTCCAGGCAGAAGCGAGCCGCCTGCATCGGGAAGCTGGCATCATGCTTCCTGCGGCTGAAGCGCTCTTCCTGCGCTGCCGCAACCACGTCGCCATCCACCAAAAGTGCAGCGGCACTGTCGTGGTAATAGGCCGAAATCCCAAGAACTCGCACTGCACCCTGTGCGTTGGAACGATCCTGACATGCTCAGCTTCCCCACGGCTCCCGCGAACGCCAGGTCCGTCCAGCCCGTCCCTTCCGGGATCGCCGGCTCAGCTCTTACGGTCAATGCCATGGAAATGGCTCACACCAGCGTCGGCTTCGGCGAAGGGGACGGCGAGCAGCTGACTCTCACGTATCCCAGGCCCCTGCCGATGCGGCTGGACCGCTGGCTGGTGGCCCAGCGCCCTGAGCAGAGCCGCGCCCGCATTCAGAAATTCATCGATGCCGGCTACGTGCGGGTGAACGGAGTGACCGGCCGGGCCAAGACCCCCCTGCGGCAGGGGGACACGGTGAGCCTGTGGATGCCGCCGCCGGAACCCCTCCCGTATCTGGTGGCCCAGGAGATGCCGCTGGATGTGCTTTACGAGGACGCTGATCTGATCGTGCTCAACAAGCCCGCCGGTCTCACCGTTCACCCCGCTCCAGGGAACAGGGACGGCACCCTGGTGAATGGGTTGCTGCATCACTGCCCCGATCTGCCCGGCATCGGCGGAGAAATGCGTCCGGGCATCGTGCATCGGCTCGACAAGGACACCACCGGCTGCATCGTGGTGGCCAAGAGTCAGGAGGCTCTGGTGAAGCTGCAGGTGCAGATCCAGAAGCGCATCGCGTCGCGCGAGTACCTGGCGGTGGTCCACGGCCAGCCGGCGGGCGATCACGGCACGATCATCGGTGCCATCGGCCGTCACCCGCAGGATCGCAAGAAATACGCGGTGGTGAGCGATGCCAGCGGTCGGCACGCCTGCACCCACTGGCAGGTGGTGGAACGGCTCGGTGACTATGCGTTGCTGCGCTTCAAGCTCGATACCGGCCGCACCCACCAGATCCGGGTGCACTGTGCCCACATGGGCCATCCGATCGTGGGGGATCCGGTGTACTCACGCTGCCGCCGATTGCCTGTGGAGCTGCCGGGCCAGGCACTCCATGCCGTGCAGCTGGGCCTGGATCATCCGATCAGCGGGGAGCGGCTGGTGTGCGAGGCGCCGCTCCCGGAAGTCTTCGAGCGGTTGTTGTCGCTTCTGCGCCGGCGGGGAAGGTTCTGAGCGGTGGATGGCATCGCCCTGGGAGCGGAGCGCCGCTGCTGCTTCCAGGATCGCCCGAGGGAGCCCGCTAAGGCACGGCCGGCAAGCGTGGACAGGCCTCCACCAGGGTGCGGGTGACGCTGGACCGGGGCTTGCGCAGGAGGTCCGGGCCGGGACCCTCCTCGACGATGCGGCCGCCGTCGAGCACGATCACGCGATGGCAGAAGCCACTGGCCACCGCGAGATCGTGGGTCACGAACAGCATCCCCAGGCCGAGGCGTTCCTGCAGCTCCCGCAGCAGAGCCAGCACATCGGTCTGCACTTCGGCATCCAGCATGCTGACGCTTTCGTCGCAGAGCAGCACCCGGGGCTCGAGGATGAGGGCCCGGGCGATCGCCACCCGCTGTTGCTGGCCGCCGGAGAGCTGGCGCGGCAGCCGCTGCTCGAAGGCCTCCGGTGGGGTCAGGCCCACCGACGCCAGGGCGGCCCGGGCCCGTTCCCTGGCCTGGGCGGGGCCGGCCATGCCGTGGATCAGCAGGGGATCGGCCACCGCTTCTCCGACCCTCATCTGTGGGTTGAGGCAGGCCAGGGGGTCCTGAAACACCATCTGGATGCCCCGTCGGGCCTGCCGCAGCTTCTCCCCGTGCAGCCGGCGCAGGTCGGTGCCCTGCAGCCGCACCTCCCCGCCCCGTACCGGCGCCAATCCCATCAGGGCACGGCAGAGGGTGCTCTTGCCGCAGCCTGAGCTGCCCACCAGACCCACGGTCTCCCCCCGACCGAGCGTCAGGCTCACGTCGTCGACGGCCTTGAGCCAGCGGGGCCGCCAGGGCGCCGAGGGAAGCGGATGCCAGCAGCGCAGACCCCTGATCTCGAGCAGCGGAGCCCCCGGCTCCGCTGCCGTGCGCGCCCGTCCCTCCCGCTCCCGCGCCCGGGCCACCAGCCGCTGGGCCAGGGAGGAGCGTGGAGCCACCAGCACGTCCCGAGCTGGCCCCCGCTCCACCAGGCGGCCCTGCTCCAGCACGGCGATCTGGTCGCACCAGCGCCCTGCCATCGCCAGGTCATGGCTGATCAGCAGCAGGGCGCTGCCCGCTTCCCGGCACAGGTCGGCCAGCTCCGCCATCACCTGCATGGCCACCGCCACGTCCAGGCTGGTGGTGGGTTCATCGGCGATGACCAGCGGCGGCTTCAGGGCCATCGCCAGAGCGATGGCGAGCCGCTGACGCATCCCGCCACTGAATTCGTGCGGGTAACTGCTGTAGCGATCGGTGCTGATCCCCACCCGCTGCAGCAGATCCTCCGCCCGCTCCCGCAGCTGCTGCCGGTTCCAGCCCGGACGGTGGGCCTCGAGGGTGTCGGCCAGATGCCCGCCCACGGTGAGCAGGGGATTCAGCCGGGTCATCGGGTCCTGGAACACCAGACCCACCGCTTCGCCCCGCAGTCTTCGCAGGGCAGGTCGGCGGAGCTGCCGGGGGTCGGCCCCCGCCAGGGCCAGGCTGCCGGTGCACTGACTGCCCTGGGGCAGCAGGTGCAGAACCGCCCGGGCCACGGTGCTCTTGCCGCAGCCCGAGGGGCCCACCAGGGCCAGGGTCTCTCCCCGGTTCAGGTTCAGATCGAGACCGTCGAGGGTGGGACGCTCCGCACCGGGATAGCGCACCACCAGATCCTTCAGGGACAGCACGGGGTCGGTCATGGGGACCAGGTTGGGTCTGTGGGTACGGACATCAGCCGTTCTGTGACGGTGCCTGCATACGATTGGGAAGCTCCGCAGGGTGGCATGCTCCGCGCAGTCTCCGATCCGAACCCATCCCTGGAGGCCGCTCCCGGCTCCGGAGCGGCAGCGGTTCGGCAGGAGCCCGGGAGCCAGTCCGCCGACACCGGCCGGGCCAGCCCTCCGGGCCTTGTCACCCCTTCGGCAGGAGTCAAGCCCACCTCCGCCGAGACGCCATCACCTGATCAGCCGTCACCGCCCGGGACACCTCCCCCCTGTCGGGAGTCGGCTCGGAACACGGTCTGCGCGCCCCTGGCCCGCCGTCCCATCACCCACCCCGGTGATTACGGGGTGCCCTTGCCTGAGTGGTTGCAGCGCTGCGTCGAGCACGTCCCCCCAGGCTCCGGCGACAGCTGTCCCACCGATGCCGAGGCCCTGCTGGCCTCGGCTTTTGATTTCGCCTTCCAGCTTCATGAAGGCCAGTACCGGGCGAGTGGCGAGCCCTACATCATCCACCCGATCGCCGTCGCCGATCTGCTCCGCGACATCGGCGCCAGCGCGAGCGTGATCGCCGCCGGCTTCCTCCACGATGTGGTGGAGGACACCGATGTCACCCCCGAGGAGCTGGAGCAGCACTTCGGGCTCGAGGTGCGGGCCCTGGTCGAAGGGGTCACCAAGCTCGGCGGGATTCACTTCAACAACAAAACGGAGGCCCAGGCCGAAAACCTGCGGCGGATGTTCCTGGCCATGGCCAGCGACATTCGGGTGGTGCTGGTGAAGCTGGCCGATCGCCTGCACAACATGCGCACCCTCGGTGCGCTGAAGCCGGAGAAGCAGCTGCGCATCGCCCGGGAAACCCGGGAGATCTACGCCCCCCTGGCCAACCGCCTCGGCATCGGGCGGCTCAAGTGGGAGCTGGAGGATCTCTCCTTCAAGATCCTGGAGCCGGAGGCCTTCCGCGACGTGCAGCAGCAGGTCGCCACCAAGCGCAGCGAGCGGGAGGACCGGCTGGCGGTCACCGTGCAGCTCCTGCGCGACCGGCTGGCGGCCGCCAGCCTGGCTGATTGCGAGGTGAGCGGCAGGCCCAAGCATCTCTATGGCATCTGGAGCAAGATGCAGCGCCAGCAGAAGGCGTTTCACGAGATCTACGACGTCGCGGCCCTGCGCATCATCTGTCCGAATCTTGAAAGTTGCTACCGCTCCCTGGCGGTGGTGCATGACACCTTCCGACCCATCCCCGGACGCTTCAAGGATTACATCGGTCTGCCCAAACCGAATGGCTACCAATCGCTTCACACGGCGGTGATCGGCCGGCACCGACCGATCGAGGTTCAGATCCGGACGGCGGACATGCACCAGGTGGCGGAATATGGCATCGCTGCCCACTGGAAATACAAGGAGGGTGGATCACCTGCCTCCACCGGCAATGATGCCGAACGGTTCAACTGGCTCCGCCAGCTGGTCGACTGGCAGAAGGATGGCGGTGCCGAGGACAGCAACGACTACCTCGCTTCGATCAAGGAAGACCTCTTCGATGAGGAGGTCTTCGTGTTCACGCCCAACGGTGATGTGGTAGGGCTGCGCAAGGGTTCCACGGCGGTTGATTTCGCCTACCGCATCCACTCGGAAGTGGGGAATCACTGCCAGGGCGTGCGCATCAACGACCGCCTCTGCCCGCTGGCGACGCCGCTCCAGAACGGGGACTTCGTGCAGATCATCACCGCGAAGACGGCTCACCCCAGCCTGGACTGGCTCAACTTCGTGGCCACCCCCACGGCCCGCAACAGGATCCGCTCCTGGTATAAGAAGAGCCACCGTGAGGCCAACATCCAGCGCGGCACCGAACTGCTGGAGCGCGAGCTGGGCCGCGATGGCTTCGATGCCCTGCTGAATGGCGAGGCCATGGCCAGGGTGGCCCGCCGCTGCAACCTGGTCGGCACCGACGACCTGTTGGCCAATCTCGGTTTCGGTGGGGTGACGCTCCACCAGGTGCTGAACCGGTTGCGGGAGGAGCTGCGGCTGGCCAACAGTGCCGCCGCTCCGGTGCTCAGCAACGAGGAGCTGGCCCGCAATGTGTCGGCTCATGCCGAGCACGTCAGTGCTCCGGCCCCCTCCGCCGGCCACGGCGCCGCGAGCGCCATCCTGGGTCTGGAAGGGCTCGACTACCGCCTCGGTGGCTGCTGCAGCCCCCTGCCCGGCGAGCCCATTCTGGCCGCGGTGGCCCTCGGCAACCACGGGATCACCATCCACCGCCAGGACTGCGCGAATGTGGCCCAGGTGCCGGCCGAACGCCGTCTGCCGGTCCGCTGGAATCCCGCCGCCAGCGATCAGGACAAGCGCCGCTACCCGGTGCAGCTGCGCATTGATGTGCTCGACCGGGTGGGCGTGCTCAAGGACATCCTGATGCGCCTCTCCGACCACCGCATCAACGTGAGCGATGCCCGTGTGCGCACCACCCCCGGCAAGCCGGCCCGCATCGAGTTGCGGGTGGAACTGCTCAGCGCCACCCAGCTCACCACCACCATGAACCAGATCCGCTCCATGGCGGATGTGCTCGACATCTGCCGCACCGGCGTGGGCTGAGCGAGCCATCGGATCCATCTGGAGGGGAGCCCCTCGGGGTCAGGGGCCATGGCTCTCCATGGTGTCCAGGGCCGTGCCGCAGGCCGGCGCTGAGGGATACACGAGGATTTCACTGCGTCCCGCTCCCCTGCAGCGGTGATACGGCGACTTCAGTCCGAAGGCTGTGCCGTTGCGCTCGAACCGGCATTGGCGCAGCCGCGCCGCCTCCACCGCGGTGATGGGGCGGCAGCGGGCTGTTGCCGGTTGCCGCCAGTCGAAGCCATAGCCGCCTACGGGCGTGAGCTCGGAGAGGAACGCGCTCAGACGGAAGCCGGGCTCGCCGGGGTAGGTGATGTCGGCGATCAGCCAGCGACCGCCGGCAGCCGCTTGCAGCAGGTAGTGCAACGGCACCGGCTCCTCCCGCGGGTGGTTGCGGAGCCCGGCCTGCACAGCCACCAGCGCCTCGAGACGGCCATCGGCGGCAGGGGCACAACGGAGCACCCTGGCGCCGAAGGTGCTCACCTGGGTGCCGCTGAACACGTCGAAGTCCACGAACCCCCCGTCGGCAGGGCCCAGCCGGTAGGCCGCCTGCAGCTGCTCCAGCAGTTCTGGCGTGAAACGGGCGCTCTGGCTCGTGAGGTCGACCGGCCCCCGCGCGTGCTGCCGGGCGAGATGCCAGCGGTAGAGCCCGTCGATCTGAGCCACCGCTGCTGCCGGGCATGGCGCTGCCCCCGTCATGCTGCCCGTGGGCGCGGCGGCCAGTCCCAGCATCGGCAGCATCAGCACCGCCGCAGCTGAGGACGCTGCAAGGGCTGCGGGCGCCTGTCCTGAAGCCCCTCCAGCGCTGCGACCACGATCCTGAGGATGAGCTGGCATGGGAGCCGCCAACGGAGCTGATTCCATGGCTGATTCCATTGTGAGCCGCTCGCGATGCGCGCCAATCCCCTGCTCGCCGTGGCCTTCGCGCCCGCCATCGAGGCCGTCGGCCTCGGCTGAGGGGAGTGGCCTGCTGTGCAGGTGGTGTGCATCTGCGCACAGCGCCACGGAGCGGGTGTCTGCCGCTACAGCTCGCTCCGAGCGGTCTGCCTACAACCACCCCACACCTTGGACCCGGCCCCTGGCTGCGATCCCCAGCGCCGTACCAGCTCCATCGCCGCATAAGCCATGACCTCTGAACAGGCCGCCCAGTTGATCGACAACACGCTCGATCTGGTCCACCAGCGCCTGCAGGACCTCCAGGCCCAGTGCCTCAGCCAGGAACACAGTGCCCTGGCCGCCGAGTTCCGCGAGTGGCGCCATCCCACCGGTGGCCACATTGACCTGATGGTCTTCCCCGGTCTCGCCAATTCCTGAGCCAATCTGCCCCCGGCTGCCTGGAGCTGGTCCTGCCCAGGCTCATCCCTGGTCAGGCTCCTGCCCAGCCCGGTATCCAGGCAGGGGGCCACTGGTCTGCATCAGCCAGCGCCAGTAGAGCCAGCCGAGGCCCGGTCCGGCCGCCAGGCCCACCAGGAGTGATCCCACCAGGATCCTGCTGGTGAATGACCAGCCCAGCTGCCACACCGCCCCGCTGCGGAGGGTGTCGAGCCCGGGCCAGCCCATGCCGGGACCGAGCAGCAGGCAGCCCAGCTTGAAGTTGAACCAGTACAGGGGCAGGTAGGTGAAGGGATTGCTGATCCAGGTGCCCGCCGCCGCCAGCAGGTGATTGCCGCGCACCACGCTGGCCAGGGCCACGCCGAGCAGGGTCTGCAGTCCGAAGAAGGGAAAGCAGCCGCAGAACACCCCGGCGGCCTGGCCCCGGGCCCGCTGGCCGGGGTTGCCCTCCTGGTGCCAGAGCCACTGGATGGCCCGCCGGATGGACCGCACCACGGGGACATGCGGTCGAAACTGGAACGGACGCAGCG
>NZ_JBKOUC010000039.1:0-11487 GCF_046764815.1 Aphanothece stagnina RSMan2012
ACCTACGACCTGTCCCGTTGGGTACCATTTAGCCCCAATGACTTGCCCAGCTCCGTTCGTAACAGTCCCATGCCAGCGAGTGTAGGAAGTGCTTTGTTCGTTGTAGCCTTTCAAGTCGTATCCCAGTTTTATATTGCCAGGAACATGGAGACGAACACTAAGATCCCCAAAGTGATAGTGCGTCACTCGTCCAGACGAATTGAATTCCCATCGAACAAGAATACCATCTTCTCGCTCAATTTGAATCCACTGCATGTTGTTCCAGGCGACATTGTCGCCCAAACCTTCACTTTCGGCAGCAGCCATCAAGTCTTCAAGCGCGGAATCGAACAGCGCTTGAGGCGAAGGCTGGTTGACTAGAGTGTAGCTGGGGGAGGGGATAGGCAGAGAGCTAGAGGCTTGCTCTGGGGCCTTGGCTTGCTGGTCACGCTCCGTTTGAGTTAACCCAGCAAGCGCGCCAACAAGGAGAAGGCTCATTGCCGTAGCGATAAATGAGATAGTGGCTAGCGATTTGCGCCTTGTTTTGGAAGCACTATCCATGTCTCGATTATCCCTAGGTGATGTTTGAGAGTAGCGACTTGAGGCTTTAGTCCCAAAAGTCCAAACTGACGATCAGTGTTTGATGAGAACTAGCATTGGCCTATACATGCCGTATAACTAATAAGCGCTAAGGAGCTGTGTTTATCAACCGAGGTTGGCGATCTCGCGTTTGGCCCGAGTGGCGTAGGCCGTGCCGGGACAGAGCTCAATCACCCGTTGAAATGCGGCGCGGGCCTTCTCCTTTTCGCCCAGGCGCAGGTACGCAATTCCGAGCTCGCCGTAGGTTTCGCCGCGCACGTGAATGCTGACCCGCGTGATCCGGTCGCCCAGATACTTGATAAAGCGCAGGCAGTCGTCGCGCAGGGTTTCGTACACCACCCGGGGTAGCCGCTCGGGGGGGAAGTACATCTCCTGCACATAAAGGGTGGCGGCGCGCATCATGTAAATGTTGGGGTCATTGGGGCGCAGGGCCACGGCGGCATCCAGATCGCGGCGCGAATCTTCTAACTGCTTCAGCGCTTCTTCCAGCTTGCGGTCGCGCAAAAAGGTCAGCCCCGCTCGCACGGTTTTGCCGTTGCCCCGCCACACCAAGGCCCGGGCGTCTTTCGGGTTCTTCTTCAGCATCGCCTCAATCTCGGCGTAGGCGGTTTCAAAGGTGCGGACGTCCCCGCGGAACACGGCAAAAAACTTCTCCCGGTACTCCACGATAAACGGATCTTCTTCGTAGAGACCGGGCTCGGAGATGCGGTACTCAGGCTTGGGCCACACAAATTGGGCCGGGGCCAGGGCCGGTACGGCCACCAGCAGGGCCAACAGTGCGAGCGGCATGCACCGAAGGAAGCGGGTCATACCAGGTTCTAACGCAGAGGCGGCCCCGATGTTTCCCGGGCTCCGACACTTATCACCCCCGATCACCCTTCACCCCGGGTAACGTCTCAGGAATCATGCCCTTGACGCGCGACCAAATGGCGATGCGCGCCGCCCAAGAACTGCGGGACGGCTTTTACGTAAACCTTGGCATCGGGATTCCCACCCTGGTGGCGAACTTCATCCCCCCGGGCATTGAAGTGGTTTTGCAAAGCGAAAACGGGATGCTGGGCATGGGGCCGTTTCCTTACGAAGGGGAAGAGGATCCCGATCTCATCAATGCGGGCAAACAGACCATTACCGAAATCCCGGGTACGGCCTACTTCAGCTCGGCCGACAGCTTCGGCATGATCCGGGGCGGCCACATCGACCTCACCATTTTGGGGGCCATGGAAGTCAGCGAGCAGGGCGACCTGGCCAACTGGATGATCCCTGGCAAGCTGGTGAAAGGGATGGGCGGCGCGATGGATTTGGTGGCCGGAGTGAAGCGCGTGGTGGTGGTGATGGAACACACCAACAAAGCGGGCGAGAGCAAGGTGCTCCCGACCTGCACCCTGCCCCTCACGGGACAACGATGCGTGAATATGGTCATCACCGATCTGGCCGTGTTTGAAGTGGAAAACGGCGGCCTCGTGCTGAAAGAACTCGCGCCTGAAACCACGGTGGAAGAAGTCACCGCCAAAACCGCCGCCAAGTTCACCGTGAGCGAACACCTGCAATCCGTCGCGGTTTGATGCCACGCATTGCAGGGTCGCTTTAAATCAAGCTGCGAGGGTCGGTGAGCCGACCGGTGAGCGCGGTGGCCGCCGCCGTGAGCGGACTCACCAGGTGGGTGCGCGATCCCGGGCCTTGTCGACCTTCGTACGGTCGGTTGCTGGTGCTGGCCGAACGCTGTTGCGGGCGCAGAATGTCGCCGTTCATGCCCAGGCACATGCTGCATCCGGCCCGGTGCCATTCAAACCCGGCATTTTGGAACACCTGATCCAGACCTTCTTGTTCGGCCTGAGCCCGCACCGCCGCCGAGCCCGGCACCACCATGGCCCGAACTCCGCTGGCCACTTGGCGGCCCTTGATGACCGCGGCCGCTTGCCGCAGATCTTCGATACGGGCGTTGGTGCAGCTGCCAATAAACACCGTGTTGATGTCCAGATCTCCGACGGGGGTGCCGGGGGTCAGGCCCATGTACATTTGAGCCCGCTTTTCAGCCGCATCTTGCGGTTCGGGAATCGCGCCGTCAATGTCCACGGTCATGGCCGGGGTCGTGCCCCAACTGACCTGCGGCTTGAGTGATCCTACATCCAAATGCTCGGTGCGATCAAAGGTGGCCCCTTCGTCGCTGGGCAGCTGGCGGGCGTAGCTGACCATCTCCTCAAAGGCCGATCCTTTGGGCGCATAGGGTCGCTCTTCGGCCTGAATGTATTCAAACGTGATGTCGTCGGGAGCGACCATTCCGGCTCGCGCTCCCATCTCGATGCTCATGTTGCAGATGGTCATGCGCCCGGCCATACTCAGCGCTCGAATCGCTTCGCCCCGGTATTCGGCGACGTAGCCGGTGGCCCCGGCCGCGCCGAGCTTGCGGATGATGGCCAGGATGATGTCTTTAGCGGTGACTCCGTGGCCCAGCCGACCGGTCGTTTCAATCGCCAGGGTTTTGGGCCGCTTGGGCGCGCGCAGCGTTTGGGTCGCCAGGACGTGTTCCACCTCGGTGGTGCCAATCCCGAACCCCAGGGCCCCAAAGGCTCCGTGCGTGCTGGTGTGACTGTCGCCGCAGACAATGGTCAGACCGGGCAGAGTGAGTCCAAGTTGAGGGCCAATGATGTGCACAATGCCCTGTCGGCGGTCGTCGTAACCAAAGAGCGGAATGCCGAATTCTTGGGCGTTGCGGCTGAGCGCGGCCAGCTGCTGACCACTGAGGGTGCTTTCATCAATTGCGCGGCCATCGGTGGGCACGTTGTGATCCACAGTGGCAAAGGTGAGGTCGGGTCGGCGCACGGGGCGACCTTTTTCGCGCAGACCATCAAACGCCTGGGGGCTGGTGACTTCGTGCACCAGGTGGCGGTCGATGTAGAGCAGGACGCCGCCGCCTTCGAGGTCGCTGACCACGTGGGCGTCCCACACCTTGTCAAACAGAGTTCTTGCGTCGTTGCGACTCGCGTTTGCCATGTCTTGACGTTTAGTTTGGCATGAAATGAGTGGATCCCATGGTCGCAAGAGCCAAGGTTACGGCATCGCCTTCAAGACCGGGAACTCGGTGCCTTGGCCGGGTTCACCCAAAAATCCCCACGTCACCAGACCGTCCGTGCCTTCGGGCTCTAGCAAATGAAAAGCCAGGTGCCCCGTCTCGGGGGTGACGGGCACCCGCACCCAACCGGCCGGAATCGTGCGGGTCTGGCGGGCAAAGGTGCCCTCCAGGGTGATGAGCCGCACGCCTTGGAACGGTCGTGCCGCTTGGCGGAACTCAGAAATCGCAAAAGTTTCCACCGTTTGGTTAATCGGACTCGTGATAGGTTCGACCGTCAGTCCGTGCCGACGCATCAACCGAATGGCGGAGAGATACCGGCCCGGCAAGTAGTAAGCCGCGGGCACGCGCGCGGTTCGAACGGTGGTGAATCGGTCGTACACGGGCATGGTGATGGCCTCGATCGCCGCGGGGCGGCCGGTGGCGGGCCGGGCTTGTCCCGGGGCGAGCTTTTCTAACAGAACGGGTTCCGTGCGACCCACCGCAAGGTTAAATCGCACCCCCATTTCGGCCGGAAGAGGAGCCGGTCGGCGCAGGCGCTGAATCAACGCGCGGTCGCGGGCGACGCGTTCCAAACAGGAGGTCACGAACCCATCGGTGGCCACGGTGCGATCCCGGAAGTTGTGAAAACTGATGGCTTCGCTCAAAATGCCAATGGATCGGCGCAGAGCCACGTAGTTGGTCACGTAGCGAGCCTCGTAGCCAAAGGTTTCCCACACCATTTGGTTATTTCGGGTGACCGCATTCCCGTAGTCAAACAGTTCCCAGCCCCGATCGGCCTTCAGTTGGGCGCGAACTCCGGGCATAAGCACATCGCGGTTGTAGGCCAACAACGCCTCGGGCATGGTGGGCAAGGTGGGCGGAGCGTAGGTCAGCTCGTAGCCGTGACGGGTGCCATTGGTGGTATGGAGATCCAGCGTGACATCGGGATCCCAGGGCACATACACCGAATCCAGCGCGGCTCGCATCTCGGGCGAGGCGGCCTTGATGCAGTCTCGATTCAGGTCGAATCCCTGTGCGTTGGCGCGGGTTCCCACACGTTCTGGTCCATCTTGCCCGGGGCGGTTCACCGATTGCGAAGCAAATTTCTCGTTGCCATCTGCGTTGTAAATGGGATTGACCAAAATTACCATATGGTTGAGTAAATTCGGCCTCCCGGCGCGCACCTGCTGACTGATGCGGCGCATGATCATCAACGTCGCCTCCTTTCCTTCCACCTCTCCCGCATGAATGTTGGCTTGCAGGTAAACGACCAGCTTGCCCTGGCGTCTGGCCTGAGCGGCATTTTCAACCATTGGGTGGGCCATGATGGCCAAGGGAATGGGGCGACCTTCGGGGCTTTGACCGATCGTTCGCAGCTGAATGGGTGCGCCCATTTTGACCAATTGGTTCATAAAGGCCATCGTCTCGGCGTAGGTGCTCGTTTCGGTGTAGCCCGAGATTTCGGCCCGAGTTTGGGGCCAAGCGGGGCTCACCAGGGCCAAGGCGGCGGCAAGGGTCGGCAGCATAGTTAGGGATATACCCGCTCCGATCCGGTTCAGGCTCGTTCACGTAGCAGGTAGCCTTTACCCTGTGAATCAGCTTTCCTGCGTGGTGGTAGGAACCGGCGGTATGGGCCGCGAGGCCATGGAGGTCTTGCGGGCGGTCATTGCGCACGGCGCCGCTTACGAGGCCCTCGGGTTTATTGATGACAATGCCGCCCTGCACGGACGGTCGTTTCACGATCTGCCCGTATTGGGGGCCATGGATTGGCTCTTGGCCCGACCGGAGGTTGGCGTGGTGGTGGGGATTGGGGCCCCGGCGGTTCGATCTCGGATCACCGAGGTTTTGCGCCAGAACGGCAACCCGCTCCCGACCCTTGTTCACCCCACCGCAACGGTGGGTCGCGGCGTGACTTTGGGGGAAGGAACTTTGATTTGCCATCACGCCGTGCTCACAACCGACTTGGTTCTCGGTCGGGGAGTGATTGTGAACGTCGGTGCCGTCATCAGCCACGACGTGCGCGTGGGTGATTTTGCGACGATCAACCCTCTGACCTCGCTCAGTGGCAATGTCACGCTGGGGGCCGGGGTCGATTGCGGTTCGGGCGTGAGGGTCATCCCGGGGGTGACGGTGGGCGAAGGCACCATTCTGGGGGCCGGCGCGGTGGTCACGCGCGATTTACCTTCGCACGTCACGGCGGTCGGGGTGCCCGCGCGGGTGATCAAGACCCGTAATTAGCGGATCAGGCGGGCGGCGGCCCAGAACTCTTCTACCGGAACCTTAAGGCCCCGGGCAATCGCGATGGGGGCGGTGGATTCTTCTTCCACCGTCCATTCGGTGTTCATGCGTCGGACTTCGCGCCAGTCGGTAAACATGGCGCGCAAATCTTCGCGGGTCTCGCCGATGACGACCACGGTTCCTCCATCCCACCCTTGCGGGCCGATGCGCCACCAGTCGTTGTGCCGACCGAGAATGAGGGGGCGCGGCCCCGCACTTGCGGGCCAAAAGCGCCAGACCGCACTGCTTTGTCCGTAGTTGGTGCCCAAGATGGGCGTGCGCGTGCGTTCCTCCTCGGGAAGCGTTTGCCAGACTTCCGCGGCAGCCGCAGCCATCTCAGGCCAACCAAACATGTCGGCCATGCCCTGAATATCGTTGCGCTTGCCGGCTTCGCTGGCCGGGGGCGAAAACCCCGCCGCCCGACTGATGGAGGCCAGGGTCTGCACGGGCAGGACGGGCAGGGCGAGGCTGGCCATCATCAGCCCCGTCAGGCCCAAGGCCGCCGTGTACGCCGTTCGGAGCGCCGGGCGCGAGGCCAGCCAGTCGCTCACCACCAAGGCTCCGACCGGGAGCACAAAAGCATAGGCGGGGGTCAAGTAGTTTTCGCGGCTGCGCATGCTCACCATCAGCAGGAGGGCGACGGCCGTGAACCCAATCGCCATACCGCGCCATTCTGGGCGACGCCAGGCCATGATGAGCCCGGTCATCCACAAAATCACCGCAAGCGGATTGGTGACCACCGCCTGAACGATGACAAATTGATGGGGCGGAACCGGAAGGAGTTTTTCCGTGGTCGCGTTGCGGATGAATTCGAGGGTGACGAAGTCGTTTTGAACTTGCCACATCACGTGCGGGGCAAACAGGAAGGCGCTGATGGCTGTGGCTAGGTACAGGCCGGGAGCTTTGAAGTCAGAACGTCGTGGCGTGGCCACGGTCGCCAGCACCAGCGCCATGATCAGCCACAAGGCGCTGAGTTTGTTGAGCAGGGCCAGCCCCAAGACCACGCCCAAAATCGACCAGAGCCCGAGCGCCCGGCCTTCGGTGCGGCCGATGCGCAGCCAGAGCCAAACGGCCACGGCCCACAGCAGCACATCCCAGCCGTTCATGGAATATAGGTGACCCACCACCCGGTTGACGGGCGAGGCCGCGACGCCCAAAGCCGCAAGGCCTTGGGCCCATGCCGCGCCGCCCAACTCGCGAGCGATGAGCGCACTCATGACAATCGCCCCCAGGCCGGTGCCGATGGCCAGGCTGCGCATCACAGGGAGACCATCGCCAAACAGCTGGGTCGCCGCCGCCAGAATCCAGACGCAGAGCGGAGGGTGATCCACGTGTCCCCAGCCAAGATGAGCGGTATTGGCCAAGTAGTAGAGTTCGTCCCGAAAGAACCCGTACTGGTTGATGGCCAGCAAATGAACCCCCAGGGTGGTCAGCAAAATCGCCAAGAGCCCTCCCCACGCCACAGGGGCGAGAGGCGAGTCGGTGGCCGGGCGCGTGACCGAATCGGCAGGCATGCGTGCGCGTGTATTGTGCTCCCGATGGCCCCCTGAGCGGGCAATCCTGGCCCCGTCCCGGCCTCTCGGAGCGGTCGAACGTCCCGGGACCGCGTAGAATGCGGGCAACAGGGCATGTCGACGCGTCGCCACTACCGAAGCGTCTTCGTCTCCGATATCCATCTCGGAGCCGTGGGCGCACGCACTACCGAGGTCAGAGATTTTCTGTCCTCGGTGAGCTGCGATCGGTTGTATCTCGTCGGCGACATTATTGACGGCTGGGTCGGACGCAAGGATCGCAAATGGACTGCGCCCCACACCGAAGTCTTGCGTATGATTTTGGAGTTCGAGCAGTTGGGAACCCAAGTGTTCTATTGCCCGGGCAATCACGATGCCTTTCTTCGCCGGGTCCTGGGGGTCGAGGTGGGCAACCTGCTGATTGAACACAGCTTTACCCACACGACCGTGGAGGGTAAGGAGCTGCTGGTGGTTCACGGAGACCTGTTCGACAAAACCGTGACCGAACATCGCACCTGGGCCGTCATTGGGGCCTGGATGCACGAGTCGATCTCGATGGCCACCCAGAGACTGAGTCAAAAACGGCAAGAACGCGGTCGCCGGCCCATCGACTTAGCCTCGATGCTCAAAACGACGGTCAAGCGCTACATTGGCAAAAAAAGCCAGTACGAAGAGCTCATTTGCCAGTACGCTCGCGACAACGGTTTTGATGGGGTGGTGTGCGGTCACGTCCACCGTCCGCGTATTGAACAGAGCCCCGACGGCTTTATGTACGTGAACACCGGGGACTGGGTGGAGCACGCCACCGCCGTGGTGGAACATGAAGACGGAACGTTTGAGCTGTTGAGTTTGTGGGAGCCGCCCGCGAGCGAGAATCCCAAGATCGCCGAGGTGCTGCGGGGACTGGTCACCCCCAAAAGCCCTGAGTAAGGAGAAGCTTTATCGTCGTTCGTCTGATTGAAGCCCTGGGGTTCCGTGGCCTGTACCTGACGGTCTGCCGATTGACCGGTCAGCGAGCCATTCCGTCCTTGGCCGAGGTGGCATCGGCGCCGGGTTGGAGTGAAGAGGAGAAGGAAGATCTCTTGCTCAGCGCCCGTTACTTTTCTACGGGCAACTTTATGCGGGCCCTGCTGTTTGTGCCCTTTGTGATTTTCGGGCTCACCAAAAGCGGCTGGTTCATTGCCGGGGTGTTCTCGGTTCTCATCACTTTTCACCTGGTGCTGACCGTCATGGAGCTCTACAAGCTTCAGCTCGCCTTGCGGTTGGTGCCCGATCACGACAAGCCGCCGGTCAAAAAGGGCCCCCTGCCGCCTACCCATGGTGACTGGTGGTTCCGGCCCCGGGCCTTTGAGACCGAGGCCTTCTACCGAATGATCGGGATCAAGTTTTTTCAGTGGATCACCACAACGTATATCCAAAAGACCTCGATCAGTAAGGTGGATCGTCGTGAGGGCAAGAAAGTGGAGTTTGTCCAGCGACCCAA
This sequence comes from Aphanothece stagnina RSMan2012, assembly GCF_046764815.1. Lineage (NCBI taxonomy): Bacteria > Bacillati > Cyanobacteriota > Cyanophyceae > Chroococcales > Aphanothecaceae > Aphanothece > Aphanothece stagnina. Next base: position 8,900 of record NZ_JBKOUC010000039.1, read on the forward strand.
CCCCCACGATCTGCACCAATTTGAGCTGCGTACTCGAGTTGGGGAAACGACCCACCTCATCACCGCGTTGTTTGACCTGATGCCCTTGATTCACGCCATTGCGACCAAAAGCTGGTGGTGGTTGCCGTATATTCTCTGGATCATATACGGCGACGTTGGGTGTACGTTCCTTCAGCGCTATCACCGCACGCGGGTGTGGCCTTTGCTGACTCGCTTCCGCGAGCGTGACCAGCGCAAAGCCCAGGAATCGGCATGAGCTTAAAAATCTTGGTGGTCTCGGCCAGTACCGGTAACGGTCACGTTTCGGCGGCCATTGCCATAACCGAAGAAGCCGAGCGGCAGGGACTGCAGGCCCGGCATGTTGATGCCATGGACATTGTGACTCCGGGTTTTCGACGTTGGTACCGGGGCGGTTATGAGACCCTGGTGCGTCGGCGACCCCGATTGTGGGGGCATCTTTACCGAGGCTCCGACCGCCCCTACTTTTACTATCAAGCCCAAACCGGGCTCGATACCACCTTTTGCGCTCCTCTGGACCGCATGATTGAGCGCGAACGTCCGGATTGGGTGGTCTGCACGCACTCTCTGCCTCAGCCCCGTTTGGCGCGGATTCGCCGCCGCGTGCCGTTCAAGATGGCCATTGTGGTGACCGACCTCTATGTCCACCGCATGTGGCTCCGCGGTCAGCCCGATCTGTTCTTTGTTCCCCAACCTTGGAGTCAAGAGGTTTTGCTGAAGCGCCTGCCCGAAACGGCCGGCCGTATTCACGTCACCGGGATTCCCGTGAACGGCGCCTTTGCTCACGCTCCCACCAAAGCCGAAGCCCGCGCCGCCCACGCCATGAGCGAGGATCAGCCGGTGGTGCTCATGAGTTCGGGGGGCATTGGTGGCGGGCCGCTGGTCGATGCCACGCTCGACCTCGCCGCCACGGGCGCGCATGTCATTGTGGTGGCGGGCCGAAACGAGGCCTCGCGCCAGGCTCTTGAGCATGCGGTGATGAACTACGACAATGTGACCGTCAAGGGTCACGTAGATCAGACCGAGATGGCCTCGCTCATGGCGATGTCCGATGTTTTGGTGGGCAAGCCGGGCGGTCTCACCACGTTTGAGGCTCTGACGGTGGGGATTCCCTTTGTGGTGTACTGGCCCTTCCTGATCCCCGGGCAAGAAGAGGGCAATGCCGAATTTTTGCAAGAGCTCGGGGCCGGGGTGATTGTCCGGGAACCCAGCCAGTTGGGATCGACCGTGAACGGACTGCTGCGCGATCGCGAGCGGCGTGCGGCCATGCGAATGGCGGCTCTCGCGCAGGCAAAACCGAACGCCGCCCCCGATATCGTGCGCATTTTGCGCGAACAAAGCGGCGCCTAGCCGTTTCCGCACAGGTGGCGATATTTGGCGGCCAGCACGTAACTGTGCTTGTCAAACGTATCGCCCATGATGCGCACAAAGGGTCCGGCCACAAACAACGCTTCCACCAGCATGATGACCAGCCCCGAGGGCATGTTCTTTGCAAACCGGTCGCTGATGAGGGTGATGACCCCCACAATCAGGGTGCTGAGGGGGATGTTGATGATGCTAAAGGCCACCACAAATCTCAATGCAGTCTTGTGGATGGGCCACATATCGCGCTGCAGCTCCAAAAATCGGTGAACCGGGTCGGCATGGGTTTTGGCGTAAAGCCGACGATTGTCCAGATACCAGCCAATTTGGTAGGCCACCGCGGTGATGACGAAGCAGAAAAAGAAGGTGGAGTACAGCCCAATCCACTGGTTGTCGGTCAGGCGTTGAAGAAGGGCCCCCGCTGCCACGCCCAGCATGTTCGTCCACCCGGTGGCAAAAAAGATGCCCATCATCATCCCGCGAAAAATCTCGGGTAAGCGGTGAGAATCCAGGCCGTCGTGCAGGATCTGCTTCCGCAGATAGAGAGCCGATTTGGCCACGGCCATATCTTCTTTGAACCGGCGGAAGTGATAGACCGGGTTCAAAAAGTCGATGACGACCTGCCAGCCCGAGCGGTGCGGGGCGTCGGGAGTCGGGGTCTCGGCGTCGTGGGTCGGCGGTTGCGTCGAAATGAGGGGCTCCCCCGGGCGAACGGGCGTTGCCTGTTTATACTCCCGACGGGGATTCTGGTTGCGGGGCGGCCCGAAAGGGCTCACCGGGTCTCGTAGAGTTGTCGGCGTGAACGGCGACAGGATTTCGGCTCCCACGGAGGGTCGCCCTCCTGATCTCGACAAAGGCACGGAGATCGCTGCGCGCTCTCCATGGCACACAGCCGGGGGCGTCGGTAGCCGGTGGTCGGGAGGGCGAGCCCCGATTCTCGGAGCGATCACGGCAGGTTCGTGCCACTGACGTGGCAACGCCTCGTCAGTGCTCCGTCGCGAGACTCAAGGCCACCGAGATCGGCGGGAATGCTCTCCTCCGACGCCCTTTCAGGGGTCGGATCACTTTTGGGGCCACACACCCGGGGTCTGATGACTCGAACTCGCCGATATCTTCCCCGAAGACGCCGAAGCGCTCCACCGGCTGAAGCTGGGCGATGCGCATTTCGTCCGGCTGGCCGAGCGGCATCATGTGGTGAACCGCGAGAT
>NZ_JBKOUC010000040.1:0-11410 GCF_046764815.1 Aphanothece stagnina RSMan2012
GATTCAAGGATCTGTTGATTGCCCTTCAGAGCGCTCAACATGATCCAAACCACAGGAAGCACCACCACGGCAGCGAACAGGGCCACCAGAATCCGTCCGCCGAGTTTCATGCCGCCCTCTGTCCCGCGGTGGGATCGCGCCGCATCAAAACCCAGAGAAGCAAGCTTGCGGCCGCCAAAATGCCAATGTTGACGACCGCCACCGCCGAGGCGTGACCGTACTTCCCTTCCATCGTCATGAGCCGGAACAGGTAGTTGAGAATCGTCTGGGTGCGTTCGCTGGGGGCACCATCGGTCATCACGTGCACCAAGGCAAAAACGCTCATGCTCGCGATGCTGACGTGAACGAGCGCGACCCGCCGTACCGACCAAAGCAGCGGCCAGGTGATGCTGACAAACTTGCTCCAACCCCGGCAGCCTTCCAGGTCAGCGGCTTCGTGGACTTCGGCAGGAATCCCCTGGAGCGCGGCCGAAAACAGCATCGCGTAAAAGCCCACCGAAACCCACAAGAACGCAAAGGCAAACGCCGGAAAGGCGGAATTCAGGTCGCCTAACCAACCCGATTCGGGGCCCGGCAGCCCCATCCCCCGCAGCAAGCCGGTCGAGGGGTTGTACACGCTCCTCCAAAGAAGGGCAACCGCCACCACCGAAACCACGTTGGGAAAGAGAATGATCGCCCGGAGCGTGCGCGAAGCGCGGTCGCGGCCGACCATGCCGTGCGCTAAAAGGAGGGCCACGCCGAGAATCAGGGGGCCGACCACGAGCATGAGCGTCAGGCTATTCCGCAGCGCCCACCAGAACGGCTCTTCAATCCAAAGATCCTGAAAGTTCTCTAATCCGACAAAGGTGCGCTTGGTCGAAACGCCCGAAAACCGGTACAGGCTCAGTTGAAACACCTGAACAAAGGGGCCCGCCACTAATCCAAGATAAAGGATCAGGGCGGGGGCCAGGCAAGCCACCAAAAAGGCGACTCGCCCCTTACGCCGCACCGCTCGGGCCACGCGTTAGCTCACCTTGCGTTTCACCACCGCATCATCGTTGCGGAGCTTTTCGGCCTCGGCCTCAATCTTGTCGGCAAACTGTTGAGCGGTGAGCTTGCCGTTCAAGAGCTCGGTAATGGCACCTTCGACCGTCTTGTAAAGCGACGGGTACCACTCGCGCCAAATGGGAGCGTAAGTTGCGGTGCTGCCCTTGAACGCCGCCGCCGCGCCCTGCAGATAATCGGGGAGCTCGACGTCGTTTGCGCCTTTAATCCCCATGAGGGTTCCCTTTTCGGTCACAAACTGCTGCGCCTTGGCCTTGGTGGTCATGAACTTAAAGTAGTCAATCGCACCGGCGCTGTTCTTGGCTTGCGCGGGCACCATCCACGGCTCAATCTTGATCATCACGGCGGTGGGATCGCCCTTGCCGCCCGCAATCACCGGCGGCAAAAAGAACGCCATGCGCCGCCCTTCGGGCATGGATTCTCGCATTTCGGAGTGCAGCCAGGTTCCGCAAGGAATCATTGCCGCTCTTCGATTCACGAACTCGGCCTGCGATTCGGTGTGGCTCATGGCGGTGGCTCCGGTTTGGTAATAGCCCTTGGCCGCGAGCTCCTGAATCATGCGCGCGGCCTGAACCACGGCCGGCGACTTCCAAGCCCCGGGCTCCAGACTTTGACAGGCGTTGTACGCCTCAATGCCCCCCGCACTGATGAGCCACGGAGTCAGCATGCCCGAGATCATATAGTCGGGGTACTGCCCTTGGTAGGTGATGGGCGCGATCCCCGCGGCCTTGATCTTTTCGCAAAGCGCCAGCAGTTCATCGTACGTTTTCGGGACTTCCCAGCCCTTCTCCTTAAACAAATCGGGGTCATACCACCAACCGATGACGCTGAAGAAGTACGGCAGAACGTACTGCTTGCCGCCCGATTGCCCGAGCTTGAGCAAGGCGGGTTCAAAGGAGTCGCCCCATGTGCCCGAACCATCGGCGGCGGGGGTCTTCATCACCTCGGTCAGATCCATGATCGCGCCATCATCTACCGCCTTCCAGTGATCAAATCGCCAGCCCGGATACATCAGGTCAGGCGGGTTTCCGCGTTGCATGCGGGGTTGCACCTGCTGATCGATGCGCGGATCGCCGATCACTTGAACTTTAGGACCGCCTGCTGCCGTGAACTCTTCGGCCGCTTTTTCGTAGAAGTCGCTGCCGTAGCCTCCCTTAAACACCATGACTTCCACGGGGCCCGAAGCCGCCGGAGACTCGCCGGGCTTGGCGGCGTTATCGGCGTTGGGGCCTGCGCAGCCCGCAAGGATCATGAGAGACAGCGCAATTGCGCCGAATCCGGTGAGTAGTTTGTGCCGCAAGGTGCTCTGCATAGTCGGTTGGTGCGGCGTCGCTGCCGCCTCCGGTGGGCCCATGCTACCGACATCAGGCCCATGACGGCAACACCCCCCATGCAACCCGGTTTTGCAGCGGTGAGGTAATACATGCATATGGCGCAAACGCCTCCTCCTTTTTCGCCGCAAGAGTACGCCCCCAAGCGTCAATCTAGCCCCTGGCTCTGGATTCTGGTGGGGGTCGTGGGCTTCTGTGTCATTGGCATTGTCGCGGTCGTTGCGCTCGGTTTTGGGGCAATGCGCATGGCGAGCGATATTGGTCGCTGCATCATCACGACCGGGGCCGTGGCCAGTTCGCTTGATGAGTACGTGAAGGCGAAGGGGGTCTTCCCTCCGGCAGAAACGTGGCAGGACGATCTGGCACCTTTCTATAAAAAGCAGACCGATGAGATGCGCAAAGAGATGGCCAAGAATCCGGTGGGCGAGATGTTCACTCCGGCCGAAATCACCGCTGGACTCGAGTGCAATCCGGGTGGGCCCAAAACGTATCTGGCCTATAACCCGGCCGTGGCCGGCAAAAAGCCAAGCGAAATCACCGATCCGGGCAAGACCGTGGTGATCTTTGAGCAGTTGAACGGGGGCATGAACATCAGTGCGCCGTACAAAGCTCAAGATCCGGCCAATGCGCCCCGGGTGGGCGGAGACAGTCGCGGCTGGTTCGTGATGTTCGCCGACTTCCGTGGAATTTGGGAAGGATCGAAGTCGAGGAGTACCACCGGCATGGATATGCGCGAAGTTGTCCCGGACACCGGCTCTGGCCGATCCGTGACCATCGACCTTGACCCTGCGGCCCCTGCAACTCCCCCAGTTCCGGCCGCACCTTCGGGCAACTAATTCGCCTCTTTGATCCCCAAATTGCGGCCTAGACCAGGATTCCTTGGCCTAGGCCGTCTAGTTTTGGGCTCGTCCACCGTATAATCTCCTGTAGGCCGGTATTCCGGTCGCGTCGGAACACCATCATGTTTGGCCTCGGCACCCAAGAACTTCTTATCATCGGTCTGATCGTGCTGCTGTTGTTTGGCGGCGCGAAGATCCCCCAACTGATGCGCAGCTTGGGTAAGGGCGCGGGCGAGTTTAAGCGCGGCGTCGAAGAGTCGAAGAAGGCTTTCGATGACGGCATCAATGAGATTGATGCTCCGGCCAAACCCAAGGATCAGAATTCGGCCTGACGCGGTTGGGCTTACGCCTTACCCGTGACACCCCTTCTCGCCTGGCGAGGAGGGGTTTGTTTTTACTTTTTGGGGGGTGCGAGTGTACGAAATAAGCCCGAGCGAGCCGTGCGGGCTCGTCATTGACTCGTCACTCTTGAAGCCGGGAGGGCGAGTGTACGCACGAGCCGAAAACGTCGGGCAATACGGGCACTGACGAGCCCGCCGGGCACGTCAGTGGCACTGGATTCTGCAGGCCGGGAGGGCGAGGCTCTGTCCGAGCCGAAAACGTCGGGCCAAGCAAGCATGGGCGAGCCCTTCGGGCACGCCAGCGACACGGGATTCTGCGGGCCGGGAGGGCGAGTGTACTCACGAGCCGAAAACGTCGGGCCAAGCAAGCATGGGCGAGCCCTTCGGGCTCGTCAGTGGAACGGCACTCTAGAAGCCGGGAGCGCGAGTGTACTCACGAGCCGAAATAAAAAAAACACTGACGCGCCCATCGGGCACGTCAGTGGCACGGGATGATCTGAGCCGGCTGGTTTACCGGACAAAGTGAATCTTCGGATCTTCAAGGTTGTCGAGCAGCATCAGGCTCACAATCGGGAGCGGCCGCGCCTTGGCAATCTCACGCGCCTCATCAAAGCTGACTTCTTCGGAGGCCATGTTGCTCAAATCGATCCACTCGGCAAAACGGAACGCACCCTCTTCCGACGAGAAGCAGGCCAAGCCATGCACGCCATCATGGCAATAGCAACCGAACTTCCCCGACGGCGGGTGCTTCACCACATGCAGTCGGTTGGGAAAATCCGTGTCCAAGCCCAAAATCGGGCAATCAAGCGTCTGATTCATAGCTCGCTGCTACAAAATGTCGGCAGATTCTGGGGAACCTAAAGGGTGAATTCACCCATCGACCCCCGTAATTTACTGGGGTCGATGGCCAATGCCCTAGGACGGCTTGAGGAACCGCTTGTTGACCACGGTTCCGGCTTCCGCCTGCCCCCGAAAGTCGATGGTGATGGGGGTTCCGGCCTTGACCGCCGGATCGAGGAAGGCAAACGCGATTCCGCAGCCAAGCGTCGGTGAATAGACTCCGCTGCTCACCTGGCCAACGCTCGCACCCTCCACCAAGACATCCGCGCCAACCGCCGGAATCCGGCGACCATTCATGCGAATCCCTTGCAACTTGGTGGGCGTTCCGTTGGCCCGAGCCGCCTGATAGTGCTCACTGCCCACGAAGGATTTGGTTTTGCTGACGACCCAGCCGAGGCTGGCCGCCAAGGGCGAGAGGTCATCGGTCAGTTCGTGACCGTAAAGGGGCAATCCGGCTTCCACCCGCAGCACATCCCGGGAGCCCAATCCGCATGGCATCACGCCGGCCGATTGAAGGGCCTGCCAAAGCGTGACCGCTCCGGCCGCCGGGCAGACGAGCTCAAATCCATCTTCGCCGGTGTATCCGCTCCGGGCGGCAAAACAGCTCACTCCCGCGACCTCAGCTTCAGCGGTGCCAAAGAACGGCAGATCTTTGAGCGCAGAGCCTTGGGGGCTCAATCCCGCCACAATTTCGACCGCGCGGGGCCCTTGCACCGCAATCATCGCCGTCTCTGCGGTCAGGTCGGTGATTTCAACGCCAAACGTATTCAGGGCCGTCATGTGGGCGACGTCTTTGGCGTGGTTGCTGGCGTTCACCACCATCCGGAAGAACGTGTCGTGACCCCGATAGACAATGATGTCGTCCACCGCCCCTCCCTGGGCATTGGGAAGAATGGAGTACTGGCCGTTGCCATCGGTCAGCTTGGCCACATCGTTGGTCGTGATCCATTCCAGGAACTCAAGCACCCGGTCACCGCGAAACTCAAGGCGGGCCATGTGACTGACGTCGAACATGCCGGCCCCCTGGCGCACCGCCTGGCTCTCGGCGATGATGCTGGTGTACTGAACCGGCATGCGGTATCCGGCAAATTCCACCAAACGTCCACCCAATTGGGCGTGGAGATCGGTCAACGGCGTTGTCTTCAGATCGGTCACGGACGGCAGTATATCCACGGGCTTTCACGGCCCATCCGCCCAGGCGGCCTCAGGTTCATCGAACCTTCTGTAAAGTTGAATCCGTCCTTGCCATGCGACGGGTATCATCGTTTTGGTCGTCGCGGCTCATCTTATGCGCCATCTTTCCTGCCCTGCCTGCCAAACCTCAAACGCGCTCGACAGCCTGTTTTGCCGAGCCTGCGGAACGGCGTTGCCCGATGATGTCCGCCAAGCCCTCAAGGCCGAGAACATGCAGCTGCTCCAAGATGGGCAGCGACTTCTTGTGCTGAATCGGGGCGAAGAGGCCCGGAAAGTCGCGGAATCGATTTTGGAGGTCGAACCGGAAAATGCCGATGCCATGGCGCTTTTGGGCGATGCCTACGAGCGCGATGGCATGCTGGAAGATGCTTTGGCCACCTACGAGCGGGTGGTAGAACTCCGACCCGATTCGCCGCTTGACCGCATTCGTGCCGCTCAAATTGGCAAAACGTTGGCCGCTCGGCAACTGGCGGTCGAAGCCCCGCGCGAACGACGCAACCTGGTCGGAGCCGCGGCCATGGCCATTCTCCTTCTCTTCAGCGTGGGTGCGGCCTTGACGATTGCAAGTCGGCCTGCGGCTCAAGAAACGCCCTCAAACACCACGCCAGAAACCACCGGCCCCACGGCCTTTCGCAGTGTCGCTCCGGTGCCAACCGGACCGGAGACCACCGCGGCCCCGCAAGCCCAAACCCCGGCTCCGGGTACCAGTGGCTTAGTGGCCAGCAATACGCCCAATCCGCCTTCGGCCGCCATTCAGGGCCCGCTCGGGGGGCGATCCACGCCGACCAATGATCCCGGCTACGCCCCGCTGAGCCCCAACATGCCGGTCAATGTCTCGCCCTCGGGTGCCCAACCGACGGCTCCGGTAACCCAGCCTCAACCAGAAATCCCCGCGCCCAGCAACACAACGGCCGAAAGTGGCGGAACTCCGGCCGAAGCCGCAGCGCAAGATGATCCGGGCAGCATCGAGATTCGCGTGCACCCCGGGGCTCGACCGGCGGGCAACAATCCCGGCTCTGAGCAACCGGCGAGCGGCAGCGTGGATAACCTGATTCGTCAGGCCCGCGACCTGTACACCCAGGGCAAGTTCAGCGATGCCGCCCGGCTCTACGAGACGGCGCTGCAACGCGGGGCCAGTAAGGGCTCCACTAACCAACGCTTGGCCCAATGCTACGAAAAGTTGGGTCGCCGCGCCGACGCGGTGGCCGCTTACCAGAGAGCCATTGCTGCCTACGAGAGCCAAATCAATGCCGGTCAAGGCTCGGCTCGCATCCAGGCGGCCCTTGAGACCTGCCGCGCCGCCTTGCGCGCTCTGGGGGCGTAAACCGTGCGGCGCTTCCCCTTTAGCTGGGGCGGACGCGCCGCATTTTTTTGCCTCTTGGTGACCGCGGGCGCTCAATCAGCCACGGCGGAGGTGCCGGTCATGTTCATTGTGCAAGAGCGGGTGGAAGTCACGCGTGACAATGACCCGAACTATCTGATGGATAGCCATCTGGCCGCCGCCCTTGACGAAGTTGGCCAGGTTCAACCCGTGGTTTGGTCGATGTCCGATCCCCGCTGGCGGGCCGAAGTCGACGCCGGCAAAGTCCCCGCTGAACTGGAAACCTATCGTCCCGGAAGTTGGAATCGGGCGGCGCCGTTGGTGAAGGCCGACTATGTGATGGTGTACACCGCCGTTCGGGGGGATGGGCGCCTGCGGATTCAAGCGGATCTGTACCGATTTGGAAATCGTCGCCCCGTGTGGAGCTACGGCAAGCCGAAGGGATCGCGAGAGCGGCCCGAAGTCAGGGTGGATGGCCGCATTGATACCGCGCAAACGGAATCGCTGATGGAGCGATTAGGCGGTCTGGGGCCCGATGGCGAGATGATGAGCGTGATGGTCAATGGGGTGCCCGATTGGGACTCCACCGCCGATTCCGTCGCTCGCACCTGGGTGGCGTTACTCCGCGAAAGTGTGTTCCGCCGTCTGCCGACACGGCCGCGCATCACGCCGGTGGAGATGACGCCCGATCAAAGGCCCGCCGACCCGCCGGTCGTGGTGGCCACGCCGGCTCCAAACCCGCTCGCCCGAATTCAAACATTGATTGATGAAGGCAAGCTGGATGCCGCGCTTTTGGCCGTCATGGACGCCATCGACCAGGATCCCTTTGATCCTGAGCGTCGGGTGTTGCTGGCGGAGCTGCTGGTGCGCCGAGGATTTCACCGCCAAGCCGCGGAAGCGGCCGAGCGCGCCATTCCGCTCATGCGTCAGCCGGCTCCGCTTTATTTGGTGGCGGCTCGTGCGTACTGGCGGAGCGGTCAGCCCGCCCGGGCGCGCGATATGGCAAACATGGCCTTGGCCCACGGAGGCGATGCCGCCACCGCACTGATTGTCCTTGGCGATATCGCCGTCATCGAGGGCGATTTTCAGCGTGCCATCGCCCAGTATTCGGCAAGCCTAGAGCAAGGCCCGCGGCCTCACGCGGTGGTAGGTCGGGCCGTGGCCTTCGCCCTCGCCGGGAATGCAGAACAGTGCGCGGCAGATCTGGCCCGGCTCCTGGATGCCGACGGCTCGGCTTTACGGGACATTTACGCCACGGCCATTGAACTGGCCGATCGCCGAACCGATCAGCTGGCGGCCGTGACGCAGAATCTTTTGATTGACCTTCGGCGGGAAGGGCGGAATCCGGCCAGTACGGCCCGCGCGGCGGCGGTTGCACGCTCCGCCGAAGCCCTCAGTGTCCTTATGGAACGGTTACCGGTGCCAAAAATTCACGAAGAATCGCACGCGGCGCGGGCGTTGGCACACAAATTGCTTCGCCAATCAGGTGAGGAGATTCTCGACTTCGCCCAGCGGGGAGATCGCGAGGCTGCGGCCGAAGCCGAAATGAGCTTAAATGAAGCACTTCGGCTACTGGTTACCATCCGCGATAACTACCGCATTGAGCGGCGCGAAGCTGAGATTCGTCCCCTTTGAGGTGATTTACCGTGCGTGAGTTAATCGAAATGGTGGGTTTGTTGGCCATCGTCTTTGGCGTTTCCGTGGCCGTGTCGTATCTCTTTTTCAATCGGCGTCCCCGCAAGGTGCAGCTGATTCCCCTGGCCGAAAACACGAGTGTCCGTATGATTGGACCTGGCGGGGCGTACCGTTGCTACTTTTTGCGGCAAGACCATACCGGGCTGATTTTCTCGGCTCCGTTGCAGCGCGATCGCTACGTGCCCTTGCGCAGCGGCGAAATGATGATGGTTCAGGCGGCAACCGACAGTGCGGTGCTCACGTTCCGGGCCGCCGTGGTCTCGCGCAACGCCGATACCCATGAATTCACTTTGGCCCGCCCCGAGCGAGTTCGCCATGTGGAACGGCGCGCCGAACTGCGCGATACCTCGTACAGCGGCATGATCGGGCGCATCAACGGTACTTCGGCCACCCTGCAGAATCTCTCCGCAGGCGGAGCCTGTGTTGTGACCGCTTCGCCGGTACGGGCGGGGGATCATGTGACCCTTGATCTTCCGATGGGCCTGGGCGAAGTGCAGGGCTGGGCGCTGGAATCGACGGCGACGGCTCAGGGTCGGACCCTCTCTCGGGCCGTAAGGATTCGATTCGAGGTTCCGTTGGCGGGTCTGCGACCCGTGGCCCCGCGCAAAGCCGCCTGGGGCGAATCGTAAGTCAGACTTTTCTCCCGTCGCTCGCGACGCTCTTCCCAAGCAGCCCTCGGCCATTCTTTGCCGGGGGTTTGCCCATTTTCATGGGTTCACCAAGTAAATGGCCCCGCCTGGGAAACGGGGCCTTGGGACTGGAACGGCGACCGAAGTCGCTTATCCACGCGTGAGGAGGATTCGCGTTACTTACCTAAACGCCCGAAAGCGATGGCCGCTTCCCTAGATTGACAAAAGGCCCAGTAACTTGCGTTAGGCGGTTTCCAGCAGACCGTGCCCGTAGTGGGTCACCCGATTCTTGCCGCTTCGTTTGCTGTGATACATGGCGCGGTCGGCTTCGTCGATCAGGGTCTGCGCCGACTTGCTCATGGAGTAAACGGTGCTCACCCCAATACTGGCGGTTACTGGGCGGCTGTTGGTTTTGGCCATCGCAATGCGTCGCCGAATCTCTTCCGCCACTGCAACCCCGGCCGATTCACTGGCGCCGGGCAGAATCATCATGAACTCTTCGCCACCGTAGCGGCCCACGCTGGCTCCGGGCGGACAGCTCTGGCGCAGCACCGTACCGATGATTCGCAGCACTTCGTCACCGGCGGGGTGTCCGTACTGGTCGTTGAGCTGCTTGAAGTTGTCCACGTCCATCAGCACAACGCTGCACGGACTTCCGAACGTGTGGTTGGTATCCAGCGCGTCACTGAGGGTGTCCATCAGGGCGCGGTGGTTCATCACATTGGTCAAACCGTCCATGGTGGCCAAAGCGTGCAGACGCGCATTAGCCTGAGCCAGCGCATCTTGCTTAGCGGCCATCTGCTGGTTTTTCTCCGCGATGATGTCCATTTGCTCGCGAATGCGTTCCGCTTGCAAAACCATTTCCGCTCGGCCCACGCGCACCAAGGCCAGACTTTCGGCAAGCTCCACCACCATCACGCCCCCGAGCAGAACGAGGAACACCATGATGGCGGTCATCGCCAGCACGCCCGATCGGGCGCCATCGACCGTTTCGGTCCAAAGACGGGCGTTGAAGTGCAGAACGATCGCTCCGACCACTTTGTCATCCGCACCGCGAATGGGTTCCGCCATCGCAATGCCGCGGGGCGATACGGGATTGCCGAGCAAAAACCAAACGGCCTTTCCGTCCCACACGGGTTCCAGCGGAGCCACGGTACCCGGATAGTTATTTCCGCGCTTCTCCCAGACCGGTTGCCCCTGACTCCATGCCTTGGCGGCGGTGTTGGAGGCCGTGAGACCAGAGGAGATGAGCACCGCGCCATCGGGGCGACGCCGGACCGCAAAGATACCGTCCATGAACGGGTGGGCGCTGATGGACCGACGGGTCAAGGCATCCAGGGCAGGTGCATCTTTACCTTGCCGCACCGCGGTCTGCAGTTGCAGGGCTTCGGCCTGTCGGGCGATGAACGGGGCGTAGCCCGAAAGGTAGGCCTGCAAGCGCGTGGTCTCGCGCGAGATGGCGGCTTCGCTCAGCATGAAGCCAAGGCCCAGCACCATGGTGGCCATGGCGACCAAAACGGGGAGCCCCTTTATGCCCCGTCCCTTACGGAATCCGCGCACGGCAATGCCTCCCAGTGCCAAGAGGACACAGAAGACCAGGGCCAGGTGGAGCGGACTCAACGCGAAGGAGTTCATGGACGAGAGAGGCGAAACGTGAATTAATCATCGGCATTTCTCGGCCACGCCTTCACCAAAAATGCCGGAATACAGAAAAACCCGGAGCAAAAACAGGATGCGGCCCCCTGGGTTGTCCAGGGAGCCGCATTGAACTTGCCGTTTGTGCTTGGGACCTTGGTTTACGCCTCGTCGGCAGGCTCTTCGGTCGCTTCGTCTTCTTCGACCTCGGTGCTCGCAACGGGCTCGTCCAAATCGGGATTGGCGGGGTCAAACACGTGCACCGTGATGTGCATGTCGACCTGGCGGTGCATGTCCAGTTCCACGTAGAAGCGGCCCAGACGCTTAATGGGGTTGACGAGCACAACCTGCTTCTTTTCAACCGTTTCGCCCAGTTGAGCCTTCACGGCTTCGGCGATGTTCTCGCTGGTCACCGCACCGAACAGTCGCACGCCATCGCGGCCCACGTTGCCTTCAATCTTGACCGTCTTGCCGTTGATGCGATCGCGCATGGCTTCGGCCGAGGCCTTGGTCGCAGCCAGATCGGCGGCCAGCTTGGCAT
>NZ_JBKOUC010000041.1:0-10559 GCF_046764815.1 Aphanothece stagnina RSMan2012
CCGCCAGGGCGGCGGCCTGGTGGAGCACCGGCAGCAGATCGCTGTTGCAGGCCGCGGCATAGGTGCCGCGGGCCAGGCCGCGGCCCGGCCCCGCACCGCGCAGGTTGAGGCGCAGCACGGCGAACCCGGCCTGCTGCAACCCCAGGGCAAGACGGCGCACCCCAGGGCGGCCGCTGCTGCCGCCGAGGCCATGCACCACGAGCACCAGACCCTTCTGCGCCTGAGCAGGAGCGGGAGGTGTGGCCAGGGCCACGAGCCGCTCCCCCCCCGCCAGCGCGAAGCTGGTGGGAACGCCCCGGTCGGGCCCGAGCTGCAGCGGGCGCACCGTGTCGCGGATGGTCTGGAGATCCGGGCCGTACCACGGCCAGCGCTGCTGGAAGGGGCTCAGCCCCAGCTGGGCCGGGAGCCGCTCGGAGACATCATGGGCGATGGGTGGGAGGCCCCCTGGCGGGCTCAGGCCACCGATTGTCGACCCACCCCCAGCTCCCGCAGCTCGGAGAGCAGTCCGTTGAGCACCGCCTTGGCGTCGCCGAAGACCATCGCCGTCTGCGGCAGCTCGAACAGGGCGTTGGAGATGCCGGCATAGCCGGCGCCGAGGCTGCGCTTCACCACGAACACCTGGCGGGCCTGATCGACCTCCAGCACGGGCATGCCGTACAGGGGGCTGCTCGGATCACGCTTGGCGTCGGGGTTCACCACATCGTTGGCGCCGAGCACGATCGCCACATCGGTGCGGGGGAACTCCGGGTTGATCGCGTCCATCTCCTGCAGCTGCTCGTAGGGCACGTCGGCCTCGGCCAGCAGCACGTTCATGTGACCCGGCATCCGTCCGGCCACGGGATGGATGGCGTAGCTCACCTCGGTGCCGTTGGCCTCGAGGATCTTGGCCAGCTCCCGGAGGGCGTGCTGGGCCTGGGCCACGGCCAGGCCGTAGCCAGGCACGAACACCACCCGCTCAGCCGTTTCCAGGGCCAGGGCGCACTCTTCGGGGGTACAGCTGGTGATGTGGGTGTAGCCGGCTTCACTGCCGCCGCCGCCCACCTTGGCCGCGGTGCCCAGGGCTCCCCCGAACAGCACGCTCACCAGGGAGCGGTTCATGGCCGTGCACATCACCTGGGTGAGGATCAGCCCGGCCGCCCCCACCATGGCGCCGGCCACGATCAGCAGCTGGCTGCCGACCACGAAACCGGCCGCCGCCGCCGCCACGCCGGAATAGCTGTTCAGCAGGGAGATCACCACGGGCATGTCGGCGCCGCCGATCGGCAGGGTCACGCCCACGCCGAGCAGGCTGGAGGCGGCCACCAGCACCAGCAGCACCGCCCCACCGGGATGGCCCGGCAGCAGCACGGCGGCCCCCAGGGCGACGGCGGCCAGGGCGGCATTGACCAGGTGGCGCAGGCCGCTCTGGGTCCAGGCCGGCGTGTCGAGCCAGCCCTGCAGCTTGGCCATCGCCACGATCGAACCGCTGAAGGTGATGGCGCCCACCACCACGGAGATGGCGATCGACACCTGGGCCACAAGGTCGCTGGCCTCGGGCTGGAAGAGCGCCACGCCCACGGCCACCAGCAGGGAGGCCAGACCACCGCAGCCGTTGAACAGCGCCACCATCTCGGGCATGGCCGTCATCGGCACCCGCCGGGCCGTGAGCAGCCCGGCCAGGCCGCCGGCGGCGGTGCCCAGGGCGATGCCCGCCCAGGCGATCGGAGCGGGGCGCAGCTGAATCAGCAGACCGACCACCGCCAGGCCCATGGCCAGCGCTGCCAGGCCGTTGGCGGAGCGGGCCGAGCGCACCTTGGAGAGCCCCTTGATGCCCAGGGCCAGGAGCAGCACGGCCGCCAGGTCGATGGCCACCGGGAAGGCGGCGTTGAGGGAATCCATCAGGACGGGGTACTCAATCGGTGCCGCGGGCGCGGCTGGGTTTGCGGGAGAACATGGCCAGCATCCGGTCGGTGACCAGGAAGCCGCCGACCACGTTGAACAGGGCGAAGCCCAGGGACAGGGAGCCCAGCACCAGCAGGGCCGGACTGGCGTCGGCCTGGGCGATCAGGGTCAGGGAGGCCAGCACCGTGATGCCGCTGATGGCATTGGCGCCGCTCATCAGGGGGGTGTGCAGGGTGGGGGGCACCTTGCCGATCAGCTCGAGCCCGAGCAGGCTGCCGAGCAGGAGCACCCACAGCGACTCCGAAAGACTGGCCATCAGCGGAGCGCTCCCACCAGGGCCGGCTCCTCGGCCGGCAGGCCGACCACGTCGGGCCGCCAGCAGCGGCCCGCGTGGGTGAGCAGACAGCCCGCCACGATCGGGTCTTCGCGGTTGAGGGGAAACGCGCCGCCTCCCGGCAGACCGGCGTCCTCCGGCGGCGCGGTGAGGGTGATCAGATGCTCCAGCAGTGCCGCCACGTTGCGGGCGTAGAGGGCACTGGCGTGGTTGGCCACGCTGCTCGGCAGGGCATCGGCACCGATCAGCTGCACGCCGTTGCGCAGCACCGTCTGTCCCGCCACGGTGCAGGCGCAGTTGCCTCCCTGGCCGACCGCCAGATCCACCACCACCGAGCCGGGGCGCATGCGATCGAGCATCGCTTCACTGATCAGCCGGGGCGCCGGACGCCCCGGTACCTGGGCGGTGCAGATCACCATGTCGGCCTGGGCCAGCTGCTCCTCCAGCTGGCTGCGCTGGGCCTCCAGGAACGCCTCCGTGGCGGCCTGGGCGTAGCCGCCCACCTCGGCCGGGGTCTCCGCCAGTTCCGGGGGAGCCACGAAGCGTCCGCCGAGCGACTCCACCTGCTCCCGGGCCGCCGGCCGCACGTCACTCACATAGACCACCGAGCCCAGGCGACGGGCCGTGGCCAGGGCCTGCAGCCCGGCCACGCCAGCCCCGAGGATCAGGGTGCGGGCGGGCTGGATCGTGCCGGCGGCCGTCATCAGCATCGGCACGTAGCGGTCCAGGGCCGCCGCCGCCAGCAGCACCGCCTTGTAGCCGGCGATGTTGGCCTGGGAGGAGAGCACGTCCATGGTCTGGGCACGGCTGGTGCGGGGCAGCAGCTCGAGGGCCAGGGACGAGACCTGGCGGCGGTTCAGGGAGCCCACCAGCACGTCGGCTCCGTAGGGAGCCAGCAGGCCCACGAGCAGCGCTCCGGGCCGCAGCAGGTCGAGCCGTTCGCGCTGAGGAGGCTGCACACACAGCACGCCGTCCACCTGTTCCCAGACCTCGGGGTCGGGGCCCCTCAGCTGGGCCCCGGCGGCGGCATAGGCCTGATCGAAAAACCCGGAGGGTTCGCCGGCGCCGGCCTCCACGGTGATGTGCAGACCCTTGCCGGTGAGGCGCTGCACGGTCTCCGGCGTGGCGGCGACCCGCGCCTCACCAGGCCGGTGCTCCCGCGGAATCAGGAGATGGGGGGGGGAAGGGGACAACGTGGCTTCGCATGGTCCTGATTCCATTAGGGGTCGCTCCCCCGGGAGCGGCAACGCTCGAATCGGGAATGTGCGGGGTTGCCCACGCAACCCCCAGCCCACACCCCCAGGCCCCGCTCAGAACAGCGGCAGCATCTCCTCCTCGAGGCAGGCCGCCTGGCGACCGGCACGCTGCCGGCGCAGCCACCGGACCCGCAGGATCAGCGGATCGATGTCGCAGTCCAGCTGCCAGCAGAGCTCGAGGTGGTGGCGCTGGGAGCGGGCTCCGGGCGTGAAGGGTTCAGAGGGGTGGGCCATGGCCAGATGGACAGTGCCGTATGGCCGGAACCTAGGCAGACCCTGGCCGCCGTCCATCGGCCAGAACACTCAATCCTGGGGCAGGCCCTGGACGGGGGTGGGGACAATGACAGCCGGACGGAGCGCCATGGCCCCCTATTCCTTCGACCTGGCGCCGGCCACAAGCGGAGGGCCCTCCGCCGTGGTGCAGCCGCGGGCCTGGCAGAGCCAGCTGCTGCGGCTGCTGCGGGCCCGCCTGCTCAACCCCCTCCCCCACGGCCGCGACGTGCTGATTCATGCCGGCCCCGGAGCGGGGAAGACCCTCGGGGCCCTGCTCAGCTTTCAGCGCCTGCAACAGGAGGGGCATCTGGATCGGTTTCTGGTGTTCTGCCACCGTTCCTCGATCGCAGCCCAGTGGCGACAGGCCGCCGGCCGCCTGGGGCTGAGCCTGCGGAGCTGGGATCCCGAGCTGGAGCTGGGCGCCCAGGCCGCCGATCCGCAGGCCCAGGGACTGCTGCTCAGCTACCAGTCCGCGGCTCGCCACCGGGAGCGGCTCACGGCCTCCTGGCCCGGCAGCGGACCGGGCCGCTGGCTGGCCATCGCCGACGAGGTGCACCACCTGGGCATCGATCCCGAGGAACCGGAAGCGGCGGCCTGGGGCCATGTCTTCAGCTGCCTGACAGAAGCGGCCGAGCTGCGCCTCGGCCTCACCGGAACCCCCTTCCGGGCGGACAATCTCGCCTTCTGCGCCGCCCGGCGGGTGCGGGCGCGCCAGGGCGGGGAGATCGTGGAGCACATCAGCCCGGATCTCAGCGTCGAACCCCGTCAGCTGATCGCCGCCGGCGACGTTCGTCCCCTGGAATTCCGGTTCCAGGACGGCTGGGTGGAACATGGCCGGCCCGAACAGCCGGGGGAGGGCGAGACCTCGCCGCTGTCGGCGGAATCCCGCGAGAGCTGGCGGGCCCGCAACCTGCGCCGGGCGATCCGGCTGGGCGACTCCAGCAGCATCGCCCTGCGTCTGCTGCTCAGTGCCCGCCAGCGGCTGGAACGGGTGCGCGCCGAGCACCCGGAGGCCGGGGGGCTGGTGATCGCCCGCGACATCGCCCACGCCCGCAGGGTCTCGGATCTGCTCAGCGAGCAGGGGGATCGGGTTCAGCTGGTGCACTCCCAGGATCCGGAGGCCGCCTCCCGGCTGAGCAGCTTCCAGGCCGGGGACGGCGACTGGCTGGTGAGCATCGACATGTGTGCCGAGGGTTTCGACGCCCCCCGCCTGCGGGTCGTGGCCTACCTCACCACCGTGGTCACCCGCAGCCGCTTCGTGCAGGCCATCACCCGGGCCGTGCGGATGGATGGCGGGCGGGCGTCGATCGAGACGGTTCCCCGCCACCCCTCCTATGTGTTCGCGCCGGCCGATCCCCTGCTGATCAGCTACGCCCGCAGCTGGTCCCTCAGCGAGCCCTACCTGCTGCGCCCCCGCCAGGCGACGGCCGCCACAGACCCCCAGGGCCCAGGCGCCAACGCCACCCTGCCCCTCGAGGCCATCGACGAGCAGGCCGGTGCGGTGATCCGGCTGCGGGGGCCCGAGCTGCCGGGATTCCTGCGCCGGCCCGCCTGAGATCGCCACGAAATCAGCACCATGACTTGCCAAACCGGGCGGAATGGTTCATGCAATGTGCGACGTTGTGTCAACCACTACGTCAGCCGGGGCCAGTCGCCGGCAGCGTGGTGCCATCAACGGGAAGCGGATCGGCATCATGGAAGCCCCACTGAATCGCCGGCTGACCGTTGCCGTGAGCTGGGCCCTGGCCCGGCGGGCCACCCTTGACGGCCTGGAGCACTACGAGGAGAGCTACGCGCTCACCGAGGAATTCCGGGAATGGCTGCTCGGACTCGATGAGCACCCGCAGCTGCTGGAGATGGGCATGCTGATGGTGCCGAGCGACCTGGCCAAGCGGATGAAACCGGAAACCGACGGCCTCCTGGAAATCTGAAGCAAACATAAAGCCTTTCGCTCCCCAGCTCCACCCCGCCCCGGGCCGGGCGGAGCGCCTGTGACGCGGGCCGGCCCAGGGGAGTGCGGTTCCAGACCCTTCCGGATCCCTGGCGCGGTCCACGAACCGAGCGCCGAAGCCCTCTCTCGCCATCTCCACCACCGATCCCCTAGGCTTAACTCATAGTCAATCCGCTTAAGCCGTGTCCGCAGAGCGCAGCGCCCCTGGCCGCCCCGCCATCGAGAACCTGGTGATCGTGGGCTCGGGGCCCGCCGGCTACACCGCCGCCATCTATGCCGCCCGGGCCAACCTCAACCCCCTGCTGATCACTGGATTCCAGGACGGCGGCATCCCGGGGGGACAGCTGATGACCACGACCCACGTGGAGAACTATCCCGGCTTCCCCGACGGCATCCTGGGTCCGGACCTGATGGACCGCATGAAGGCCCAGGCGGAACGCTGGGGGACCCATCTGGTGATGGCGGACGCCACCGCCATCGACCTCTCCCAGCGCCCCTTCCGCATCACGGCGGAGGGGTCCACCATCGAGGCCCACAGCGTGATCCTGGCCACCGGAGCCAGCGCCAACCGGCTGGGACTGCCCAGCGAGGCCCAGTTCTGGAGTCGCGGCATCAGCGCCTGCGCCATCTGCGACGGCGCCACCCCCCAGTTCCGCAACGAGGCCGTGGCGGTGGTGGGCGGCGGTGACTCCGCCTGCGAAGAGGCGGTGTATCTCACCAAATACGGCAGCCAGGTGCACCTGATCGTTCGATCCGACAAGCTGCGCGCCAGCAAGGCCATGGCCGATCGGGTGCTGGCCAACCCCGCGATCACCGTGCACTGGAACCGCCTGGTGCTCGACTGCAGCGGTGGCGACTGGCTCGAGGCCATCACGCTGAGCGACTCCCGGAGCGGTGCGACCGAGGAGCTGCCGGTCAAAGGCCTCTTCTATGCCATCGGACACACCCCGAACACCCGTCTGGTGAAGGGACAGCTGGAGGTCGACAGCCGGGGGTACCTGATCACCCGCCCGGGCCGACCGGAGACCAGCCTCGACGGGGTGTTCGCCGCCGGTGACGTGGCGGATGCCGAATGGCGGCAGGGCATCACCGCCGCGGGCAGCGGCTGCCAGGCCGCCCTGGCCGCTGAGCGCTGGCTGACCCACCACGATCTGGCCGTGACCGTCAGCCACAGCCCGGTGGATCCCCAGGAGGTGGGCGAACCGAAGCACACCGCCACGAGCGATGAGCACAACTTCGACCCCGACGCCCTGTGGCAGAAGGGCGGTTACGCCCTGCGGAAGCTGTACCACGACAGCGCCAAGCCCCTGCTGGTGGTGTACACCTCACCCACCTGCGGCCCTTGCCACGTGCTCAAGCCCCAGCTCAAGCGGGTGCTCGAGGAGCTCGGCGGTGCCGCCCAGGGCGTGGAGATCGACATCGAGGCCGATCAGGAGATCGCCGTGCAGGCCGGGGTGACCGGCACC
Source organism: Aphanothece stagnina RSMan2012 (assembly GCF_046764815.1). Taxonomy (NCBI): domain Bacteria; kingdom Bacillati; phylum Cyanobacteriota; class Cyanophyceae; order Chroococcales; family Aphanothecaceae; genus Aphanothece; species Aphanothece stagnina. The sequence goes on from NZ_JBKOUC010000041.1 coordinate 7,162, forward strand.
CCCACCGTGCAGCTGTTCTTCCGCAAGGAACTCGTCCAGCAGTTCCGGGGGGTCAAGCAGCGGAGCGAGTTCAGGGCCGCGATCGAATCCCTGCTGGGGGTCCCGGCCTGAGGGGGGCTGGCCTCGCGCTCGCGGCGGCAACCCCGGGCTCGGGCTCAGCGGCGACGCGGCCCGCCCGGCCGGTTGCCGCCCGGCCGGGGGCCGGTGGCTCCGGCATTGCGCTCCCGGTAGGTGATCCGGCCACGGGTGAGGTCGTAGGGGCTGATCTCCACCAGCACCTTGTCGCCGGCCAGCAGCTTGATGCGGAACTTGGTGAGCTTGCCTGCGGCCCGGCAGAGGCACTGGTGACCGGCCGGCTGCTCCAGGGTCACCAGGTAGAACCCGTTTCCCTGCTCCTTTTCAATCACACCGGAGGTCTCAATCATGCGGCGCAGTGCCCAAACCAGTAACAGCTGCGACCAGCTTAGGTGGCGCACCTCTCAACCCATTTCAGCGGCACCTAGGGTCGGCCCTCCCATCCCACCGGTCCGCCGCCCATGATCCTGCCCCCCCTGCCGATGGATCTGGGCCTGCTGCTGATCTCAATCGGCGTGGTCAACCTCTGGAATGCCCGCCAGTCCTGACGCTGCCCAGACCTGACCACCCTCCTGTTCCACAAGCCCTACGGGGTGCTGAGCCAGTTCACCCCGGAGCCCGGGAGCCGCTGGCAGTGCCTGGCTCCCTTCATCGACGTGCCCGGCGTCTATGCCGCCGGACGCCTCGATGCCGACAGCGAGGGGCTGCTCGTGCTCACCGACCATGGCCCCCTCCAACAGCGGCTCACCGATCCAGCCTTCGGCCACTGGCGCCGCTACTGGGTCCAGGTCGAGGGCGAGAGTGACCAGCAGCCCGAAGCCCTGGAGCGACTCCGCCGGGGCGTGATCATCCAGGGCCAGCCCACCAGGCCAGCCCGGATCAGTCCGATGGAGGCCCCCGACCTGCCGGACCGCATCCCACCGGTGCGGCACCGTCGCTCCATCCCCACCAGCTGGCTTCAGGTGGAGCTGCAGGAGGGCAGGAACCGCCAGGTGCGGCGCATGACCGCGGCCGTGGGCCTGCCCACCCTGCGCCTGCTGCGGGTGGCCATCGACCTGATGGATGGGGAGCCTCCCCTGACCCTGGCCGGGCTTGAGCCGGGCCAGTGGCGTCCGGCGAGCGAGCCTGAGGAGCGGCGGCTCGCAGGGCTGTTGCGCCGCACCAAGCGGGCGGGCCGGGTGCCTGGAGCCCTTTCGCCGGGCCGGGGTGGACGGGCCGGGGGAGGGAAATCGGGCCAGGCCGGCGGCGGCGGATAGGGGGGACGGGCCGGCTTCCGCAAACCTGCGCGGAAGCGGAGGTGCCTTTCGGCATCGGCGTTGGCCGTCCATGGGCCCCGAGCAGGGAAGGACAACACCATCTGGGCAGACGAGACGATGCTCCTTAGATTGGTTTTCAGTGCGTCAAGGCCTGCTTGTGAAGCGTCCCCCCTTGAGATCTCTGCTGGGTGGTGACGGAAGCAGGCCGTTGCGACAGCAGCTCTCGCTGACGTTGGCACTGGTGTTCAGCGGCTCGATCCTGGTGGCGATTCTGCTGCTGGATCAGCTGTTCGGGTGGCAGGCCAAGGACCTGATCAACCAGCGGTCGGGTTTTTTCATGGACACCATGCTGGCGGTGCGGGAGTACACCTCCAAGGAGGTGAATCCAGTGGTGGCACCCCTGAATCAGGGGCCGGGCGCCTTCCGTCCCGAGGCCGTACCCAGCTATTCGGCCACAACGGTTTTCGAATATCTCCGGGGCGCCAAACCCGATTACAAGCAATATTCCTACCGGGAAGCCACCCTCAATCCCACCAACCTCAAGGACAAGGCCGATACGTTCGAAGCGGGAGTGGTCGAATCCTTCCGTTCCTCACCCACCCAGAAGGTGATCACAGGGGAACGCTCCACCCCCCTCGGAAGCTTCCATTACGTGGCACGGCCCATCCGGGTGTCCGGCGAAAGTTGCCTGGCCTGCCACTCCACCCCGGATCGGGCCCCCCGCAGCCAGTTGCTGGCCTATGGCGACACCAACGGCTTCGGCTGGAAGCTCGATGAAATCGTCGGCGCCCAGATCGTTTCCGTCCCCCAGGACACGGTCTTTCAGGCCAAGCGGCAGTCGCTGATGGCCACGGTGCTCCTGCTGGCCCTGGTGTTCGTGGTCGTCGCCCTCGTGACCAATTCCGTGCTCAACCGCCTGATCCTCCGGCCGATGCGCCTGATCAGCCAGAAGGCGGAGGAGGCCAGCGTGACACCCACCAGCGTGAGCTTCACCGAGAAGAGCCGCATGGATGAGATCGGCCATCTGGCCAAGAGCTTCGAGCGCATGAAACAGAGCCTGGCCATCTCCATGCAGATGCTCAAGGACCGCCAGAAGCCCTGATGCCCATGGCCTTGCCGGGGGAAACCCGTGAACACCACAGGACGCGCAACCCATCTCTCGCCCGGATGGGCACGGCCGGACTGGCGGTGCTCAGCCTGCTGCTCGGCTCCTGCAGCGGCGGTGATTCGGTGTCCCGCCAGCCCCTCTGCGGACCCAGCGGCACGCTGCGGGTGGGCCTGATCGATCCGCGGGAAGGCCTGTCGGCTTCCACCCAGCTGCCGTTCGCCGACCAGGAGATCGAGGGCCTCCGCACCCTGTTGATGGAGGCCAGCCAGTGTGAGGTGCAACTCGAACCCCTGAGCAGCACCGATCGGGCCCGGGACAAGCTGGAGGCTCACCAGTGGGATGCCGCCTTTCTGCCTCCCGGCCTGACGGCTTTCGCCCTGCGCCAAGCCGCCGGCTACAGCCCGCTGCGCGTGCTCGGCGGACGCCACACCTCCCGATCGTCGATCCTGGTGCTGGCCTCGAGCCGGTTCCAAAGCCTGGCTGATCTGAACGGGGCCAGGGTCGGGCTGCTGCCGCGCGGCTCACTGACGGGCTTCTATCTGCCCCTTTACAACATGCATGGGCTCAGCCTCGGCCAGGTCACCTTTGCGCTCGACTTTCCGGCTCTGCAGACCATGCTGAACGAGGGCCAGGTGGATGCGATCGCCTGGGACGACTCCCTGCCGCCCCCATCCGTTCCCGTTCGAAGCCTCGCGAGCGACACCCATAAGATTCCACTGGGAGCGCTCGTGCTGAGTGGGTCTCTGGCCGATGCCGACTACCTGCCCTTCCTGAAGAACCTGGATGCGAGCTCAGCCCAGATGCCAGCGACGATCGGCTATGCCGCCACGATGATGCCCAATCAGCGGGAGCTTCAACCCCTCAAAGCCATTGTGGAGAGTGTGGAGAGCTGGGACATGCCCCTCGATGGGCAACCCCATCGTGTGTTCGGGAAGAAGGTAGGGGAATGACCATGGCCA
>NZ_JBKOUC010000042.1:0-10557 GCF_046764815.1 Aphanothece stagnina RSMan2012
GTTTGACCACATAGTCATCCGCCCCGGCATCCAGCCCGGCGATGCGGTCGCTGATCTGGTCGCGGGCGGTTGCGATCAGAACGGGCGTGCGGTCGCCCGCGCGGCGGCGGTCGCGCAGTACCTCCAGCCCCGGGCGGTCGGGCAGGCCCAGGTCCAGGATCACGCAGGCATAATCGGCCACGGCCATCGCCTCCAGCGCAGTTGCCGCATCGGGCGCGTGGTCGACGGCATGCCCTTCGGCCCGCAGATAACGCAGGACCGACTGGGCAAGTTCAGCGGTGTCTTCGACCAGAAGCAGACGCATGCCCCCTTCTATCCTGCCCCGCCCCCGGGCGCGAGAGGGGGCACGCCGCTGTAAGGTTGGCGCAAGCATGGGCTGGCAGTGCAGGGCCATGGGTCCGCATCGCGGCGCCCGCCTGTCCCCGTGTCCTGCCCCCGAAGGTTTCCCGCCCATGACCGACCGCTCCATCCCCGACGCTGCCCGGGCCGCGCTGCCCCGCCTTATCCTGAGGCGGCCAGTGATCGGCCAGACCGCGCTGAACCTGATCGTGGCCGTCTATGTGCTGGCGATGCTGAACGCAGGCTTCTGGCACCGGATGGGTCTGGTCTTTGGCGAAAGCCCCCTGAAATTCTCGCTGTTTTCGGTGGTGATCGTGGCGCTGACCGTGCTGACGCTGGAATTCTTCGGGCCCGGGCGGCTGCAGCGGCCGGTGGCGGCGGTGTTGATCCTGATGGCGGCAGGCGCCAACTACTACGAGCAGACCTTCGGCGTGCTGATCGACCGCGAGATGGTGCGCAACGTCATGGAAACCACGGTGACGGAATCGCGCCACCTGATCACGGCCGCGGCCATCCGCGCGATCATGCTGACGGGCGTGCTGCCGGCGGCGCTTCTGTTCTGGCCGCGGGTCGTGCGGGTGGGGCACTGGCATCAGGCCTGGCGCTGGCCGCTGGGCGTCGGGCTGAGCCTTGCGATCGTCGCAGGCGGGCTTTTCGCCGATTTCAAGACCTTCTCGGCGGTGCTGCGGGAACGTCAGGACCTCATGGCCTCGTATCAGCCCGGCGCGACGATCGGCGCGGTGGTCCGCTATGCCAAGCAGCAGTGGAAGGCCGAGGCGGCGGTGCTGCAGCCGGTGGCGGCCGATGCCGTCCCGGGGCCGTATCTGGCCGCGGCGGACAAGCCCGTGCTTCTGGTGCTGTTTGCGGGCGAAACGGCGCGGGCACAGAACTTCGGCCTCAATGGCTATGCCCGGCAGACGACGCCCGGGCTGGCGGAACGCGCGGTCATCAACTTTCCCGACGTGACGGCCTGTGGCACGTCCACCGCCGTGTCGCTGCCCTGCATGTTCTCGCCCCTGTCGCAGGCGGACTATTCCCGCGACGGGTTCATGTCGCGCGAGAACCTGCTGGACGTGCTGGTCCGCGCGGGCTTTGCCGTCCGCTGGGTCGACAACAACACGGGCGATCAGCAGATCGCGCGGCGCACGGGCTGGGAACGGGTGGATGCGGCGCTGGACCCCGAGGCCTGCGCCGTGGAATGCACCGACGCGGTCTTTCTGCCGCTGATCCAGACGGCGCTGGACACGATCACGCAGGACACGGTCCTGGTGCTGCACATGATCGGCAACCATGGCCCGGCCTATTCCCTGCGCTATGACCGCGACCGGGCGACCTTTCTGCCCGACTGCCAGAGCGCCGCCTTTGCCGACTGCACCGAGGCCGAGATCGTGAACGCCTATGACAACGCGCTGCTGGAAACCGACCATGTCCTGTCGCGCACGATTGACCTTCTGTCGGCCAGCGACCGGGCGCTGACCGCGATGCTCTATCTGTCCGACCACGGGGAATCGCTGGGCGAAGGCGGTCTCTATCTGCATGCCGCGCCGCGTTTCATGGCGCCTGAAACGCAGACCAAGGTGCCGATGGTGTTGTGGATGGACCAGCGGTTCCAGACGGCGCTGGGGCTGGACGAGGCCTGCCTGCGGGACGCGGCGCAGCGCCCCGCCAGCCAGGACAACCTGTTTCACAGCGTGCTGGGCCTGCTGGATGTGACCACCACCGTCCGCGACCCGGCGCTGGATCTGGGCGGCGCCTGCCGCAGGGGGGCCACCGGCTGACCGGCGCGCGGCGCGCGATCAGGCGAATTCAGCCAGCAGCGTGTCGATGCGCTGTTCGATGCCGGTCAGGGCCTCGCGCCGCTTTTCGGCCAGTATGAAGCCGGGAGTCAGGCCGGTGACGATCCGGTCACGCTCGGCCTCCAGAGTCTGTTTCAGCAGGCCCAGGATCGCCTTGGCCTTTCGGGTGTCGCGGGCGAGTTCGGTTTCGAACATCGTCACCAGCCCCTCGATCTTCTTCAGCACAGGCCCCAGATCCGCCAGCCGTGCCGTTGCGATGATCGGTACCAGCGCGTCAAACTCGATGCGCAGCTGGAGGACCAGATCATCGCCCCCTTCCGCCGCGGCACCCTCTTCGTCGTCGCCGTCCACCGTGCCGTCGGGCAGGATCAGCACGACCTTGTACTTCAGCCCCGCGTCTCGCAGCTTGACCTTCAGCGCCTTTTTCAGCGTGGCGGGCGCATCGTCGTTCATCAGGCGAAAGTGCAGTTCCTTGCCTTCGACCGTGCAGATGCCCATGCCGCCCTTGGCACCGCCGCCGGCCTTCTTGGCTTCGCGCCACATCACCTCGGGGGGCTTGCGGGGGTCGCCGGCCACGGACAGCCCGTCCTTGCCGATCACCATCGCGACGTTCATCTCGCGCTTGCGCGCCATGACCAGGATGTCTTCCAGGCTCATGCCGCCGTCGGCTGCCGGTTTTGCTGCCATGCCCGTGCCATCCCCTTGTCCTGCGCGCTGGGGGTCAGCTTAGGCCAGCCCTGCCCGCGCAGACAAGCCCGCCTTTGCAGGGGAATTTCACGCCGGGCCGCGATCTTGGCTTGATCGGCATCCGGTCCGGTTGCACCATGCGGCCTTAGACTTTTGCCCGGGGCAGGCTGGTCCGGGCCGGATGGCGGTCGTTCGGCTGCCGGTTTGATTGATGAGACACGCATTTGCCGGGGCATGACCCGCGGCGCCCGCAAGAGGACCCCAGATGCCACCGGACACCGACCGGATTGCCGCGGCCCAGGCGCAGATGGGCGCCATGCAGGCCGAAATCGCCCGCCTTCAGGCCGAGATCGCGGCACTGGAAACCGTCGAGACGGCCGAGCAGGATCTGCTGGATCGCGTGCTGTCCAAGTTCGACCGCCTGCGCAAGGCCATCGACAAGGCCCGCGCGGGGGGCGATGGCAGCCCGCCGGGCCTGCCGCCCCGCAATGGCGCCCCGCCCGTGACCGCCGACGAGAATGACCGGCTGAAGGCGATGCCGGCCGACGAACTGGCCGGGATGGACCTGACGGTCGGCGACACCAAGGAACTGTTCAGCGAAGACTACATGCTGCGCCTTGCGCGCGAACCCATCAAGGGCGAGGGGAACCCCGACCTCAAGGGGCTGATGCGCGAGGTGGGCAAGAGCGAGATCCATGATCCGCGCCTGACCGAGGTGATGACCGCGCTGTCGGGTATCGTCGGGTCGCCCCCCACAGCCGACACCCTGAAGGTGCACTACGCCCGCTTCCTGATCGTGCGCAAGCAGCAGGAGACAAGGGGCGCCCCGAAGAAGGCCGTCGTCGATCCGCTGGACGAAGGGATGCATCCCGAATTCATGGGTTCGCGGTCGCAACTGGTGTTCGGCAAGGTGCTGGGCGACGCCTTCGGCATCCATGAGGTCTTTGCCGCGTTGCTGAGCCCGACCGGCGGTCTGGTCGGGCCGGGCAACTGGCTGATCGAGGGCAAGGTCAAGGCAGGGCATCTCGACCCCGACAACCCGGTGGCGCTGCATGGAACGGTGCATGACGCGGCGGGCTATCTGGGCACGTTCCACGGCGAAGGCCCGGGCTACAACTATCGCGACAGCCAGTTCGAGGTCGTGCTCAAGCAGGCGATCGAGCAGTTCACCGAGGTCGACGACTGCCTGTCGGGCCAGCTGTCGGGCATCGCCTTCTGGGTGGGCGAGGTCGGGCAGGACTACGTGGAACGCGAGATGAATGACGCGCTGGCCGATCTGGACAAGAAGCTGCAACCGGTCCGCGATGCCGCGCAGGCCGAAATCGACAAGCGCGTGGCCGCGGCCAAGCGCGACCTGTTGGACAAGGTGGCGGCGGCGGAAAAGCTGGCCCGCGAGGCCGAAAAGGCCGTGACCGGCATCGGCGATGCCATCAAGGACGCGGGCAAGACCGTCGAGAATTCCGCCGTCGAGACGGTCGAGAACGCCGGCAAGGCCCTTGGCGAGGTCGTGCCCGAGGCGCGGCGCAAGCTGGAAGCCGCCTGGAACCTGATCTGGAGCTGAGCCATGACCGCGATCGACGTCCATCCTTCGGAACTGGCCTATGCCTTCTCCTATGCCCGTGCCGAGGCGATCATCGGCTGGGGCAGTGCGCCCTTCCTGCCCGCCCGCCCCGAGGACGGCGACCCCGCCGACTGGCTGGCCGCGGGCGAGGCGCGAATGCTTGCCGCGGGCCGTCTGGTCGGGTCGTCCGAGACGGGGCTGAACTTCACCGAAGCCATGACGCAGGCGATCCTGGCGCTGGTCGATCCGGGGATCGTGCTGGTGGCGCAGCGCAAGGCGGGCGATGGCCTGCGCACGTTGACCGTCCATCTGCGCGACGGGGCCGCCGTCGGCCTGACGCGCCAGACCGACGGGCAGTTCGCGCTGACCCGCTATGACGGGCTGACGGCGGCGGCGGTGGCCTGTGCGGCCTTTGTCGGGGCCACGCTGGCCCCCGCCGACAGCCGCGCCCGGATCGAGACGGATCAGGCCACGCTGTCGGCGCTGAACCGCGATGCGGACGCGGGCGACGATGACAAGGCCGTTGCCGCGCTGATGGCGCTGGGTGCGGCCGAACCCGACGCGCGGTCGGCCGCGCAGGTGCTGGCCGCCCCGATCGCGGCGGGGGTGGTCAGCGTGCTGTATTGCGCGGGCAATGTGGTGGCCGATGCCCAGACGTTCAGCGTGATGACGAATGCGCAGGACCATACCTGGGTCGTGTTCCCGCCGGCCAGCCTGGATGGTCCGATGGTCATGGAACGCAGTTCGCTGAGCGCGCTTGCGGCGCGCGTCACGGTCGGGATGGCGGCCCGGATGGCCCAGCCGGGCTGATCCGCCCGTCATCCGGCCGCGCGGCGCAACATCCGGCTTTTCGGCGACGCACAGGGCGTCTATCCCGCACAGGCCGCGCCCTTGCGGCAAGCGCAGGACGTTCCGGATGACCCCGACCCACCCCGCCGCGCCCGTGACACTGACGGTGGACGCGGTCTTTGCCCGGTATGAGGCGATCCGCCCGCACCTGCCCGCCGCGCGGCGCCCGGGCGCCGCGCCGGTCACCGTCGGCGGGTTGCTGGACATGGCGGGCCGGGTGGACGGTTTCCTGTTCGATTCCTTCGGCGTGCTGAACGTCGGCGAAAGCGTCATCCCGGGCGCCGCCGAATGCCTGTCGGCCCTGCGCCACCGCGGTACGCCGTTTTGCGTGCTGACCAATGCCGCCAGCTATCCCCGGTCCGAGGCGCTGCGCAGATACCGGCGCATGGGCCTCGACATCCGGGAAGCCGAGGTCGTGTCCAGCCGCGACGTGGCCTTTGCGCAGGCCGGGTCCGTCGCCCCCGGTATCACCTGGGCTGCCATGTCGGCGGGCGATGACGGCTTTGCCGACAGCGCGGTGCCGGTGCGCGACCTGCTGGACGACAGTCGCCCCTGGGCCGCGGCCGAGGGGTTCCTGTTCCTGTCCGCGGCGCGCTGGACCCCCGCGCTGCAGGACCGGCTGGTCGATGAGTTGCGGCGCAGGCCCCGGCCGGTGATCATCGCCAATCCCGACCTTGCCGCCCCCCGCGAAGGCGGCCTGTCGGTCGAGCCGGGATTCTGGGGCCACGACCTGCAGGACCGCACCGGCATTTCGCCGCGGTTCTTCGGCAAGCCTTATGCCGCAGCCTTTGCCGCCGGGCTGGACCGTCTGGGCCCCGGGCGGCACGCGATGGTGGGCGATACGTTGCACACCGACATCCTGGGCGGGCAATCGGCGGGCTGCGCGACGGTGCTGGTCACCGATCACGGGGTGCTGGCGGGGCGGCAGGCCTCGGGCTTCATCGCCCGCAGCGGCATCCTGCCCGACTGGATCGTGCCGTCGATCTGACCGCGTGGCGGCCGAAACCTGCGCAATATATTGAAAAGAAACAGGAAATATGCGATACTTTTAGGCGTAATCCTTGCAGGAAAACGCATGAGAACGCACAGCATCCGGCCGTTGCGCCCCACCCTTCGCCGTGCTGCGTGGGGCAGCCTGTGCCGCTGCGCCGTGCTGCGCGCGCATGGATGACCCGATCCGCCTTCACGCGGCGGGCAGCCTGTCGCGGGCCCTTGCCGGCATCGACCGGATCGGCGGCCGGACCGTCGCTGCGGAATTCGGCGCCTCGGGTCTGTTGCGGGCGCGCATCCTGCACGGCGCGGACTGGGACCTGTTCGCCAGCGCCGACGTCACCCACCCCGCGGCCCTGCATGCCGCCGGGATCGCCGATCGGCCGCGCATCTTCTGCCACAACGGGCTGAGCCTGATCGTCCGCGCCGGGCTGGAGGGGGCGGATGCGCTGGCGCTGCTGCGGCGCGACGATCTGCGGCTGGGCACATCGACGCCCGGCAATGACCCGTCGGGCGACTATGCGATGGCCGCGCTTGCCCGGCTTGAGGCCATCTTGCCCGGTGCGGGCCGGGCGGCGATGGCCCGCGCAGTGCCGCTGACCGGGGCGCCGGGCCTGCCAGAGCCGCCCGCGGGGCGAAACACATATGCCTGGCTGGTGACGTCCGGCCGGGCGGACCTGTTCCTGACCTATCGCACCACCGCGCGGGCCGCTGTGCAGGACAGCCCGGCGCTGCGCGCGCTGGACCTGCCTGACGCGGTGCAGGTGCGCGCGTCCTATGCGCTGACCACGCGGCGGGGGGCCCCGGCCCAGGCCGTGGCGCTGGCCGATCACATCCTGTCGCCGTCATTCCAGACCCACCTGTCCGCGCTGGGCTTCGACCCTGCCCGCGACGGCCCCACCGAAGGGAGAAGCCCATGATCCGTGCCGTCCTTGCGGCTGCTGCCGCGCTGTGTCTGGCGTTGCCCGCACAGGCCCAGACTACCCGCACCATCACCGACAGCGCCGGGCGGGTGGTGACGTTCCCCGAGCGCGTGGACAGTGTCTTTGCCGCAGGTCCGCCTGCGGCGATCCTGCTCTACATCATGGCGCCCGACCGGATGCTGGGCTGGCCGCGCGCCAACCGCGCCGAGGAACGCGAATTCCTCGCCGCGCCCTATGCCGACCTGCCCGAGATGGGCACGCTGACGGGTCAGGGGGGCGAAGCCAATCTGGAACGGGTGATCGCGCTGCAGCCCGATCTGATCCTGGACTTCGGGTCGGTGCGCGACAATTTCGTGGATCTGGCAAACCGCGTGCAGGACCAGACCGGCATTCCCTATCTGCTGATCGATGGCCGGTTCGAGAATACGCCCGCCGCCCTGCGCCTGCTGGGCGAGGCGCTGGGTGTGCCCGAACGGGGCGAGGCGCTGGCCCGGGATGCCGAGGCGACCTTTGCCCGGATCGACGCGCTGCTGGCAGAGGTGCCCGAGGCAGAGCGTCCGCGCGCCTATCTGGCCCGCGGTCCGGACGGGCTGGAAAGCGGGGTCGTGGGGTCGATCAACACCGAGATCCTGGAACGCGCGGGCGGCGTCAATGTGCTGGGCCGGTCGGACACCGCGCGGGGTCTGGTGCAAGTGAACTTCGAGGCCCTGCTGGCAACCGATCCCGACGTGATCGTGACGTGGGACCGGCAGTTCTTTGCCACCCACCGCGACAACCCGCTGTGGGCGCGGATGCGGGCGGTGCAGGAGGGGAAGGTGTATCTGTCGCCGGTGCTGCCCTTTGGCTGGATCGACCGGCCGCCGTCGCTGAACCGGATGATCGGGCTGGACTGGATGGCCGCAACCTTCTTTCCCGACCGCTATCAGATCGACCTGCGCACGCGGACGCGCGACTTTTACAAGCTGTGGTACCATCTGGACCTGACCGACGACCAGTTGAACCGCCTGCTGCCATGACCCGCGCCGGATGACCGATACCGCCGCCCGCCCCGAACGCACCCCCCGCGCCCGCCTGTCGGTGGTGGCCGCGCTGGCGCTGGCGCTGGTGGCGGGGGCGCTGGTCGCGCTGACCATCGGGCCGTTCCGCCTGTCGCTTTCCGAGGTGCTGGCCGCGCTGACCGGGCAGTCCAAAGGGCAGTCCGAGGTGGTGATCTGGAACATCCGCCTGCCGCGGGTGCTGGCCGCGATGCTGGTGGGGGCGGCGCTGGCGGCGGCGGGGGCGTCCTATCAGGTGCTGTTCCGCAACCCGCTGGTGTCACCCGACATTCTGGGTGTGTCGTCGGGTGCGGCGCTGGGGGCGGTGTGCGGGATATTCCTGTCGCTGCCCATCGTCGCCATTCAGGGCTTTGCCTTTCTGGGCGGGCTGGGGGCGGTGGCGCTGGTGATCTTTGTGGCGCAGGCGGTGCGGGGCGTGGACCAGACCCTGGTGCTGGTGCTGACAGGCGTGGTCATGGGGGCGCTGGCCGGGGCGGCGACATCGCTTCTGAAGGTGATGGCCGATCCCTATGACCAGTTGCCCGCGATCACCTTCTGGCTGCTGGGGTCGCTGGCCAGCACCACGGCGCCTGATCTGGGCCCGGTGCTGCCGGCGGTGGTGGTCGGGCTGGTGCCGTTGATCCTGCTGCGCTGGCGGATCAACCTTCTCAGCCTTGGCGATGACGAGGCGCGGGCGTTGGGCGTCGATGCGCCGCGGCTGCGGCTGGTGGTGATCGCGGCGGCGACGCTGATCACGGCCTCGGTCGTGGCCATTGCCGGGGTGGTCGGCTGGGTCGGGCTGGTCATTCCGCACATCGCGCGGATGATCGTGGGGCCGTCCTTTGCCACGCTTCTGCCGGTGGCGGCGATGCTGGGGGCGGGGTATCTGCTGCTGGTCGACACGCTTTGCCGCACGCTGGGCACGGTCGAGATCCCGCTGGGCATCCTGACGGCGGTGCTGGGCGCGCCGTTCTTCCTGTGGCTGCTGGCGCGGGGGCGGCGGGGCTGGACATGATCGCCGCCGAGGGCCTTTCCATCGGGCATGGCGCGCAGGTCGTGGGGCGCGATGTGGCGCTGACGGTCGCACCGGGCGAGATCGTCTGCCTGCTGGGCCCCAACGGCTGCGGCAAGACCACGCTCTTTCGCACGCTGCTGGGCCTGATCCCGCCGCTGGCAGGGCGGGTGCTGCTGGAGGGGCGCGATCTGCGCAACCTGAAGCGCGCCGAGATCGCGCGCCATCTGGCCTATGTGCCGCAGGCCCATGTGCCGCCCTTTCCCTATCAGGTGGATGAGGTGGTGCTGATGGGTCGCACCGCGCGGATGGGGCCGCTGGCCGCACCTTCGGCGCAGGATCGCGCCGCCGCCTTGGCGGCGCTGGCCCGGCTGGGTATCGGCGATCTGGCAGGGGCGGATTATTCGCGCCTGTCGGGCGGGCAGCGCCAGATGGTGATGATCGCCCGCGCGCTGGCGCAGGAGGCGCCGGTGCTGGTCATGGATGAGCCGACCGCCAGCCTTGATTTCGGCAATCAGGCCCGCGTGCTGGCGCGGATCGCCGATCTGGCGCAGGCGGGGGGCCATGCGGTCGTGCTGTCGACCCATGATCCCGATCAGGCCTTTGCGTTGCAGGCGCGGGTCGTGCTGATGCATGCGGGCGGCATTCTGGCCGAAGGCCCGCCCGATCAGGTCTTGACGGGCGCGCGGCTCAGCCTTGTCTATGGGGTGCCGGTGCAGGTGGAACGCACCGCATCCGGCCGTGCCGTCTGTGCCCCGTGCCTTTGATCCCCCGACCCCGGCAGGAGAACCGCATGACACCGCCGACCCCGATGCAAGCGTGCCGCCGCCCCGACGCGGCCCATCCCCCGGCGGGGGGTTGACCGATGCAGGATACCCAGACCCTGCGCCCGCATGAGGTGGCCGTCGACGCGCCCCTGCCCGCCGATGCCACGCTGGCTTTCATCGGCCATATCGAGACGCCCTGGCCCCGCCGCGCGGATTGCCCCCGTCAGGGGCGCATCGACGGGCCCGACTGCACCATCGTCGTGGCCCCGCCATGGGATGCCGCGCTGGCGGGGATCGAGGCCTTCGAAAGCCTGGAAATCCTGTATTGGCTGCACCTGTCGCGGCGCGATCTGGTGTTGCAGAACCCCAGCCACGGCGACAGCGCCCGCGGCACCTTCAGCCTGCGGTCGCCGATCCGGCCGAACCCCATCGGCCTGTCGAGGGTCCGCCTGATCGGGCGCGGCGGCAACCGGCTGACGGTGCGGGGGCTGGAATGCGTGTCGGGCACGCCGCTGATCGACATCAAGCCGGACCGCTGCCAGTTCACCCCCTTCGCGGGCGCCTAGCCCGCGGGACAGGATGGCGCTGCGGGCCCGCCG
>NZ_JBKOUC010000043.1:0-10351 GCF_046764815.1 Aphanothece stagnina RSMan2012
TCCCCGGAGCTCTCGGTGGCCGTCGCCTCCCGGCGACCCAGAAAACTTACAACACCGTTCGGCTCGCGCCTCCTGATCCCGTAAGCCCCGCTAACCCCTCAGCTTCCGCTCGGGGGCGCAGTCCAATAACTTACCACAGGAGGGCCGAGGGGCCACGGGGCCTGGCCGATCAGGCCGCCGGATCCCCGAGGCCTGGGGCCAGGCCTGGCGCCTGAGGCCTCACTTGCACTGGCTCAAGGTCTCGTTGATCCGCGCAGAGGTCCCCTCGGGCAGCTGCAGGTTCGGATCCGCAAAGCGGTTGAGCACCGCCATCAACTGGGTGCGGCTCAGCCGAGCCTGCTGCACAAACTCCCCTTGTGGGGTGAACTGAGCCAGTTCACAACCACAGATGTAGGTGGTTTTGCCGGAAGGGTCCGAATCCGCGAGAGGCTCCTGCTTCGCTCGGGCCTCCTCCAGCTTCTTCTTGGCCTCCTCGGTCTCCTCATAACCCGTCACCTCGCCAACGTAGGCCACCCCTTCCAGCATGATCACGTTGTAGAGATCGCTGGTGCGATCGATCACAAAGGTGGTGCCTTTGACGCCAAGAACCTTGCTGCCGAGACAGGCGCGCTGAGGCCCACTGGAGAGAAACGATCCCTTGCCGATGGTCAGACAGTCGCTGCCGACCGTGATGACGCTGGAACGCCCCAGAAAGCCGATCGAGGTGTTGTCAAACAACAGTTCTGCCCTGCTGCGCCCTGTCCGCACCTGGGAGCCCGAGCGGGCCACCTGGTTCACCTTGGCCGTCTTGCCGTTGATATAAACCTGATTCCCGTCAATGATCCGCTTCACTTTGGCCTCCTTGTAGGAGGCCGCCTGCACGGCAGGAGGGGTCAGACAAGCCTCCAGAGCCACCAGACAGGCCAGCAGGCCAGCGGCTTTGAGGCCTCCACCCATCAAGAAACGAGGCCGTACCCGGGATGCGCAGGCCAAGGGGTAATGATCTATTACTACACATGTAATTCTAGCCGCCTGGAGACCAAGGTCAACGAAGCGTAGCGATCGCTACCCTTTTTCGCCTCCATGGCCGTTCGTTTCCGCGGGTTCCCCGCCTTCGCTGTGACCCTTGAGGGTGAAGGCATCCTGGGTTCCCTGACCGCGCAGCTCAAATTGACCAAGCGACGCAAGCGTCCACTCCGGTGCGGCAAGGCTGGCCACCCGACTGGAGAGAACAACGGCGGAGTTGGTCTGTTTGGCCACCCCTTCCAGCCGACTTGCCATGTTGACCGTATCCCCGATCACGGTGAAATCCATCCGTGATGCGCAGCCGATGTTGCCACTGATCACCGGACCTGCAGCCAGAACCATCACCTGCTCCCATTGCTCTTTGCCGGCCTCCTGCCAGCGCTGGTTGAGGGCCTCCATGGAATGCTGCAACTCGAACACGGCCCGCAGGGCTGCATTGACCTCCTCTTCGATACCCCGACTCATGGGGGCACCAAAGACAGCCAGGACGGAATCTCCCATGTACTTGTCGATGGTGGCCCCCTCACGCTGAAGCACCGTCACAAGCATCCCAAAGTATTCATTGAGCTGGTCAACCAGCTCAGGCACCTGGTTGGCCTGGGTCATCGCCGTGGTGCGGTTGGTGAAGCCGCGCACATCACTGATGAAGATCACCACATCGAACACCCTCCCCCCCAGGATCTCATCGGCTTCCTCCGGCTGGGTCGCCATCTGAGCCGCGACGGCTGGGGAGAGGTAGCGGCCAAGCATGCGCCGCAACCGCAACTTGCTGAGCTGCAGGCGAACCGTCGCATCCCCGGCACTCACCAAGCCCGTCGCCAGGGTGACCACCGACAGGCCCAGCAGACCGATGCCCAATCCGAACAGGTTGAGCAACAGGAGTCCACTGCCCAGCATGGCGGCGCCCAGCAGGGCCAGGGAACCCAACCTGACCTGGGGGCGCTCCGAACGGGCGGAGAGCAGTCCCAGCAGGAGCACCAGCACGCCCACGAACAGTCCCCAGAGCCGGGAGGCTGGGGGAACGAACAGGGCCCGTCCCTCGAGACGATTGGCAATCTCCGTGGCGTGGATCTCCACGCCGGGCATGCCCTCAGCACCGGCAAAGGCGGTGCGGTGGATGTCCTGCAGCACGCTCGCGGTGGGGCCGATCAGCACGACGCGATTGCGAAAATCACCCCGGTCGGCGAGTCGTTTGAAACTGTCGGCTTCCAGCACCTCCCAGATGGGGATGGTGGTGATGGTGCGCGCAGGTCCGTAGAGATCCAACAACCGTCGCCAGGACTCGCTGGCAACGAGGGGAGGACGTTCCGGCAAACCTCCCTTGCGGATCAATCCCGTGGCCAGTCCGGAGGGAACCTCAGGCAACTCGGACTGGCGAAGCTGCTGGGCATAGGAGCTGGGGCGCAGCCGGATGTAGCCGTCGTCATCCTGAAGGCCGTTGAGCAGACCCGAACTCTCGGATCCAGCGGCAGCCGCGAGCATCGGCAGTGGTGAACTCAGGGTGAGGCCCCCAACCCGCCCACGGCTTTCGAACACCTGCGCTCCGAGCACCACCTTGTCGCGGTAGCGCTGCAGGCCCTTCGCAAAGGCTGCATCGTCGGCCTCGCCATGGCTGCTCGGCGAATCGAACAGGATGTCAAAGGCCACGGCTTTGGCACCGGACCCGAACAAGCGATCGAGGGTCGATGTGTAGATCGAGCGCGGCCAGGGCCAGGATGTGAGCGACTGCAGCAGAGGATCGGTGCTGAGATCGGCGTTCTGCCCCTGAATCAGGCTGAAGTCATCGATGGCGAGGATCACCACATCGCGCGGCGGCTGCCGTACACCGCGCAGCTCCTGGGCCCGGGTGACCAGGGAGAGCTGCCAGCGCTGGTAATACTGCGGGAAGGCCCACAACCCGATCCCGCAGATCGCCGCCCAGATCAGAAAGGCGACATGGCGACGTGACCAGACCAAGAGCTTCATCGTCGTTGCCAGTGAAGAACCATGAACCGCTGGGCGTGGACCGCAGACCGGACGATCCGCAGGCCTGATCACCGTAAAGAGCGCCCCCTCAACTGTCAGCCGGCTTCCCATCCGGCGAACCGCCAGAAGCCGCCATTGATTCGCCCAGGTTGCTGATCTGCTGGCTGGACAGGCCTGTGGCCGCCTGGCGGTTGGGGCCTGTGCCACGATCCCAACCCAGCTCCGCCCTGCCCCACCCGTGACCCTGCGGCTCACCAACACCCTCACCCGCCGCGTCGAGCCGTTCGAGCCCCTGGAGAGCGGGAAGGTGAGCATCTACTGCTGCGGTGTGACGGTCTACGACCTCTGCCACCTCGGCCACGCCCGCAGCTACATCGTCTGGGACGTGCTGCGCCGCTACCTGATCTGGCGGGGCTATGCCGTGACGTTCGTGCAGAACTACACCGACATCGACGACAAGATCCTCAGGCGCGCCGCCCAGGAGAACAGCTCGATGGAAGCGGTGAGCGAACGCAACATCGACGCCTTCGTGGCCGACATGGCACGGCTCAACATCCTGCCCGCCGACCGGATGCCGCGGGCCACCCGCAGCCTCGATGCCATCCGCAACCTGATCGGGGAACTTGAGGCCCGTGGCGCCGCCTACTCGGCCGATGGCGACGTCTATTTCGCCGTGATGCGCCATGCCGGCTACGGCAAGCTCTCGGGCCGTGAGCTCAGTGAGCAGCAGGACAACGCCTCCGGCCGCATCGGCGATGCGGAGGAAGCCCGCAAACAGCACCCCTTCGACTTCGCGCTCTGGAAGGGGGCCAAGCCGGGGGAACCCAGCTTCCCCTCGCCGTGGGGGCCTGGACGGCCGGGTTGGCACATCGAGTGCTCGGCCATGGTGCGGGAGGAGCTGGGGACCACGATCGACATCCACCTCGGTGGCGCCGACCTCGTCTTTCCCCACCACGAAAACGAGATCGCCCAGTCGGAAGCCGCCAACGACGAGCCCCTGGCGCGTTACTGGCTGCACAACGGCATGGTGAACGTGGGGGGCGAGAAGATGAGCAAATCGCTCGGCAACTTCACCACGATCCGGGCGCTGCTCGATTCGGGGGTCAGCCCGATGACACTGCGGCTGTTCGTGCTGCAGGCCCACTACCGCAAACCGCTGGACTTCACCGCCGCGGCCCTCGAGGCCGCCGCCACGGGCTGGAAAGGACTCCATGCCGCCCTGGTCCTGGCGGCCGGTGGATCCTCCCCCGCCGAGTCGGGCGCAGTCACGCCGGCCCAACCGGCCAGCGATCCGGCCGGCCTTCCCGCCGACCTGGCGGCGAAGCGGGAGCAGTTCGCCGCGGCGATGGACGACGACCTCAACACTTCTGCGGCCCTGGCGGCAGTGTTCGACCTGGCCCGCCCCCTGCGCGGCCTGGCCAACCGGCTGGAACGGGGCGATCAGGCCGCCGCGGCCGAGGCTGCCGATCCGGCCCTGGCCCGCCGCGGGGCCCTGCTGCTGGAGCTCTGCGCCGTGCTCGGACTGCGGCCGGAACCCCTGCCCGCAGCTCCCGGCGCTGCCGCGGCCGAAGCCGACGCGGCCCAGATCGAAGCGCAGATCGAAGCGCGCACCGCCGCCAAGGCATCCCGGGATTTCGCGACGGCGGACCGGATCCGCGCCGAGCTCCAGGCTCAGGGCATCGAGCTGATCGACAGACCCGGGGGGGTCACCGAGTGGCTCCGCAGCTGAGGCTTCAGTCCTGGCCGCCGCCGGAACGGGGGGGCTGGCCGGCCATCGTCCGTTCGATCCTGCGGATGCGGGTCAGGGTGGTCTGCCAGACCTCGAGCTGAAAGGTCAGGTCAGCCTCGCCGCCGGCCACGGCCTGCCGGCAGCCTTCCACCAGGGCTTCGATGTCCTCCCGGCGCTCGAACGCCTCCCAGAGCTGACGCTCCAGCCGGGCCCGCTCTATGAAATTCCAGCGCTGCAACCATGCCGGCCGTGCCGCCATCACCGGGCCTCGAACTGGCGCCAGTTAAGACCCTGCCGGCGCCGGCGCGCCTCAGCCCCCCCAGCTGCGCACCAGGTCAGCCACCGAAACGGCGAGGCCAATGGCGATGGCCGGCGGCGACACCCAGCGCAGGGCCCAGAGCAACCCCCGCACCAGCCAGCGGCGGCTGCCGGATCCCTCCAGATCGGCCCGGAACCGGGCCGGCACCCCCCAGCCCAGCAGCAGCGCCATGCCGAGGCCGCCGCTGATCAGCAGCACACCGCCGAACAGGGCGTCCATCCGCTCCAGCACGGCCACATCCAGGGCCGAGGGCAGGCCCAATACGCCGATCAGGGCCACCATCACCCAGACGGTGCGGTCGCGGCTCCAGCCGAGCCGGTCCATCAGCGAACTGGTGGGCACCTCCAGCAAGGACACCGAGGAGGTGATCGCCGCGATGTAGGCCAGGCTGAAGAAGACGGCCGCCACCAGCCGGCCGTTGAAGCCCAGCGAGGCCAGCCCGGTGGGGAGGCTGATGAACAGGGTGCCCACCGTGCTGCCGCTCACCACGTCGCTGAGGCCGAAGCTGGCCACCACCGGGAAGGTGACGCAGCCCGCCATCAGCCCCACCGCCGTGTCCATCCCCACCACGGCGACGGCCTCGCTGGGGATGGCGCTGCGGCGATCGAGGTAGGCGGCGTAGGCCAGGATCGCGCCGATGCCCGTGCCGATCGAGAAGAAGGCCTGGGTGAAGGCGTTGCGGATGGTGCCCGCATCGGTGAGCTTGGCGGCGTCCCAGCGCAGCAGGAAGGTGCGGTAGCCCTCATGGGCCCCGGGCAGGCTGGCGGCCCAGAGCACCAGGCCGAGCAGCATCAGAACGAGCAGCGGCATCCCCCAGCGGCTGAGCCGCTCGATGCCGCCGCGGATGCCGGCCGCCACCACCAGGCCGGTCAGGCCCAGGCTGATCAGGTGGCCCAGCACCGCATCGCCGCCGCTGCTGATCTCAGCGAAGTAGGCCTCGGCGGCGGCCATGTCGGCCGGCAGGCCATCGAGGAGGGCGTGCAGGAGGGTGCGCCCGGTCCAGCCCATCAGCACCGCGTAATAGGAGAGGATCCCGATCGCCGCGGCCATGTACAGCCAGCCCAGCGGGGCCCAGCGGCGACCGCCGGCGGTGATCGGGGCCAGCAGCGGAGCGTGCCCGGTGCTGCGGCCCAGCACCATCTCCGCCACCAGCACCGGCAGGCACACCACCAGCACGATGAGCAGATACAGCACCACGAAGGCCGCTCCCCCACCCTGGGAGGCGCGGTAGGCGAAACCCCAGAGGTTGCCCAGACCCACCGCGCTGCCCGCCGCCGCCAGCACGAACCCCAGCGACGAGCCCCAGTGCTCCGGCGGATGGCCGCGCTCGTCGCGGTGGTGGAGGGCTGCCATGGGCGGCGTCAACGGTCGCCCCAGTGTCCGGCACACCGCAAGCGCAGGGGCGCACCGCTGTGGGGATGGCGCAGCTGCAGACCCCAGGCATGGAGGCGCATCCGACCGGGGTACCCGGGGCCGTAGAGCGGGTCGCCCAGGATCGGATGGCCCAGCCAGGCCATGTGCACCCGCAGCTGGTGGGAGCGGCCGGTGCGGGGCTGCAGCAGCAGGCGGCTCCAGCCGGGACCCCGGGCCAGCAGGCGCCAGCGGGTGAGGGCGGCCTTTCCCTCCGGAACCACCCCGTAGCGCGGTGGCCGGGCGGTGAGGCGTGCCAGGGGGGCGTCGATGCGGCCCGAGCACCCCCGCACCTCCCCCTGCACCTCCGCGAGGTAGGCCTTGCGCACCCGGCGCTGCTGGAACTGCAGGCTGAGGTTGCGGTGGCTGAGCGGATCGAGGGCCAGCACCAGCAGCCCGGAGGTGTCGCGATCGAGGCGATGCACCAGCTGGGCGGTGGGCCAGCGGCGCTGCACCTGGCCGAGCAGGCTCTCGCGCAGCTGGGGGCCCAGACCAGGCTGGCTCAGCAGGCCCGGGGGCTTGTCCACGGCCAGCAGCCAGGGATCGGCATGCACCAGGGCCACGGGCGCCATGGCAGAGGCCACCCCCTCGCTCCAGCCTGGGGGCCTCAGCCCCCCATCTCCTCCACGCCGGCCTGATGCTGCAGCTGCTCGAGCCCCGTCACCAGGGCCACGCCGATCCCCATCAGCAGCAGGGCGACCGCCAGGGCTTCAGGGCTGGGCGGGCCCGCCAGGGCATCGCGCAGCACCACCAGCTTGCCCTTGGCCGTGGTGGTGCTCTCCAGCACCGTGCGGAAGGGCCAGATCTTCCACAGCGACCCCGCCATGAAGCCCACCAGCAGAGCCACCGTCTGGCCGTGCCAGCGGTGGAGCAACCAGCGGAGCAGGCGCACGAACAGCAGCAGGCCGGTGATGCAGCCCAAGGCGAAGGGCACCAGGGTTCCCAGCTGCAGCCCCTTCACCGCCTCCATCACGTGCTGATACTGGCCCAGCACCAGCAGCAGGAACGACCCGGAGATGCCCGGCAGGATCATCGCCATGATCGCCACCGCGCCACTCCAGAAGATCGTGAACGGATCGTGGGGCATGGTCACGGGAACCCGGGTCACCAGCACCAGGGCCCCGATCACCCCGGCCACCATCGCCGCCAGACCGGAGGCCCCCCAGTGGGCGTGGCGGGCGATCAGCACGATCGAGCCCACGATCAGCCCGAAGAAGAAGGCGAACAGCAGCACCGGGTGGTGCTCATAGAGCCAGGTGATCGGCCGCACCAGCACCAGCACCGACGTGCCGATCCCCGCCAGCAGGGGCACCAGGAAGCCGAGCTGCACGCGGGAGGCCGCCTGGCCCCACTGGCCGCGGCCCAGCAACCCCAGCAGCTCCGGATCGAAGCCGGCGATCGCCTCGAGCAACCGGCCGTAGATGCCCAGGATGAAGGCCATGCTGCCGCCGGAGACGCCCGGCACGACATCGGCCGCCCCCATGGCCAGGCCACAGCCGATCACGTAGGGAACCGACGGTGCGCTCCGCGCGGTGGAGGGGGCCATGGGCAGACCAGTGGGACACTTGGAGCGCCGCAACCTTAGGGAGCCCCGCCGTGAAAGCCATCAGCGTGCTGGGATCCACCGGGTCGATCGGCACCCAGACCCTCGAGATCGTCTGCGAATTCCCCGACCGTTTCCGGGTGGTGGCCCTCACCGCCGGCAACAACCTCGATCTGCTGGTGGATCAGATCCGGCGGCACGAGCCGGAGGTCGTGGCCCTGGCCAACCGGGAACGGGTTCAGGAGCTCAGGGAGCGGCTGGAGGCCCTCGAACCGGCGCTGCAGCCGGCCCGGATGCCGGAGCTGCTCGGCGGAGCCGACGGGCTCAACACCGCCGCCGCCTGGCCCACGGCCGACCTGGTGGTGACGGGCATCGTGGGCTGCGCGGGCCTGCTGCCCACCCTGGCGGCGATCCGCGCCGGCAAGGATCTGGCTCTGGCCAACAAGGAAACCCTGATCGCCGCCGGCCCGGTGGTGCTGCCCGAGCTGGCAAGAAGCGGTTCACGCCTGCTGCCGGCCGATTCCGAGCACTCCGCCATCTTCCAGTGCCTGCAGGGCACCCCCTGGGCCGACACGGCACGGCTCTCCACCGGTGTGCCCACGCCGGGGCTGCGCCGCATCCAGCTCACCGCCAGCGGCGGCGCCTTCCGCGACTGGGACGCCGCCGATCTGCACAAGGCCACCGTGGCCGATGCCACCAGCCACCCCAACTGGAGCATGGGGCGCAAGATCACGGTGGATTCGGCCTCCCTGATGAACAAGGGGCTGGAGGTGATCGAGGCCCACTACCTGTTCGGCCTGGATTACGACCACATCGAGATCGTCCTGCACCCTCAGTCGATCATCCACTCAATGGTGGAGCTGGCCGATTCCTCGGTGCTGGCCCAGCTGGGCTGGCCGGACATGAAGCTGCCGATTCTCTACTGCCTCAGCTGGCCCGGACGGCTGGAGACCCCCTGGCGGCGGCTCGACCTCACCGCGGTGGGGCAGCTCAGCTTCCGCCAGCCCGACCCCGCCAAGTACCCCTGCATGGGCCTGGCCTATGCGGCGGGCCGCGCCGGCGGCACCATGCCCGCGGTGATGAACGCGGCCAACGAGCAGGCCGTGGCGCTCTTCCTCGAGGAACGCATCCACTTCCTCGACATCCCGCGGCTGATCGAGCGGGTGTGCGATCGCCACAGGGCCGACCTCACGGCCCAACCCAGCCTGGACGAGGTGCTGGCGGTGGACGCCTGGGCCCGGCAGGCGGTGCGTGAGGCTGCCGCCCAGCTCAGCGCCCAGCTGAGCGCCCTGCCCCCCGCCGCCCTGCCGGCCTGAGCGCTGCCATGGCTGTCGTTCAGGCCCCGATCGCCCACCACCTGCTGCTCTGCGCCACCCCCACCAAGGCGCTCTGCTGCCCTGACCCGGCCATCGGCGCCGCCAGCTGGGAGGCCCTCAAGCGGCTGGTGCGGGAGCTCGCGCTGGAGGATCCACAGCGACCGGGAGGGATCGTGCTGCGCACCAAGGCCGACTGCCTGCGGATCTGCAGCGAGGGGCCGATCCTCCTGGTCTGGCCGGAGGGGATCGTCTACGGGGCGGTCACGCCCGAGCGGATCGAGCGCATCCTCCACGAGCATGTGATCGGAGGGGAGCCGATCGAGGCGTGGATCCTGCGGCGCCAGCCGTTCAGCCCACCAGCCGCGCCAGCCAGCGGGCCGTGAGCCGATCGGCCCACGAGGCCGTGGGGCCATCGCCCCGGCCGTGGAAGCCGTTGTGACCGCCGGCTGCGGTGAGCAGCACCTCAAGGTCGGCCCCGGCTGAAGCGCCGCGCTGGCCGGCCTCGACCAACCGGCAGGTGGCCGAGGCCGGCACCCACGGATCGTCGAGGGCATGCACCAGCAGGGCAGGCGGCAGCGGCTGGCCGGCCAGCAGCTGGGGCAGCGGCGAAGCCTGCCGGTAGTACGCCGCGGCATCGGCGAAGCCCCAGCGGGGTGCCGTAATCGCCGCATCGAAGGCCCGCACGCTGCGCACCGCACCCCCTCCACGCAGGCGGTCCCGCTCGAGCGGCTCGAGGCCGTAGGGATCGGCGAGGGTCTGGGCCCGCAGAGCGCGCAGCAGCCACCGGTGGTAGAGCCCGTTGCGGGGGCGTTCGATCTGGGCCGAACTGGCCGCCAGGTCCAGCGGGCTGCTGACGCAGACCAGCCCGGCCAGCAGGGCCGGCTCGGCCAGGGCGGCATTCAGCAGCACCGTGCCCCCCAGCGACAGCCCCACCGCCAGCAGGGGGGCCGGTGCCGCCAGGGCGGCGGCCTGGTGGAGCACCGGCAGCAGATCGCTGTTGCAGGCCGCGGCATAGGTGCCGCGGGCCAGGCCGCGGCCCGGCCCCGCACCGCGCAGGTTGAGGC
>NZ_JBKOUC010000044.1:0-10110 GCF_046764815.1 Aphanothece stagnina RSMan2012
AGGCCTGCGAGAAGGCCTTCAAGAGCTGGATCCACTGCGCTGGAGGTCTGGCACCATTCACCCACGACATGGTGGGAACGGCCTCATCCCTGCTGGATGAGGTGGAACAGCGATGGCAGTGACGGACTTCCCATCCCAGTACGCCCTCATAGCTGGCCAGTGGCCCGAGTTGCCCGAAGAGGCCGTGCGGGTGGAGCGCTTTGCCCTGGCTGATCCACGCACCGCCTGCTTCTACGCCCGTCGCACCATCGAACTGCTGGTGGAGTGGGTCTACGCCAACGACAGCCCGCTGCAGCGGCCCTGGGGGGAGCCCTCCCTGTCGCGGCTGTTCCATGCCTGCGACTTTCGCCAGCTCGTGGGTCCCCAGCTGCTGGGTCGCTTCAAGCTGCTCAAGGACCTCGGCAACGACGCTGTCCATCGGGCTGAACCCATCCGCACGGGCTCGTCCGTGCTGGCGGCCACGGAGCTCCTTCAGGTTCTCCGCTGGCTGGTCCTCGCCTATGGCCACGATCCCGATGCAGGGCCAGCAGCAGGGCAAGCTCTGCGCCGATGGCCTGGACGCACAGTATGGGCAGCGGCCCCTGATCTTCCTCTCCAACGGCTACCGCCATTGCCTCTGGGACGATCTCCGCTACTCGCCCCGAGAGGTGCAGGGCTTCTACCGGAAGGCCGAGCTGGAAAAGCTGATCCGCCGCTGAGCTCAGCGACAGAGGCTGGCATCGGTGATGGTGGACCCCCCAGATCGTGGAGCGCTACTACCAGCAGCGGGCGATCCGGGCGATCGGCGAATCCTTCGAACGGGGCCGCCGCAAGGTGCTGCTCGTGATGGCCACCGGCACCGGCAGGACCCGCACCGTGATTGCGCTTGCCGATCTGCTCACCGTTGCCACTGGGTGAAGCGGGTGCTGTTCCTCGCCGATCGCAATGCCCTTGTGCTCCAGGCCGAGCGTGCCTTCCGTCGTTTCCTGCCCGACTGCTCACCGGTGAATCTGGTGACCAACCGTGGTGGTGGTGGATGAGGCCCCAACCGCAGCGTCTACCAGAAATACGGCGCCATCTTCGCCTACTTCGATTCCTTGCTCTGGGGCCTCACCACTACTCCCACCTCGCCATCGCCATCTCGGTGGACATGCTCGACACCGGCATCGACATCCCCGAGATCGTGAATCTGGTGTTCTTCAAGCCGTTGCGATCCTGTACCAAGTTCTGGCAGATGGTGGGCCGGGGTACTCGCCTGTGCCCAGACCTGTTCGGACCGGGCCAGGACAAGGCGTGCTTCTGGATCTTCGACTGTTGCCAGAACCTGGAGTTCTTCCATGGCCAGGGCGGCAGCGATCGTGCCGCTGCTCCTGAATCTCTCAGCGCCCGCCTGTTCCGTGCCCGGCTCGCGCCCGTGACGGGGGTGGATGAGCTCATCACTGCGGCGGACGGAGACCGATCAGCCGAACTGCAGCCCCACCGTGAGCTCCTGGCGGAGTCCTTGCGCCGCCATGTGGCCGCCTGCCCCAGCAACAACTTCCTGGTGCGCCCTCACCTGGAGCTCGTCGAGCGCTTCGGCCAGCCTGGTGCCTGGAGCCAGCTCGATGCCGACGCAAGGGCAATGCTTCGACCTGCTGCCCTACATGCTGCAGTTGGCGCTGCTGCGAGGCGCTGCAGACTTTCCCAGGCGGCAGGGACAGGTGGCTTCCAGCCCCTGCCGATCAGCCAGGCCCACCTGGATCGGTTGGCGATGGAGCACATGGCCAGCAGGAGTGGAGCGTTGCAGGAACCCCGCCGACTGGCGCGGCCAAGGAGTCTGATCAGCTCCTGAGCCACCAGACCTCTGCTGCAGCCCCGCCGATGAGGTTCAAGAAGGCACCTGGCCAGAACAACCCGGCCAGCTCAGCCGCCGGGATCAGCGGCTCATCGCCAGCATCTTCTCGATCGGGGCCAGGGCCCGCAGCCGCAGCTCCTCCTCCAGCTCGATCGCCGGGGCCATCTCCGCGAGACAGCGCCACAGCTTCTCCAGCGTGTTGAGCCGCATGTAGGGGCAGGCGTTGCAGCTGCAGCCGTCGGCGCCGGGCACCTCATGGAACGCCTTGCCCGGCACCCGCTGGCGCATCTGGTGCAGGATTCCCGGCTCGGTGAGCACGATGAAGGCGGGCGCCTCACTCTCCGCCGCCCGGGCCAGCAGCCTGCTGGTGGAACCGATGAAGTCGGCCAGATCGAGCAGGTGCTGCTGGCATTCCGGGTGGGCCAGCACTTCGGCGTCCGGGTGCTCCAGCTTCAGCTGCAGCAGGGCCTGTTCGCTGAACGTCTCATGCACCTGGCAGCTGCCGGGCCAGAGGGTGAGATCCCGGCCGCTCTGGTTCTGCACCCAGCGGCCCAGGTTCTGATCCGGCGCGAACAGGATCGGCCGGTTCTCCGGCAGCTGCCGCACCAGATCCACGGCGTTGCTGCTGGTGCAGATCAGATCGCTTTGGGCCTTCACCGCCGCCGAGCAGTTGATGTAGCTCACCACGATGTGCTCGGGGTGCTCGGCCCGGAAGGCGGCGAAGCGATCCGCCGGGCAGGCATCGGCCAGGGAGCAGCCGGCCTCCAGATCCGGCAGCAGCACCGTCTTGCCGGGGTTGAGGATCTTGGCGGTCTCGGCCATGAAGTGCACGCCGCAGAACACGATCACGTCGGCCTCGGTGGCGGCGGCCTTGCGGGCCAGCTCCAGCGAGTCGCCGATGAAGTCGGCGATGTCCTGAATCGCGTCGTCCTGGTAGTAGTGGGCCAGGATCACGGCGTTGCGCTCGCGGCGCAGGGCCCCAATCGCCGCCGGCAGATCCGATGGCGGAGGTGGGCTCACGGCGCTGTGCTGCGGAGCACGGGCCGGAGTGGTCTGGGCGGCTGCGAAAACCAACCGGGATCCCCAACGGGCAGGATGTTCCAGCCTAGATAGTGGTGGATGGGTCTCCTGCGCCTGGCCGTGGTGGGGGATCCGCACGGCGCCTGGGATGGCAGCGACCATCACCTCCTGGACCGTGTCCGGCCCGATGCGGTGCTCGTGGTGGGTGACCTCAGCGACGGCCTGCCCCAGGTGCCGGCCCTGCTGCGCCGCCTCCCCCTGCCGGTGGCCTGCATCCTCGGCAACCATGACGCCGGCCGGGATGCCTCCGGCCGCACCCTGCAGCGCCAGCTCGCCACCCTCGGCGAGATCCACTGCGGCTGGGGCCTGAGGGAACTGCGGCCGCCCGGCCTGGCCGTGGTGGGGGGGCGGCCCGGCACCGCCGGTGGAGGCTTCCATCTCTCCCGCGCCGTGATCGCCGCCTTCGGGCCCCTCACCCTGCAGGAATCGGCGGATCGGATCACCGCGGCGGCGTTGGCGGCGGATCCCGCCCTGCCCCTGGTGCTGCTGGCCCACTGCGGCCCGGCGGGGCTGGGCAGCGACGCGGCCGACCCCTGCGGCCGCGACTGGAAGAAGCCAGCCTGCGACTGGGGCGACCAGGACCTCGCCCTCGCCATCCGCCAGATCCGCGAGCACCGCCCCGTTCCCCTGGTGGTGTTCGGTCACATGCACCACGCCCTGCGCCGGGGGCAGGGGGAGCGCCGCACCGTCGCCGTCGACCGGCAGGGCACCCTCTATCTCAATGCGGCCTTCGTGGCCCGCCACGGGCGCGATCTGGGCGGGCGGGAGCTGCGTCACTTCACCTGGGTGGAGCTCGACACCGACGGGCGGGCCGGAGCGGTGGTGCGGCGGGCCAGCCACCGCTGGTATGGCCTGGAGGGTCAGCTCCTCTATGAAGAAGTCGTCCACCAGCCGGGTCTGACCCGGTCGGTCTGTGCCCCCCGCTGACGGCGCCCCCCTGATGGCTCCTCGTTCCCTGGTCGTGCCGTGCTGATCTGTGCCTGCATCAGCGCCCATGGTTTCGGCCATGGATCCCGCAGCGCCGCGGTGCTCTCGGCCCTCCACCGGTTGCGACCCGACTGGCGCCTGGTGGTCTCCACCGCCCTGCCGGCTGACTTCGTCGCCACCGCCTTCGGGCCGCAGCCCCTCGAGCTGCGGCCCTGCCAATGGGATGTGGGGGTGCTTCAGGCGGACGCGCTCGGTTCCGATCCCGCCGCCACCCTCGTGGCGCTGGAGGAGCTCGAGGCCCGCCTGCCAGGCCAGGTCGAACGGGAGGCGGCCTGGCTGCGGGCCCAGGGTGAGCCGCTGCTCGTGCTGGGGGATGTGCCGCCGGCAGCCGCCCTGCTGGCCGGTCGGGTCGGCGCGCCGCTGATCTGGCTGGCCAGTTTCGGCTGGGAGACCATCTACCGCCCCTTCGGCCCGGCCTTCGCGCCCTGGGCCGAGAGCTGTCTGGCGCTCTACCGCCGCGGCGATCTGCTGCTGGAGTGCCCCCTGGGGCTGCCGATGGACTGGGGCCTGCCCCGCCAGCCGATCGGTCTCACCGCCGGGGAGCCCCGGCTGGACGCCGACGGGCTCGCACGCCAGCTGCGGCTGCCCGCCGATCGGGAGCGCTGCGTGCTGGTGTCCTTCGGGGGGCTCGGTCTGCGGCTGGATCCCGCCCTGCTGCGCCGCTGGCCGCAGTGGGTCTTCCTCGGCCATGACCCCCGCCTCGGCGAGGCCCCCAACGGGCGGGTGCTGCCGGCATCGGTGCGCCCCCTCGAGCTGATGCGCCACTGCGCCCGCCTGATCACCAAGCCGGGCTACAGCAGCTTCTGTGAAGCCCTCAGCCAGGACGTCGGCATCCACCTGGTGCACCGCGAGGGGTTCGCCGAGGCGCCGGTGCTGGAGGCTGCCCTGCAGCGCCACGGCTGGCACAGGCTGCTCAGCCAGGCCGATCTGCAGGCCGGCGACTGGCAGCTCGATCAACCGCTGCTGGGGCCCACCGATCAACCCCTGCCACGGCAGGGCGCGGCCGCTGCGGCCCAGGCGATCGCGGCCTTCGCCGCGGGCCTGGAGCTGGGGTGATCAGCAAAACGAATCGTTGACCCCGCCATGATCGGGGTTCCTGTTGTGCAAAACAGGCTGAATTCTGGCCCTGACAGTGATCTGAACCGTTCACGGTCGCCGTTGACACCAGTGGACGCTTGTTCGATTGGCACTGATGCCAACTGGCAATAGCGGTTCGATCGCCAAATTGCTGCGCATCCATTTGTTGTTTTCGCTTTTGGTTTCCCCTTTCGCCAAAACAACGCTCTGCGGACTCGGCGCCTGTCTCGCCAGCCTGGCCTCTCCCCTGGCCGTGTCCGCTGCCCAGCCCCCGACCCGGGCTGAGCTCCTCTCGCCGGCCCTGACGCTGCCCCATCAGGCCCCCGCTCGCCTCGGGGCTCCCCAGGTCCGGCAGGTGCGGCTTCTGCCCCAGCAACCGTCTGCCGCGGCTCGATCCACGGCGGTTGCCCTCTCGGTGCCCCTGCCGCCTCCCGCCCCCCGCATCTACGCCATCACGCCCGAGCGTCGCGCCCTGCTCAACACCATCCGCTTTGCGGAGGGCACCTGGGCCGGCGGCGAGGACATCGGCTACCGCATCATCTTCGGCGGCGGCCTGATGCCCTCCCTCGACCGCCATCCCAACCGGGTGGTGCGCACGGCCCGTTACGCCAGTGCCGCCGCCGGGGCGTACCAGTTCATGCCACCCACCTGGGCGATGGTGTCCAGGAAGCTCGGCTTCCAGCTCCAGGGTCCCGAGGCCTTCGGTCCCCAGGTGCAGGACCAGGCTGCCCTGTTCCTGATCCAGCGTCGGGGCGCCCTCCACCTGGCAGACCAGGGGGCCTTCACCCCCGACCTCGCCCATCGGCTGGCTCCCGAATGGGCCTCGTTCCCCACCCTCGCCGGCCGCAGCTACTACGGCCAGCCGGTGAAGCGCTACAACGAACTGCGCCAGTTCTACGAGCAGAACCTGGCCTATCTGCGGCGTCAGCTCGAGCTCAACACGCTCGCTGCCGCTCCCGAGCCCCCGCCCAAGCCTCCCTGCCTTCCGGAAGACTCGCTGCGCTGCCAACTGGAGGCCCTCGACGCGGTCGGGCCCCGCAGCAGCGGCGTCTGACCCTGGGTTACCGCGGGGCTCAGTCCTGCTCGGCCTTGATCCGGCTGCGCCCCACCGTGTTCTGGGCGATCAGGTAGGCGGCGGCGATCGCGCCTGAAAAGCCCAGGGCATTGCGGATCAGGGGCAGCAGGTCGTCGGTGCGGGTGACGATCGGAGCCACGCCGAAGACCCCGAACAGAATCACCCACAACGGCGAGAGCAGCAGCACCCAGGCCCACTCCACCGTGCGCCCCTCCTCGCGCGGATAGGCGGCGAAACCCACGATCAGTCCCCCCAGGATCGAGGTGGCCAGGGTCAGCACCCACTGTTCGGTCGGCAGGCCCGGCACGACCTGGCAGCCACCCCGTTCCAGGCAGGTCTCCACGGCGGCCAGGGCGTCGACGATGGCGCCGTCCTCACCGTGGTCACGCACGTAGTACTGGTTGCCGAAGCGGGTCTGCAGCTCCACCCAGTAGGTGCGCGGCATCAGCGCGAACAGGGCATCGCCGACGTTGAAGTTCAGCAGGTTGCCGCCGCGGGGGTCCGCCACCAGCAGCAGGCTCCGCTCATCGAGGTTCCAGAAGTCCCGAACCGCCAGGCCCGGGGTGCGCTCGTACTGGGTAAGGACCCGCAGCTTCCAGCCGGTGTCGGCCTCGAAGGCTGTCAGATGGGCCTCCAGCTCGGCCCGCTCCCCGTCGGTCAGCGCCTTGGCCAGGTCGATCACCGGGGTGGGGTGATCGGGCAGCAGGTCGGGGTTGTCGTAGGCGCTGGCGGGAGCGCCCCCCAGACCCAGTGCGGCACCCAGCAGCACCACGGCGGCCGCCAGGGTCACCAGGGCCCGCCCCAGGCGTCGAACCACGTGCCCCCGCCCGGTCGGAGTCCCGCCAGCCCTTGCCTCTGCAGCCATGCGCCTCACTCCGAGAAGATGCATTCTCCCCGAGCTGCGCTCCGGCCGTGACCGATCGCCTCGAGCCCCCCTCGTCGCGCCCCTGCGCCTGTCCGGACTGGCTGGCGGGGCGCCTGCGGGAGGCGGGCGGTGCCGTGCCGTTCGCCTCCTACATGGCCTGGGTGCTGCACGATCCCACCCATGGGGCCTACGGCGCCGGTCGGCTGCGCATCGGCCCGAGGGGGGACTTCGCCACCGCCCCTTCCCTCGGCCCCGAGTTCGCCTCCCTGCTCGCCCCCCAGCTCTGGGACTGGCTGGAGAGCCTCGGCCCCGGGCCCCTGGCCCTGGTGGAGACCGGCCCCGGCGAGGGCTCCCTCGCCCTGCAGCTGGCCCGGCACCTCGCCGCCCAGCGGCCCGATCTGGCCAACCGCACCACCCTGGTGCTCGTGGAGCCCAATGCCGGCATGGCCGAGCGCCAGCGGCGGCTGTTGCAGGCCTCCCCTCTGCCCTGCCGCTGGGCGAGCTGGCAGGAGCTGGCTGCCGCTCCCGTGCAGGGCGTGGTGCTGGCCCATGAGGTGCTCGATGCCCTGGCGGTCGAGCGCATCGTCTGGGACGGGGCGCGCTGGCGCCGTCAGCTGGTGAGCCTCGACGAGGCCGATCCGGCCCGGCCCCTGCTGCGGCTCGAGCCCGGAGAGCCCCTGGCGCCCCAGGCCCTGGCGCAACTCGATGCCCTGGGCCTGGCGCCTGGCACCCAGCCGCGCCCGCCGGGCTGGAGCACCGAGCTCCACCCCGGGCTGGGTCCCTGGCTGGCCGCCTGCGGTCAGGCCCTCAGGGCCGGTTACCTGCTGGTGATCGACTACGCCCTGGAGGCCCGGCGCTACTACGCGTCCCAGCGGGCTGCCGGCACCCTGATGGCCTACCGCGCCCAGCGTGCCAGCGCCGATCCGCTCCGCGAGCCCGGCCGCTGGGACCTCACCGCCCATCTCTGCATCGAGACGCTGCAGGCCGAGGCCGCCGCCACCGGCTGGCAGGTGCTGGGCCAGACCCGCCAGGGTGAGGCCCTGCTGGCCTTGGGGCTGGCGGAGCGGCTCTATGGCCTCCAGGGGGGCTCCGCGGCGGACCTGGCCGACCTGATGGCCCGGCGGGAGGCGCTGCTGCGTCTGGTGGATCCCCATGCCCTGGGGGATTTCCGCTGGCTGGCCTTCGGCCGCTCCCTCCCCCCGGGCCAGGCCCCTGACCCGTTGGCGCTCAGGCCCCGGTTCCTGCGGGAGCCGGCGGGGGCTGGTCCGCAGGACGGGCAGGGCTGAGCCCTGCTGGGCTTGCGCCCGAGCCATGGCTTGCCCCGGAGACATGGCTTGTCCCGGAGCCATGGCTTGCCTCGGCGAAGGCCCATCCCAGGGCATAGCGCTCCTTGGTGGAGCGTCGGTAGAGGGCGGTGAGGGGCTGCTGGCTCACCGCCTCGGGATAGGCCTGCCCCAGCTCCGTGGGCGGCCCCGGGCCCCGGTCAGGCCCTGCGTCCCACACGAGCACCGCCCGGGGGTAGGTCGCCATCAGCCGCCGCTGCTCGGCGGTGGGTTCCTCCCGCACGATCACGTACCCCCCGAACGAGGAGAGCTTCAGCAGGTTCGCGGCCAGCAGGGGTGTGCGCGTCACCAGCAGGGTCTGGGCGGGATTCCAGCCGTGGGCGGCGATGCGCGTCTCCAGCTGGGTGCTGAGGTGGTCGTAGGGAATCAGCTCCCGCGGCCCGCTGCCGGTGATGTCCGGTGCAAATCCGGGCAGGGCCCGCGCGCCCAGCACCAGGACCCCCACCAGGGCGACACCGCGACCGAAGGGAGCACGGCGCCGGAGCAGCAGGTCCCTTCGCGTCAGCGAGAACACGGCCAGCGGCAGCAGCAGCATCGATGCGGTGAGCCACTTGGCCTTGAAGAAGCCCAGCAGCCCCGAGGCGATCGCGACCATGGGCAGCCCCAGGGCCAGCAGTCCGGCCCGTCGGATCAGCGGATGGAGTCCAGCAGCGTCGCCTGCGAGCTCGTCCGGCTGCCCCAACCGACAGCCGAAGCAGAGCCCGACGACCAGCGCATACAGGGCGCAGGGCCAGTAGCTGGAGACCAGGATCTTGCCGGCACCGGCGAGGCCGAGTCCGCCCACCCTGCCGCGGGCCATGGCGTAGCCCAGGGGCTGGAAGGACTCCTGCCACAGCCACACCAGGTGGGGCAGGAGCACCGCCAGGCCGATCAGGATCGCGAGGAGAAAGCGCGGATTGAGGACGGCCCCGCGATGCTGCCGCGACAGCAGCGCCGAGCCGGTCAGGGCCGCTGCCGGAATCAGGTAGTTGTATTTCGAGAGCATCCCCAGGCCGAACAGCAGGCCCAGGACCCCATAGTCGCGAAGCCGCCGGGACGCCATCACCCGCAGGAAGGCCCAGGTTGTCCAGGCCGTCACCGCCAGCATCAGGACGGTGTGGGTGAGATCCTCGATGATCTTGGCGGAGAACTGGGGGATCAGCAGGGCCGATCCCGCCACGACCAGAGCGATGTCGGGCCCCCTCGGGTTGGTGGAGAGGGGGAACAGGCAGCGGGCTGAGGCGTACAGCCCGGCGTACATCAGCAGCAGGCAGGCGTACTTCACCAGCACGATGGCGGGGAGTCCCATGCCGATCAGCCGGGAGACCGCATGGACGCCCCAGTAGAACAGCGGTGGCTGGTTGGGATAGCCGGGCCTCAGATCCTCGGCGACGAGATACTGCTCGGCCTCGTCATACAGAAAGCTGTCGGACATGCCCAGCCGGAGCAGCATCGCTCCGAGCGGGAACAGCGCGAGCAGGGCGAGGGATCGTGCCGTTGTGAAGCGCGTCACGCCCATGGTTCTGCTGCCGCCCCGGAGGCTCCTCGCCTGAACACCATGCTGACCGACCGCTGGCTGACCGGCCGGATGGTGAGCTGCCGGATGGATAGCTGCCGGATGGATAGCTGCCGCAGCCGCGCTGTTGGCGTTTCAGGGCCGCGCCGATGGCGTTCCGGGGAGATTTTATTCAAGCCCGATGCCGCTACTGTCAGGCCTGCTCTGGGCCATCGCTCTGTTCGACACCTTCCGCCTGCTGGAAGCTCTGGTCCTGGGGGCCCTGCTGGCGGGGCTGTTCGGTCTGATCGCCCGCCGCAATCTCTTCCTCAAGGCCCTCGCCATGGATGTGATGGGCACGGCGTCCGTGGCCCTGTTCGTGCTGGTGGCCGCCCG
>NZ_JBKOUC010000045.1:0-9383 GCF_046764815.1 Aphanothece stagnina RSMan2012
GTTGATCCCCGCCGGGCCGGAGGGGCTCCAGGCTGATGCTCAGCCGGCTGGCATGGCTGGAGGGTTCGCTGGGAATCGGCATCGCCACGACGCCGTCGTTGTCGGGGACGACCTGGACGCATCCCACCTGGCGCCCGTCCACCTCGGCCCAGAGCCGGTAGACGTGCTGGGGCGGTGCCGGCGGCAGCCCCTTGAGGCGCAGCAGGTTGTAGCCCTGATCCGCCTGCACCACCACCTGGCCGGAGATCGGACCGCCCGGCGTGTCGCCCTCGAGGACCATGGTGCGGTTCACCCGCAGGCTCGGCGCGGTCGCGGCAGGGGGGCTCTGCTGGGCCAGTTGGTGCCGCAGCTGCTGCACCTGGAGGCCCGTCACGATCAGCCCACCGGCCAGGGCGGCCATCACCAGGCGACTCCAGGACGGTGCCGGGGAGCGGTGCCGCGTTGGCGGCTGTTCCGCCGGCGCGAGCAGCCGCTGCCGCAGACGGGCCGGGGGCTGGGCCTGGGCCGGCAGGCCGAGCGGGAGCAGCTGCAGGGTGGTGGCGAGTTCGTCGAGACGGCGCTGCAGGGAGGGATCGGCGGCCAGCTGCTGGCGCAGGGACGCCTGTTCGGCTTCATCGAGATCCCCCAGGGCATGGCCGGCCAGGAGCTCGTCGATCGGCGGGAGATCGGAGTGGGTCATCACGGGCGGGCTGGGGGATCGGCGGGGAGGTCGTGGAAGTCGGCCATGTGATGCCGCAGGGCCAGCAGCCCCTGGCGGGAGCGGGTCTTCACCGTGCCCAGGGGGATCTGCAGCCGTTCGGCCACGGCGGACTGGCTCAGGCCTTGGTAGTAGGCCAGTTCGAGCACCTGGCGTTGCTTCGGATCGATCTGCTCCAGGGCGTGGCGCATCCGTTCGCCCAGGTCCGTCAGTTCGGCCCAGTGCTGGGCGGCCGGTTCGTCGCGGCCCAGCAGCTGGGCCGACCACTGCTGCAGGATCTGCCAGCGGTTGCGCTGCTGGGCCAGTCCATTCAGGGCCATGGAACGGGTCAGCAGCAGCAGGTAGGCCAGCACCGGCCCCCGCCGCGGGTCGTAGCTGTCCTGGCGCCAGTAGCGCACGAACACATCGTGGACGAGATCCTCGGCGGCCTGGCTGTTGCGGCAGAGCCGCAGGGCCAGGCGGTAGACGGCCGGACTGCAGGCGTCGTACAGGGCGGCCCGGTCCTGGTGGTCGAGGGGGGGTGGCGCCGGCGCCGCGGCTGGAGGCCCCTGGCCGGGGGTGGGAATGGTCGGCTCCAGGCCCATGAACTGCGCGGGGTCGTCTGGCCTGTCTACCGGTGGAGGCGGCCGCCGGATTGGCCTCAGCTGGCGGGCGAGCGATCCAGCACCAGCAGCAGCCCCCCCACGATGGCCAGGTTCTTCAGCAGTTGGATGCGTTGCTGGGGATCGCCCACCTCGCCATGGAACAGCAGGGTGGTCGGCACCAGGAAGGCCAGCAGCAGCAGCGCCCCCAGGCGGGTGCGGAAGCCCCCGATCACCAGCACCGATCCCGCCGCCATCAGGAGCATGGCCGCACCGAGCAGCAGCGGGGCCATGGGCAGGCCGCGGTTCGCGATCACCGCGGTCGCGGCCGGGACGTCCATCAGCTTGCCGACCACCGCATGCACGAACACCAGGCCGATCAGGAGCCGGCCCAGGGGATCCAGCCAGGCGGGCCGGTGCGGGGAACGGCGGACCTGGGAGCGGGACGACGCAGCCATGGGGGAGGGAGCGGCAGTGGGGGTTGCAGTGGGGTGGTGGCCCGGTGGGGTGGTGGCGGTGGGCGTGGGACCTGGTCGCCGGGGGCGTCAGGCCGGCGTGGTGCCGGGGGCCTGGGCCGCGGGGTCGCGACGGAACAACCCGTCGAGGTAATGGCGGGCGACCGCACGGTCCTGGCACCCCTGCTGGAACAGGAAGCCCGCCAGGGCCGCCTGCATCAGGCGGTACTGGTCCCACTGGGGATGGGTGTGGACGAACTCCCGCATCGCCTCGAACAGATCCTCCGGAAACTGGTTCTCGACGGACACGTGGGCGGGGGGGTGATCGGGAACCTGGGTCACACAGCTCATCGCGCTTCCCCTCCATGACGCCATGGCGGGCGGCTCCCGTCAAAGCCGGCGGTGCACCCCCCATCCCACTGGGACCTACGGCGGGAATCGAGTGCTGGCAGCGGCTCGGCGCCACCTGCGAAGCCCAGCGTCCCGGGGCGATGCCGGCTCAGGGCTGGCCGTCAACGGGAGAGGCCTTTTCCCCGGAGCCTGCGCCCGGGCCGGGTGGCCGTGCGGCGACCGGGGAGAGCCGCCTGGGGAAAACACCGGGTCCTGCTGGGGAAAAACGCCGGCAGGGGCGGAAAAGCCTGACTGCTAAGCATTGGTGATCGGTCGCACCCCCAGTGATCCGGGTGGTCCTCCGAGTTCCGCTCCTGGTATCAACTGCGGCAATCGATGGGGGGGGTGGGGGGCTTGGCTGACCTTCATCCCCTGACCTTTCCCATGCCTGCCACCGCACGGCTGAATGCCATCGAGTCGATCCTGGCCCGCTCGCCGGTGCAGACCCAGCCGCCAGCTCCCCTGGAGGAGCTCTGGGCCAGTGACGTCTTCACCCTGGAGAAGATGAAGTCGGCCCTGCCGAAGACCGTCTTCAAGTCGATCCAGCGCTCGATCAAGGAGGGGACCAAGCTCGACGCCTCCGTGGCCGACGTGGTCGCCCAGGCGATGAAGGACTGGGCCACCAGCCGCGGCGCCCTGTATTACGCCCACGTCTTCTACCCGCTCACCAACCTCACGGCCGAGAAGCACGATGGCTTCATCTCCCCCCAGGGAGATGGCACGGCGATCACCGAGTTCACCGGCAAGCTGCTGGTGCAGGGGGAACCGGACGGCTCGTCCTTCCCCAACGGCGGCATCCGCTCGACCTTCGAGGCCCGCGGCTACACGGCCTGGGACGCCACCAGTCCCGCCTACCTGATGGATACCCCCAACGGGGTCACCCTGTGCATCCCCACGGTGTTCGTGTCCTGGACCGGCGAGGCCCTCGACAAGAAAACCCCCCTGCTGCGCTCGAACGCGGCCATGAACCGCCAGGCCCAGCGGCTGCTGCGCCTGCTCGGTGAAACCGAGGTCGCCCCGGTGAACTCCAGCTGCGGGGCCGAGCAGGAGTATTTCCTGGTCGACGCGGCCTTCACGGCCCTGCGTCCCGACCTCCAACTGGCCGGGCGCACCCTGGTCGGCGCGCCGCCGGCCAAGGGCCAGCAGTTCGATGACCACTACTTCGGGGCCATCCCCGAGCGGGTGCAGGTGTACATGCAGGATGTGGAGCGTCAGCTCTACAGGCTCGGCATCCCCGCCAAGACCCGCCACAACGAGGTGGCCCCCGGTCAGTTCGAGATCGCGCCCTTCTTCGAAGCGGCCAACGTCGCCACGGACCATCAGCAGCTCACCATGACGGTGCTGAAGGCCACCGCCAAGAAGCACGGCTTCACCTGTCTGCTGCATGAGAAGCCGTTCGCCGGCGTGAACGGCAGCGGCAAGCACGTCAACTGGTCGATCGGCAACGCCACCCAGGGCAACCTGCTGGATCCCGGCCACACCCCCCACGAGAATCTCCAGTTCCTGCTGTTCTGTGCCGCGGTGATTCGCGGCGTTCATTGCTTCGGCCCGCTGATGCGTGCCGCCATTGCGACCGCCAGCAACGACCATCGTCTGGGTGCCAACGAAGCTCCACCGGCGATCATCTCGGTGTATCTGGGCAGCCAGCTGGAGGATGTGTACAGCCAGATCCGCTCCGGCAATCTGCAGGGGTCCGCCCAGGCCGCGCTGATGTCCCTCGGGGTCGACACCCTGCCCGATCTCAACAAGGATCCGGGAGACCGGAACCGCACCTCCCCGTTTGCCTTCACCGGCAACCGCTTCGAATTCCGGGCCGTCGGATCCGGCCAGTCCGTGGCCGGTCCGCTGGTGGTGCTGAACACGATCCTCGCCGACTCGATCCAGTGGATCGCGGACCAGCTGGAAGCGGGGATGGCCTCCGGTGCCTCCCTGGAAGATGCGGCCTTCGCGGCCCTGAAGCGCACCATGGATCAGCATGGTGCCGTGGTCTTCGGAGGGGACGGCTACTCCTCGGAGTGGCATCGGATCGCCGTTGAGGAGCGGGGTCTGGAGAATCTGCCCACCTCGGCCGATGCGCTGCCGGTGCTGCAACGCCCCGAGATCCGGGATCTGTTCGAACGCCAGGGCGTGCTCACCCCGCTGGAGCTGGAAAGCCGCTTCGAGGTGTACGCCGAGCAGTACATCCTCGCCATCGAGGTGGAGGCCAGGCTGCTGCTGCGCATGGTGCGCACCCAGCTCTATCCGGTGATCATGGAGTCGATGGGCGGCCTGGCGGCCTCCCTCAAGGCCCAGAAGAAGGTCGGCCTGTCGCCCGATCCCTCCGTGCTCTCGCGGATGGATGCCCTCTGCCAGCAGATGCTGGAAGGCTGTACCGCCCTGGAGGCCGCCATGGCGTCCGAGGGGGAGGGCGTCCATGCCCATCTGCGCCACTGCGTCGATGCCCTGCTGCCTTGCATGGGGCGGATCCGGGAAGCCGCCGATGCCCTGGAGTCGCTGGTCGACGATGCCTCCTGGCCGCTGCCCACCTACCAGGAGATGCTGTTCATGCGTTGACCATGCGCTGATCATGCGCTGACCGTGCGCTGATCATGCGCTGAGTCGCACCCGGCCCGGCCCGCCGAGGCGGTGGCGCCCGTTTCGCTCCATCATGGAACCCTGGATGTTCAGCCTGCAGGTTCCGATGGAGACGGATGTGGCGCTGCCCCTGGCAGCTGGTCTTGGCCTGATCGGGCTGATCGTGATCGGTTCGGTCGTGCTGGTGCTGCGGCCCAGCGACACGCACAATCGCCAGGGCTGATCGCCTCACTGCCCGTCCCAGCGCCTTCGCCCGGTTACACGCCTTCGCCGGGTTACAACGCCTTCACAAGGACGTCGGTCGAACCTTGCGGCTCGTGCCGGCATGCGTCAAATCATGGACCTTCCGGGCGCGCGGTGGATGCCGTTTGGTCCCGCTGCCTATGACGGTGGTAGACGAGACGATCGCACCGCCGCGTCCCCTTCAACCCTGACCGGATGCTGGCCTGCCGAGCCATGCCCCGGTGCTCCAGTTCCTGTGGGAGATCCATCGATGCTTCTGGTTCCCCGCGACTGCCCATCGGCCAGCCCCGCCCGCAGCCGGCTCTTGGTGGGTGCGGCATTGAAGTATTTCGCCCGCCACTTCCGTCGGCCGATTGAGATGGTCCTGGTGGCCGAGGAACTGGGCGTGAGCGAGGCCTGCCTGGAGTTCTGCTTCGATCAGTCGCGGGGAATGACCCCGTTTGAGGCCCTGCAGCACCATCGCCTGAACAGGCTGTTTCAGGCCATCACGGCGCAGCCGCAGCAGGCCCTCGGGGCGGCGATCCGCGACTGCGGACTGCGGACGACGGCCGAAACCCTGGCCCAGTTCGAGGAGACCTTCGGGATCGCCATGCCGCTGTTTCGGCAGACCTGCCGCCGGGCGGCCGATGACCGCCAGTTCCGGAGGCACCATCCGCGGCGGGATTCCCTGGTGATCCCGGCCCGGCCCCGGCCGCTCAGGGCGATCCATCCCGGCAAGCCGCGGCTCGTGAGCTGAACCCCCCGACCCCCGGATGGACGGCCGTTCAGGGGGCCGCTGGGGCCAGCGGCACGGGCACCAGCACCGCACCATCCGCGCTGATCAGATGGCCGGCATCCCGGTAGAACCGGGGAGTGGCGAGCATCAGGCGCCAGGCCTCGGCGGCACCCATCAGGTTGAAGCGATCGCCGTGGTGACGCAGCAGGAGCTGGCGCACCAGCGGGTAATAGTTGCTGTTCAGTCCCGGGAAGACATGGTGCTCGGAATGGTGGGAGAAGTTGCAGTGCAGCAGGTCGATCCAGGCCGGCACCTGAAGGGAGAGGGAACTCAGCAGGGGATCGTTGTCCTCTGTAAGAGGGTTGAGTACGTGATTGGTGTAGATATAGGCCATGGCCATTGCGTAGCCAATCCACAGCGGTAGGAAATATCCCAGCAACAGCTGGATCGGTTGGAGGCCGATCCAGCTGATCACCAGCAGATGGATGCTCGCCACGGCCGCCAGCTCAAGGCCGATGGCCCGGCGCTCTGCGGGCCGCACTCGAAATGAGGCTGGGGTGAAGCCGGTCTTGGTGCTGTTGAACAGCAGCACGGCACAGGTGGTGCGGAAGTGGTGCAGGGGCCAGGCACTGGTCATGCCCAGCGCAAGAACCAAAGGGTTGACCTCCGAGGAGGGGGCGATCCAGTGGAACAGGCGCTTGCCCCAGCTGTTGGGTTGGCTGGCCAGGTAGCTGCGGTCAGGGTCCTGGAGGCCATTGGTGTGGCTGTGATGTTCGCGGTTGTGCACCGCCTGCCAGAGGGTCGGCGTCATCCACAACATGCTGAAGCCCAGCAGGCCCGCCAGCCGACGCAGGGTCCGCTGTCGGGGGCCTCTGCCGTGCATCAGATCATGGGCGAGAAAACCAAGCACCATGACACTGTTCCCCATCAGCACCGCTATGGGCAGCCAAATGAGCAAGGAGGGGAGGGGCCAGCGATCCAGTTGGCTTGCCATGTGCCATCCCAGCACCAGGATCGCCAGATTGATCGGTACAAGCGCCAGCCTGGTCGGGCTGGTCTGGAATGCCTCGCTCGGCAGCAGCGGTCTCAGCTGGCGGGCGAGGGCCTGGGGGCTACGGGGCGCCTGGGGTCCGGTGGAGAACTGGGCGGTGACGGAAGAGATGGAACGGTCTGTCAAGGAAATTCCGGAGGGGCCCGCGCGGGGCAGGTCCACCGATCCAGCTGCTGCTGTCGATGGTCGGGGGGGATGGTCGGGCTGGAGCCGGACGGTCCTACGGGCCGCCCAGACAACAGAAAGCCGCCCGCAGGGGGCGGCTCAGGGTGGGCACTTCCCGGGGGAAGTGCCTCAGGGGGTCAACTCACCAGCGGTTGCCACCGCCACCGCCACCGCCGCCGTAGGAGCCGGAACCGGCGAACTGGCGACCACCGCCGCCACCACCACCGGTGCGGGGCTCGGCCTTGTTGACACGGATGTTGCGGCCCATCCACTCGACGTTCTGGAGGTCGTCGATGGCCTTGGTCTCATCGGCCTCGTTGGCCATTTCGACAAAAGCGAAGCCGCGCTTACGACCGGTGTCCCGGTCGAGGGGAAGGCTGCACTTGCGCACTTCACCGTATTCAGAGAACAGGTGTTGAACGTCTTCAACCTCGGCGTCAAACGAGAGGTTGCCCACGTAAATGGTCATGAAATCTGGTCTGGAAACTATGAACAGATTCGTCGAAAGCCCTGAAGTAAGTCGCTGGCCTAGTGGAGAAACCTGGAATGGGAGCCGCCGTTTCGGAAGAAACCCGCTGAAGAGTGATCTTTGAATCCCTTCAACCCTACAGCATCTCTGTGGACGGTGCTCCAATCG
The DNA here is from genome assembly GCF_046764815.1 of Aphanothece stagnina RSMan2012. Taxonomy (NCBI): domain Bacteria; kingdom Bacillati; phylum Cyanobacteriota; class Cyanophyceae; order Chroococcales; family Aphanothecaceae; genus Aphanothece; species Aphanothece stagnina. Next base: position 7,509 of record NZ_JBKOUC010000045.1, read on the forward strand.
GCACGGTCCCCGCGCTGCGGCGGATGCCGGCCCCATGGCGGATGCTCCCCGCTGACAGCGCCCCTCACCCTGGCTAGGGCTGGAGGGTCCGACGGATGCCGACCATGTCCAAAGCCCAGCTCAAGGCCTTCATGGTCAAAGTCGATGCCGACCCTGCCCTGAGGGCCCAGGTGGATTCCGCCCCCGACGCCGGCGCGGTGGTGGCGCTGGCAGCCGCTGAAGGCCACACGTTCTCGCCGGCAGCGTGGAGTCGTCATCTGCGCGAGTGACCCCGGTTGCGCCGGAAGCCAGGGCTGAAGCCCTGCTGGCGGGACTGACACCGGCCGAGAAACTCGCCCTGCTGGACGGGGACACCCCCTTCTGGTCGGGCATGGCAGACATTGCCCTGCACGACGCCTCGCACCGTCACCCCTGGCCGGCTGGCAGCCTGCCGGGGCTGGACCTTCCTCCGCTGCAGTTCGTGGATGGGCCGCGGGGGGTCGTGCTCGAGGGTGGCGCCACCACCTTTCCCGTTCCGATCGCTCGCGGCGCCAGCTGGGATGTGGATCTCGAGCAGCGCATCGGCGAGGCCATGGCCGTGGAGGCCCGCAGCTTCGGGGCCAACTGGCTGGCGGCGGTCTGCGTGAACCTGCTGCGCCATCCGGGCTGGGGCCGGGCCCAGGAGACCTACGGCGAGGATCCGGTGCATGTCGGTGCCCTGGGAGCCGCCATGACCCGGGGCATCCAGCGCCACGCGATCGCCTGCGTCAAGCACCTCGCCCTCAACTCGATCGACAGTTCCCGGTTCCGGGTGGATGTCCGGGTGGATGCCAGGACCCTCCATGAGCTGTACCTGCCCCAGTTCCGCGACTGCGTGGAGGCAGGGGCCGGCTCGGTGATGAGCGCCTACAACCGGGTGAATGGAACGTGGTGCGGTCAGCATCCCGAGCTGCTCACCGGAATCCTGAAGCGCCGCTGGGGGTTCCGGGGGTTCGTGGTGACCGATTTCATCTTCGGGCTCAGGGACGGGGTGGAGGCCCTGCTGGCCGGCCAGGACCTGGAGATGCCCTTCCGGATGATCTTCGAGGCGGTGCTGGCACCGGCCCTGGCCCATGGCCGCCTGCCGATCGGCCGGGTCGACGATGCGGTGCTGCGGCAGCTGAGAACGCGGCTGGCGGTGCCCACCGGTGTCTATCCCCGCCAGCTGCGCGGTTGCCCGGCCCATCGGTCCCTCGCCAGGGAGGCGGCCACCAAGGCGATCGTGCTGCTGAAGAATGCGCCGCCGTCCGCCGCCGCCGGCCCTCGGCCCTCCCCCTCAGCGCCGCTGCCGTTCGCCGATCTCCAGAGCCTGGCGGTGATCGGCGAGCTGGCGGCGGTGCCCAACCTGGGGGACCGGGGCTCCTCCGACACCCGGCCTGCCCCGGGGGTCGTCGTCACCCCCCTGGACGGCCTGCGCTCCTCCGACCCCCGGCGCCGGGTGCGCTTCGCCAGTGGGACCGATCCGGCGGCCGCGGCGAACCTGGCGGCGGGCTGTGAGGCGGCGGTGGTGGTGGTGGGGCTCGATTGGCGCGACGAAGGCGAGCACATCCATCCCGGTGACATCGCGCCGGTCCTGCGCCAGGTGCCCCCACCCGATCCGCTGCGGCCCCTGCTGGATCGGATCGGGCTGCGGAGGCTGTGGTCGCCGGTGGGGTGGCTGATGGCGGCGATCACGCGCTTCGGCTCGGCCCGGCCCGGGGGCGACTTCGCCGCCGGCGACCGCACCGACCTGGGCCTCGACCCCGCCCAGCAGCAGCTGATCCGGGCCGTGGTGGCGGCCAATCCGCGCACGGTGGTGGTGCTGATGGGCGGCGGGGCGATCCTCATGGAGCCCTGGCGGCAGGCGGTGCCCGCGAT
>NZ_JBKOUC010000046.1:0-8976 GCF_046764815.1 Aphanothece stagnina RSMan2012
CTGCTGCGGCGTAAACCGGCGCCGGGTTCTGGTGGGGTTGGTCATCGATAGACAGTCTGGTGGTCATGGCGTGACCCCTAACGACTTGTCCTCAAAACCGGGGGAAGCCCACTGGACCACCTGAGCGGTAACGAGCCAGCCAGCGGTAGGCGCAGCGCAGACTGATCCCGTTCTCGGTGGCCAGCTCACGGAGGCTGCGGCCTTGCTCCAGGTGCTGGCTCACGAGCCGGAGGCGGCCCTTCTGAGTCAGACGGGCATTGGGATGGCTATGCATGGAGGCGTGAGGTCTGGGTTGGTGGGTCGCACCTCAACCCGTAGCGGCCTCACACCTCATTCGTCACTGACCACCTGCTGAGACAGAACATCTAGATCACGCAGGCTCTGGCAGCCACTGAGGATTCCGACCACCGCCACCAGCGGCAGATAGCAAGCCGGAAACCGAACCCAGCGCCGCATCCGCGCATCTAGAATCGACCTCAGGTAGATGATCAGGTCGAGAGTGATTTCCGAGGAGGCACTGTCGGCCACAGAGAGGAGGCGATTCAGCCTACCCAACCCATGTAGACAGCCACTGCAAGGCGACCTGTGACAAGCTCGAAGTAACCCTGTCTCAGCCCTGACCTCCCCCTACATACGCCAGACATTCCGGCACTTGTAGAGGGTGGTCATTTGGATGCCCAGACCTTGGGTGATCTCTGCCACGCTTTGGGGGTGGGGGTCGGCTCATTCGCAGGCTGACATCAGCCTTGACGGCCTCGCTGTATGGACGCTTCGAACGGTTTCATAAGGGCCGCTGGTGGTGGAAGGGGCCGAGATTTAGAGGGGGCATCTTCCATCTTGGCAGAGTTGGGCGTGGCCCTTGCGACTCACAGTGCTTCTCCTGCCCAAAAGCTGGCCGCTTGAGAAATTCTTAAAAGATTCGGTTCAGCTTCCGCAGACCATGTCACGCGTCATGCGAATATGTTGCGGCCACCTACAAAAGTGCCCATCCTTTGACGAGCTGGGTTAGCAATGGAAGCATTGAGGGTTTGGCTTTGAACAGCTCTCATGACATTCTTTGGCCTATACTCTTGCCTTAAGCCTGCTGAAAGGTTCTTATGCCACAAGAAAGAGACGTAATTGTTGACATTGGAGGGGTAAGCCACCTCGTGTCATCTGATGACAATTACTTAGATCATATATCTGGCGAGTTTGAGCCGGATATGGTTGGCCTTTTCAAAGCACTTGCTACTGACTCGATTACTGCTATTGATGTAGGAGCCAATATAGGTTGCACTTCATTGCTGTTCAGTACATTGGCTCGGGATGTCTATGCATTTGAGCCATCAAAAACCACCTTTTCTTTTCTGCGTAAAAATATTGAAAGATCTGGCGCAACTAACGTACATCTCGTCAATATTGGGCTTGGTGATAAAGCCGGAGAATACCCATTGACATTTAGCCCTACAAATAGATCCGGAGGCTTTGTCTCTAATCAAACCTTGGCAAGTGTTGGACATGTCACCGAGGCGATTAATATCGAAACGATGGATAGTATATGCAGCTCACTAAATATTCCTGCTGTAGACTTTATTAAGATTGATGTAGAAGGATTTGAGGCATCTGTTCTGCGTGGAGGGAAGTATACGATCCAGCGTAACAAGCCTACAGTTGTTCTTGAACTTAATCACTGGTGTCTAAATGCCTTTCAACGAACATCTGTGCCCGACTTTCTCGATGAGCTTAGATCTATCTTCCCGATACTTCTTGCAGTGGAGGGCAAGTCCTACATGAATCTACATGACACTAGTGACAGCTATATTGTTATGTATAACCACATTTTGCGTCGTAAATATCCCAATATAATTGCAGCCTTCAGTGAGGATAAGTTAAGCCAGTTCAGAACTCAATACAGCCATAGGCCGTTCCATTAAGTAAGCCGGGTGATCATATGTACAAGCGCATGTGCCTATGATCGCACTTGTGATTAACTCTTAACAGCTTGCATGATATCCAATCAAAAACTCTAGCAACATCATGCCATTTGCAATTGAGACTCAAAGATATATATAAAGTCTTACATGCAGCCAGCACCTTACTTTCATGACATCAACACCTTTTGGGTTTTCCAAAGAACAGATTCAAATCTTAAAATCTGGAGGAATCAATGACGAGATGGCTTCATTTCTTGAATGGGAGGCTAGTACATGGTCGATATCAAAGTCTATTGAGATTGGTGTTGCATCTGGAATTGGGTCAAATGCTATCATCAAAGGTGGCAGCCCTGAGCACCATGGAGTTGACATAAATACACGATTCTACCGCGACAAGAACTTCCCCACTGGTGCACTTGCGCTCCACCATCAGGCGTTTTACTTGCACATCGGAACCGTGAAAGATGTTATCCAGGAGATTCCAAAAGTAAACTTTGTATATATTGATGCTGACCATAGGCATCCATTTCCAACACTTGACTTGTGGAACATGGAAATAACTGATCACCTTGAATATCCTTTCAAGCTAATACTTGATGACATCGGACTTGCCATTGCGTATAGAAAAAGCGGATTCCCCTATCGTGGTCCACTTATTCTTAAAAATGCACTCGAAAGCCATTTCCATCAAGAATTGTCACCCGAGATTGACATGAGAGGAATACCATGGCCCAACCAATGCAGCTTTGTAGTTGACAACAGTAGAAATCTTAGGGAATCCTTACTGCAGTCCTTCTCATTTCCATTTGAAGCCGAGCTTGATCCCGCTCAAGTACTGTAGAACACTGTTGGCGGAATGAGGGCATTCTAAGGCTAGTACATATCAGGTGCGTTCAACAGTATTGGTCGAACTACAGAGCGAAGCTCTACTACGCGTTGATATATATTTAAGGCATTAGAGACGTTCAGGCGACAGAATGATGCCATATCAAGATTAATACATAGGCCCCTGTTAAAGTTAATCAAGTCACATGGCCCCACTCCAATGACAGCCAAAGTTCTTATCGTCACATCAGACAGTGGATGGATTCTTGAAAAGCTTGCCCAAGCTATTAAATCATCGTCTGTTAGCCATGCCTCTGACATGGACATAAAATTGGACATTGGGGGCAATACTGTGCGGCATATTGCTTATGGCGAGTATGACCTTATCTATTACATGACTTATGGATCATATACTCAGCGGAAGTCTAGAATTCAAGTTGGGTACTTTACTCATGTAGAAGATGCCTTGGGGCATGAGATGACAAGGCAGAGATTCTTTGATGTTGCCAGAGATATGGACTATGCGATACTACATGGGGAAAGGTATTTAAAACGCTTGAGGTCAGAGGTTGATATTAAGTGCTCATGCCTAAGCCCTGGCATAGATCATGCCAGTTTTACACCAATACTACGTATCGGTGTTTGCGGCCGCACGTATAATACGGGCAGAAAGGGAGAAGATATAGTTCGTGACTTGATAAACCTAGATTTCGTAAAGTTCTACTTTACAGGGGATGGCTGGCCGGGTCAGGCAACACACCTTCCTACATCTATGCTTCCAGACTTCTATAGAGATATGGACTATATCTTAGTGCCATCACTCTATGAAGCCGGCCCAATGTGTATCCCAGAATCTTTGGCAACAGGGACTAGTGTAATTTGTTCGGACGTCGGCTGGGCCAACAAATTTCCAGTCATTACATTTAAGAATGGTGATTCACAATCACTTAAGAACCTGCTCTTCCGCTTGCATCGCAAGAAACTACGACTTTCCAAGTCAACACATGATCTAACATGGGAGCGTTGGGGTAATGAGCATCTAGCTATCTTCTCTCAGCTAATTAAATCTGATGAGACCTTATTCGGTCCTAGTCGTAAGAAAAGTCTCTCAATCTCATTAATACGGCATGGAAGTGAAAATACCGACAAGGGAGGCCCGAGTGTCCGTGTGCCAAGACTCGCTACCACTCTCAAGATGTATGGACACGAGGTTAAGAGTATCTATTGGTCCCATCTACTGGAGAACGCCAATGATGATGTCGTGCATGTATTTAACATCTGGCCACCATCTTCTGCGATTCAGTGTATCCTTGAGGCAAAAGCCAATGGACTACCCGTCGTACTGAGTTCAATCTTCTTAGACTTGAGGTATACAATGTATGCCGCGGGCGAATTTTCCAAGCTCCTTATATCAGAAAAAGACCCTGATCAGATAACTCTTGAGGCGGCCGAAAGCTATTCTACTCTACGCGATCAAAATCTCAGAGATATACTGGCAATAGACTATCGAGAACATGTTCATAGCATGCTGCTGATGTCAGATCACGTAATATGTCTTACCGAGCATGAGCGAGAGTGCCTTCTAAGTATAACAAGTGAAGACTTTCGAGCAAAGACTAGCATTATTCGGAATCCGCTCCCTCTCCTCTGCGAGATCAACGAACCCACTCATGACAGGTGCAGTCAGCCCTCATTCTCTGAACATTTTAATATTCGTACGCCGTTTATTCTTTGTGTTGGGCGGATAGAGTCACGCAAGAACCAACTCATTCTTGCGAGAGCTATCAAGGAAATTAATCATGCCGGCATTATAGCTAGAGTGGCTCTTGTAGGCTCAAGAGGTGGGCCTAAAGGATACTGCGAAGCTGTCTTCTCAAATCCCCAGAATGTCATAGAGATTGGTTATCTCGACAATAACTCACCACTGTTGCGATCTGCATATCAAGAATGTGCATGCTACGTTCAGTTAAGCTTTGCAGAAGGGATATCTCTAGCCACTTTAGAAGCGTACCAATATTCTGCTAGAGTCTTGATTACCTTGACGGCGCCGAATATAGAATGTTTTGGTGACGACGTCGATTACCTAGAGCCTGTCGATCTCTCAGGCCTCACTGACTATATAAAAAGAATTCTCAATGTAGGCACTTCGTTTTTATCTGACAATCCTAGGCGAAGTCATTATGCAATGTCTTGGTCATTACATGCCAAGCAAACGCTAAAAGCATATGACATGGCATTGGCCAATCACGAGGCTGGCCACGCATCTTTATGGCAATTAACCCAAAGACTTAGCCGTCACCGTGCAATTAGTCCTAGCAGAGGAAATCTATTAGTTGACCTTACAACCCTATGCAACAACAAAGGGACCCCGTCGGGGATAGCAAGAGTAGAGCATATAATTACAACATCTCTTCTTGGGCTTACCACTTCGATCAATCTTATCTGTTGGAATGGATCCAACCACGCCTTTCAAGTTGTTGATAGAGATGACTTTGCTGCCCTTAACCTATCACAATATATCAAGGACTTGACAGGAGGGCAAGCAGTAGGACAATGCTGCGATGCGTATGTTAAGTCTACCATTAAGCATGGTTCTACTTATCTAGTCTTTGGAGGGGCGTGGATAAGGAATGGGCGCTATGTGGAGCACATAGTCCAACTGGTTTCCAAATATAACCTCCGACTTATTCTTATGGTTCATGATATTATTCAATACGTCAAGCACTGGTGGTATGGAGCTGAATCAACAGAGTTTATTCAGAACGCTCGACGTATAATTCCTTTCTGCAGCAAGATCATATCTATATCCGACCAGACCACGCAAGATCTTCTTCGATTCTGCACTGCTGAGCAATGTATATGTCCTCCTATTTTCAGGATCACTCAAGGCGCGGATAATCTTGGCAGAGGCGCATTGCCTCCCTCCAACGATGCCTCTAAGCAACTACTCGAGTCATTTATTTCCGCAATTGGCGACGGAAAATTTATTCTATGTGTTAATGCGATTGACATCAGAAAAAATCATTTAATGCTGTTGTCGTGCTGGGAGATCTTGTTTGATGAGCTCGGATCTGAGTGTCCGTCATTGGTGATGGTAGGCAAGCGTGGCTGGAACTCTGATTACTTTGTGTCTCAACTGCTCCACCATAATCTTTTCAATAAGAAGCTTTTCCTGTTGGAGGGGATTTATGATAACGAACTGCAATGGCTATATTCTCATGCATCAATGTGCTTGAATCCTTCCCTTTATGAGGGATGGGGAATGCCTGTCGCGGAGGCTGTGCTGCATGCAAAGCTATGCCTTGTTTCCAGTGCCTCATCGCTGAAAGAAGTTGCACCATATCATTCCATTCTCTTAGATCCTTGTAATCCAAGAGAATGGGCCGAGACCATCTCTATCTATATACTGAATCCGGATCTCCTTGATGCATGGGAGAACTATGTTCGCAGCTCTTATGATCCTCCTAAGTGGACTGACGCTGCTCAGGCTATCATTAACTGCGTTGATGACGCCCGCGCTTTAGTATCGTTCGCTCCTGTGATTGCGTCCTCGAGAAAGATCCGATTCAATTCTTCCTGTCAGGAGTCTAGGGCCTATCTATTTGGCTTTTGGGAGTTGGGTCGGCACTCTGTGTGCTCGAAGGAGCAAGGGGCCGCGCTATGTTTTTACATTCCATCAACGGTCTCAAGTATCTCTATTGATCTGGACTATCGGCTTCCGGATAAGTGCTTTGACCTGTCTTGGCGGGTCTATGTTGATGGAAGCGTTTCTTTGTCCCGTTCTGTTGGGAGTCGAATTGATGTCTCTTTTCGCCCATCTGTTGACGCCGCTACTTTGCGCCATGTTTTTATTGAGTTTAGCTATAAGGTTGTAGGCGCTGGTTTGGAATTGCGTGGTGAGCGCGTAGTTAGGTTGCCTGGGCTGGAGCTATTTGCCGCTTCTATTGTTATGACGCTTCGATCCTCTGCAGATACGCCTGCGATCGTTGAGGCTCATCCTCTCTCGCTCGGAGAGCTGTTCCATCGTAGAAATAAACTATCCTCGCATGCCTTTGATGCCTTTGTTCTCCACCATGCTAGCTTAATCGTTGATGACTTTGATAGGCGCGAGTTTCTGCGAAGTGCTGATCTGATTAGGCTGATGTCGGCCAAGGCGTTGGGCTAGGATGATGCTGTTATGAGCTTTGACTGCGGTAGATCCTAGTCTGCCGGCCCGGAAATAGCCACTAGAATATGAAGTGTCTCTTTTGGGAGCTGTTCCATGCCTGTGTGTCGGCCCACCCCCGCTTTCAGGAAAGATGGCACCCTTCTCAACTTCACACCCGGGGCCTTGATGGAGAAGAGATGGAGAAGATCAATGCGTCGTTACAGCGAGGCTGTCAAGGCTGATGTGAAACGGCGGATGAGCCCGCCGCAGCGGGAGAGCGTGGCGCGGATTTCCGAGGAGCTGGGCATCCATCTGGTGACCCTCTACAACTGGAGGAAGACCTGGCGTCTGCAGGGAGAGGTGGTGCCCGCATCCGAGAAGGAGCCAGAAGGGTGGAGCGCTGCCGACAAGTTCACGGTGGTGCTCAAGACCGCTGGCCTCAACGACACCGAGCTCGGCGCCTACTGCCGGGAGCGGGGTCTCTTCCCTGAGCAGGTGAGCCGCTGGCGTCAGGCAGCCACCGATGCCAACGCCGCGCCGTTGCTGTCGATGGCCGAACAGAAGGAGCTGGAGAGGCTCCGCGCCCAGGACCAGCGAGAGATCAAGGCCCTCAAGAAGGAGCTGCAGCGCAAGGAGAAGGCCCTGGCGGAGGCGGCAGCGCTGCTGGTGCTGCGAAAAAAGTGGGAGGCCTTCTGCTTGGAGGACGCGGAAGGCTGACGATTGCCGCGCACCGGCAGAAGGCGATCGAGCTGATCGGTGAGGCCAAGGCCAGCGGCGCCACCCTCAGCGCTGCCTGCGGGGAGATCGGCATTTCCCTGCGCACCCTCAAGCGCTGGCGGCGTGCCTTCCTGGGTGATGGGGACGGTGAGGACCGGCGTAAAGGCAGCCCCCGCCATGTCGCTCACCGCCTGAGCGAGGAGGAAAGCCGGCTGATCCTGCTCACCTGCAATCAGCCGGTGTACGCCTCGCTGCCCCCAGGACAGATCGTGCTGGCCTGTGGTGCTGGCGAAACCAATACAGCCATCGCCAATCGGATGGGCCTGAGCGGCATGACCGTCGGCAAGTGGCGCAAGCGCTATCGGGACCAGGGGTTGGAAGGCCTGCACGACGAGCTGCGTCCTGGCCGCCCGCGCACCTACGAGGACGACACGGTGGCCGAGGTGATCAACCGGGCCCTGCAGACCAGGCCGCCCGACGGCAGCACCCAATGGAGTGCCCGCTCCCTGGCAGCGGCGACGGGCATCTCCAAGACCACCGTGCACCGCTGGCTGCAGACCTTCTCGGTGCAGCCGCACCGGCAGAAGCACTACCGCTCCGCGGAAGCCTGACGGCTACAAGCTCTCCACCGATCCGTTCTTTGTGGAGAAGGTCAGGGACATCGTTGGCCTCTACCTGAACCCGCCGGACAAGGCGATGGTGCTCTGCGTCGACGAGAAGACCCAGATCCAGGCCCTGGACCGCACCCAGCCCCTGCTGCCCATGGGCCTGGGATACGTGGAGGGGGTGACGCATGACTACATCCGCCACGGCACCACCACCCTTTTCGCCGCCCATGAGGTGGCCACCGGTGAGGTGTTCACGCAGTGCAGGCCACGTCACCGGCACCAGGAGTTCCTGGGCTTCCTGCGCCAGATCGAGAAATCAGTGCCGGATGACCTGGACGTGCACCTGATCGTGGACAACTACTGCACCCACAAGCACGCCAAGGTCCGTGCCTGGCTGGCGCAGCGGCCCCGCTTCCACGTCCACTACACACCCACCTACGCCTCCTGGCTCAACCAGGTGGAGCGCTGGTTCGGGATCATCACGCAGCGAGCGATCCGGCGGGGCAGCTTTTCCAGCGTCAAGGAACTGATCGCCAAAGTCGAGCAGTTCGTGGCCGCCTACAACAAGACCAAGGCGCCGTTCAGCTGGACCGCCACGGCGGATTCAATCCTCGAGAAGCTCCAGCGACTTTGCTCGCAAATCTCCGGGACGGGACACTAGAAGCGTGTCGCGCATAAGCCCGCACGCCCCCTTTCCCCAGCCACCGCTGAATCTGCCCAGAACCCAGTGACTGCAATGGATCTGGAGGCGAGAATGGGGCATGGT
>NZ_JBKOUC010000047.1:0-8830 GCF_046764815.1 Aphanothece stagnina RSMan2012
GGCGTAGGCGCGGCGGGAGATCCGGTAGGGCATCGCGGCTTCGGGACTGGCGAGGGGGTGGCGGCTAGGGAGGACCGGTCAGTCGAGGGGCGGGTCAGTCGAGCGGACCGTTGACCAGCCCGTTGAATCCGACGATGGTGCGCGTTCCGGCGAAGGGCACCAGCCGCACCTCACGGCGGTCACCGGGTTCGAAGCGGATGGCCGTGCCGGCGGGGATGTCGAGCCGCAGCCCGCGGGCGGCTTCCCGGTCGAACGCCAGGGCGCTGTTCGCTTCCTGAAAGTGGTAGTGGGAGCCCACCTGCACCGGCCGGTCGCCGGTGTTCGCCACCAGCACCGTGGTGACCGGTCGGCCGGCGTTCAGCTCCAGCTCGCCCGGTTCGGGAATCAGTTCGCCTGGGATGAGCGGGGCCATGGGCGGCAGCGGTCGCGGGGACAGGAAGCGGAGGTCAGCGGATCGGGTCGTGCAGGGTGACGAGCTTGGTGCCATCGGGGAAGACCGCCTCGATCTGCACCTCCGGCACCAGTTCCGGCACCCCCTCCATCACCTGGTCACGGCTCAGCCAGGTGGTGCCCTCGCCCATCAGGTCGGCGACCGTCTTGCCGTCCCGGGCGCCCTCGAGCACCAGAAAGCTGAGCCAGGCCACCGCTTCGGGATGGTTCAGCTTCAGACCGCGCTGCAGCCGCCGTTCGGCCAGCAGGGCGGCGGTCACGATCAGGAGCTTGTCCTTCTCCTGGGGAGTGAGGTGCATGGCTCTGGGATGGGGAGGCTGCAGGGGCCATCGCCTCTCCACTCTGGCAGTCATCGGCGTGGCGACCAGGTTCGGCCTGGACGTTCCCGCCGATGGGAGCGGGGCTCAGGGTTGCAGGATCCAGCCCATCGCCGGGTGTCAATGTGCACCAAGGCTTCCTGCTCAGGGTTCCGAGCGCCTCACGCTTCCCGGCAGCCGCTCTCACCGTGATCGCTTCTGATGACGACCTACTCCATTGAATTCGCCAAGCACATCCTGCTCCAGTTTGGTGTGATCCTGGCCGTGGGATCCAGTTGCGCCGTTCTTTCCAAGAAGCTGAAGATTCCCGATGTCGTCACATTCCTGGTTGTGGGAACGCTGCTGGGGCCCGGTGGCCTCGGCTGGATCGACATCAAGGCCGATTCCGCACTCAATCAATTGCTGTTGATCTTTGGATCCTGCTATCTCCTGTTTGACGGCGGCGTCTCGCTGCGATTCCGGGTGATCCAGGAGGTGTGGGTCACGATCGTCTCCCTGGCCACCGCCGGGGTGCTGATCACGGCCGTGATCACCGGTCTGGCCGCGCATTACTTCCTGGGCCTTCCCTTCCTTGTGGCTCTGCTGCTGGCCTCGGTGATCGCCTCCACGGATCCGGCCACCCTGATCCCCGTCTTCCGCCAGGTCAGGGTGAAGGACAGGGTCTCCCAGACCGTGATGTCCGAGTCGGCCTTCAACGACGCCACCGGAGCCATCCTCACCTTCTCGGTGCTTGGCGTCGCCATGGGCACGGGCCAGTTCTCGCTGCAGGCCGCAGCCCTGGAGCTGGGGCATCAGGCCCTGCTCGGGATGGTGGCGGGAGCTCTGCTGGGTTACCTGGCAAGCACGCTGATCGCCCACGAGCGCTATGGCTTTCTGCAGGAATACGCACCGCTGGTGTCGCTGATGGCCGTCATCGCGGCCTACCTCGGTGCCAGCGGTCTGCACGCCAGCGGCTTCATGGCGGTTTTCGTGTTCGGCTTCATGGTGGGGAACAAGGAGTTGTTCGGCTTCGAAATGAAGGAGGGCGAGCAGGAACGGATGGACGACTTCGTGGAAACGACCTCGTTGATCATGCGGATGTTCATCTTTTTCCTGCTGGGCAGCCAGGTGGACTTTGCCCTGATCAACCAGCACCTGATCGGCGGGATCGGCGTGGTGGCGGTGTTGATGCTGGTGGCCCGGCCCGTCACGGTCTTCCTGTGTGCCCTGCCGGATCGCCGCGCCCGGTGGTCGATCGAGGAGCTCCTGTTCATCTGCTGGACGCGGGAGACCGGGGTGATTCCGGGGGCCCTGGCGGGCCTGCTGCTCGGCGTCGGCGCCCCTGAGGCCAAGCTGATCTCCTCGGTGACCTTTCTGGCGATTCTGGTCACGATCCTGGCCCAGGCCACCACCACCCGCTGGCTGGCCGGCCGGCTTCGGCTGCTGGAGGCCGGCCCACCCCAGCACACCCTCGGGTGAGGCCCGCTGGGGCCCGCTGAGGCCCGCGGTCGCAGGCCCGCCCAACCTGCCTCACAGCAGCGGTTGCTCCTGGAAGGGCCACACCCGCGGCAGCTGGGGCGGCGGCAGGCCCCGCACCGCCCGGATCCGGGCCCAGATCCGGCTGAACCAGTAGCGCGCCGCCTGGCTGGAGGGGCCCCGGTAGCGGGCCACCAGGCCCTGCGAGAGGGTGCCGCAAGCCATCTCCCCGTCGAGGCCGTTCCGGTCCGCGCGGCAGCTCTCCACCAGGGTCGCCAGTGCGGTGGGTGTTAGGGAGTCTGGTGCCGCCCAGACCAGGGAGCCATGGACGGGCGACCCTGCCAGGCCGTGCTCCCCCTCGAGCGCGCGCCCCCCCAGTTCGATCCGGTCCACCAGAACCCAGTCGCTCCCCTCCGCCCGGTGGCGCCGGATTTCGAGAGCCGAGCGCCACCGGCCCGAACCCAGACCCTCCCCGGCGGCAGTGCGCCCCAGGCGTACCACCTCGCCCCCCAGGAAGGAAGCTTCCGGCGCGAGCTCCACCCGACAGTGTTGCTCGAACAGCCCATTGGCGTAGACGACGACCTCCTGGGGCAGCCACTCCAGGTCGGCCCCCTCCTCGAGGGTGAAATGCAGGTTCTGGCGGGCCCAGAGGCCTTCTGGCGCCTGCCTGAACCTCCCGATGGAGCCGTAGATCTTCTGGGCTGCCACGCTGGTGAGCAGTGCTCGGCTGCCAGGAGCGAGGGTGGTCGTGATGCTCAGCTGGTCGCCACCCACCAGGCCTCCGGCGGTGTGCAACAGCGGCAATTCGCAGCGCCCATCGGCTTGTGGAAAGGCCCGCTGCAGCTTCAGCGGAGCGCTGGCGGCCCCCTGGTGCACGGTCCTGGCCTGTCCCCCGTCATCCACTCCACGGAAGTTCAGCCGCACCTGGCCGTGCCATGGACGATTCCCTGTGATGCTGGAGATACCCACCTCAGCGCGTTCTGGCCATGATCCCCGCAGCCTCGTCAGGCGCGCCAGCCCCGGCCCCTCTGCTTCTCAACCAGAGGCTGGGGGACGGGGACGGACGGAAGCCTTCCCTGAGGTTGGCTCTCAGTGCCGATGAGCGCAGGCGGCTACGAGGTCTACGCCGCAGCGTCTGCGGACGTCCCTTGCTGTTGCAGCTCCCCCGCGGCGAGGCACTCCAGCCCGGTGAATTGCTGGCGGATGGTGGGCTGGAGCAAGTGGTACGGGTAGAAGCGGCACCGGAGCCTTTGCTGCGAGTTGAGGCTCCTTCGGGTCTAGCCCTGCTGCAGGCCTGCTACCACCTGGGCAACCGGCATGTGGCGATCGAGATCCAGGCAGGGGAACTCAGGTTGCTGGAGGATCCAGTTCTCGCCCATCTGCTCGAGCACCGGGGTCTCACGCTGACCCCGATTGTGGCGCCTTTCCTGCCGGAATTCGGGGCCTATGCCACCGGAGATCGTCATCCCCATGACCACTAGTCGGCTTCGCCTTTTCCAACTGGTCAGCCCTGCGCTCCCGGTTGGTGCCTTCAGTTATGCGGAGGGCCTGGAGGCGCTAGTTCAGGCCGGTCGCCTTCAGGATGCGAGCGCTGTGGCGAGCTGGATCGAAGCCGAGCTTCGCCGGGGCATGCTGGCCGTCGAGGCGGCCTGGTTACCGCAGCTGATGGTTGCCTCAGTGGCGGAGCTGTGCGAGCGCGACCGCTGGTTGCTGGCGATGCGGGAGGCTCCAGAGGTCCGTGCCCAGCAGCGGCAGATGGGCGCCTCGCTGCTGCGGCTGCTGGCGGATCTCGGCTTCGAGCCGCCGCGGCTCGACCTGGCCTGGCCCGTCGCCTTCGCCCTGGCCGGCCGAGCCCTGCAGCTGCCCGCGCTCGAGCTGGTGGAGGCCTATCTGTTCGGCTGGACCGCCAACCAGCTCAGTGCGGCGGTGCGCCTGGTGCCCCTGGGGTCCACCGAGGCCCAGCGCCTGCAGCTGTCCCTCGCGCCCCTGATCGCCGAACGGGCCGTGGAGCTGGCGGCGGCGGATCCGCGCGATCTCTGGAACGGGGGCGTGGGGGCCGGGATCGCCCAGCTGCGCCATGCTGAGCTCTACTCACGGTTGTTCAGGAGCTGAGCGGGGCGATGAGCAAGCTGCGCGTGGGAGTCGCGGGCCCGGTGGGCTCCGGCAAGACGGCCCTGGTGGAGGCCCTCTGCCGCCGGCTGCGCCATCGCCTCCAGCTCGCCGTGGTCACCAACGACATCTACACCCAGGAAGACGCCCAGTTCCTCACCCGCGCGGGGGTCCTGGAGCCCGAGCGCATCCGCGGGGTGGAGACGGGCGGTTGCCCCCACACCGCCATCCGCGAGGACTGTTCGATCAACCGGGCGGCGGTGCAGGAGCTGGAGCAGGCCTTCCCGGACCTCGATCTGGTGCTGGTGGAGAGCGGCGGCGACAACCTGGCGGCGAGCTTCAGCCCGGAACTCGTCGACCTCTGCATCTACGTGATCGATGTGGCGGCCGGCGACAAGATCCCCCGCAAGGGGGGGCCGGGCATCACCCGCTCCGACCTTCTGGTGATCAACAAGGTCGACCTGGCGCCGCTGGTGGGTGCCAGCCTGGGGGTGATGGAGGCCGACACCGAACGGATGCGCGGAGGCAGGCCTTGGTGCTTCACGAACATCCGCAGTGGCGCTGGCCTCGATGCCGTGGAGGATTTCCTGCTCAAGCAGTTGCCCCCTTCGCCTGTGGGCCACCCCTGACCGTTGGGCTGAACGGTCGCGATGGCTACAGGTCGAGGTATTCCCGCCCGATACGGTCAGCGATGCCATAGGACCGCGGCGGTCCAATCAAGCGCTTTTCCCGCAGAGATTTCTATGAACCCTTCCTTCATGCGCAAGCCCTCCTTGCGCCTGATTGGCGGTGCCACGGCCCTGGCCACTTCCTTCTCCCTCGTGGCCTGCGGGGGTGGAGAACAGGCTTCCGGAGATTTTGACGGTGAGGTGAAGGTCGGGATCCTCCATTCCCGCTCCGGCACCATGGCCATCTCCGAAAACACGGTGGCCGAAGCCGAGTTGATGGCCATCGATGAGATCAATGCCAAGGGTGGCATCACCATCGACGGCAAGAAGCTCAAGATCGTTCCGGTCGAAGAAGATGGCGCCTCCGACTGGCCTACCTTCGCCGAGAAGTCGAAGAAGCTGATCGATCAGGATCAGGTGGCCGTGGTGTTCGGCGGCTGGACCTCGGCCAGCCGCAAGGCCATGCTGCCGGTGTTCGAGGCCAAGGATCACTTCCTCTTCTACCCGATCCAGTACGAGGGTCAGGAGTGCTCCAAGAACATCTTCTACAGCGGTGCTGCCCCGAACCAGCAGGCCGAGCCTGCTGTGGAGTGGCTGCTCAACAACAAGGGCAAGGACTTCTTCCTGGTGGGCTCCGACTACGTGTACCCACGTACGGCCAACACCATCATGAAGGAGCAGCTCAAGGCCCAGGGCGGCAAGGTGGTGGGTGAGGACTACCTGCCCCTGGGGAACACCGAAGTCGCTCCGATCATCGCCAAGATCAAGCAGGCGCTGCCCAACGGTGGCGTGATCGTCAACACGCTGAACGGCGACAGCAACGTGGCCTTCTTCAAGCAGATGAAGGCCGCCGGCATCACCCCGGCCAACGGCTACTCGATCATGAGCTTCTCGATCGCCGAGGAGGAAGTCGCGGCGATCGGACCCGAGTACCTGGAGGGCACCTATGCGGCCTGGAACTTCTTCCAGTCGCTGGACACCCCCGAGTCCAAGAAGTTCACCGAGGCCTTCAAGGCCAAGTACGGCGACAACCGCGTCACCAATGACCCTGCGGAAGCCGCCTACATGATGGTCTACCTCTGGGCCAAGGCTGCCGAGAAGGCCAACAGCGTCGATGACAACAAGGTGCGGGAGGCCCTGATCGGCGTCAGCTTCGACGCCCCTGAAGGCAAGGTGACCGTTCAGCCCAACCACCACGTCGAGAAGCGCGTGCTGATCGGCGAGGTGCAGAAGGACGGCATGTTCAAGATCCTCGAGGACAAGGGCTTCGTGAAGCCCGTGGCCTGGAACCAGTTCGTGCCCGAGACCAAGGGCTACACCTGCGACTGGACCCGCACCGACGTGCCCGATCCGGGCAAGTTCAAGATGTGAGCCACATGTGAGTCACGGCGTCAGCCGTCCAGCCACACTCCCCGGCCATCCGGCCCCGGTGGGAGGCATCGGGGGGGGGCTCTCCCCCCCTTTTTTCTGATCAGCCATCCACTCGACGCCCTTGTGAGGGGCCCATGGATCTTCTTTACGAAACCCTGTTCAACGGACTGGCCATCGGCGCTGTGCTTGTCCTTGCCGCCCTCGGACTGGCCGTCGTGTTCGGCCTGATGGGGGTCATCAACATGGCCCACGGTGAGTTGATGATGCTCGGGGCCTACACCACGTTCGTGGTGCAGAACCTGTTCAAGAACGGGCCCCTCGAAGCCCTCTTTCCGGCCTACATCCTTCTGGCGATTCCCGCCGCTTTCCTGGTCAGCGGTCTGGCGGGGCTGCTGCTCGAGAAGACCGTGATCCGGCGCCTCTATGGGCGTCCGCTCGAGACGCTCCTGGCCACCTGGGGCGTCAGCCTGATCCTTCAGCAGTTCGTCCGCTCCGTGAGCAGCGCCTTTGCCATCGGCCTGGTGGCGGCCGTGCTGCTCGGCATCGTCTTCCCCCGGCTGACCCCGCCGGGATGGTGGCAACGCCGCTGGACCCCCCTGCTCGGCGTCGGCAGCTGGGTCGCGGCTGCCCTGGTGGGCATCGTGCTGGCCGCGCTGCTGGGGGGGGTGCGTGCCCTCGATCAGCCCTGGTTCAGCGCCCGCAACATCGACGTCACGGCGCCCCAGTGGCTGCGCGGGTCGATCGAGCTCGGTGCTCTGACCATGCCCACGGCCCGTCTGTTCATCATTGCCCTGACCGTGGTGGCCCTGGTTGCCGTCACCTGGTTCCTGCAGAAGAGCGTCTGGGGCATTCGGATCCGGGCGGTCACCCAGAACCGCCCGATGAGTGATTGCCTCGGGATCCCCACCGAAAAGGTGGATGCCCTCACCTTCCTGGTCGGCTCGGGCCTTGCCGGTGTTGCCGGTGTGGCGGTCACCCTGCTGGGTTCCGTGGGCCCGAACCTCGGGGGCAACTACATCGTCGATTGCTTCATGGTGGTGGTGCTCGGCGGTGTCGGCAAGCTGCTCGGCACCGTGGTGGCCGCACTGGGCATCGGCGTGTTGAGTTACGTGGTCGGCTCCGGTTCCCTGCTGCTGGTCTGGCCGGCCATGCCGGCCGGGATCAGCGAGACGGTGAGCTTCTTTGCCACCACCTCCATGGCCAAGGTTCTCGTGTTCGCCGTGATCGTGGTCTTTCTGCAGTTCCGGCCGGCGGGTCTGTTCCCGCAGAAGGGCCGCCTGGTGGAGGCCTGACCGATGCACCCCCTGCGTCGATGGCTTCCCTGGCTCCTGGTCGTGGCGGCCGCCCTTCTCCTTCCGGCCGTACTGCCTCCATTCCGGCTCAACCTGCTGGGCCGTTTTCTCTCCCTGGGCATCGTGGCCCTCGGCATTGATCTGATCTGGGGTTTCACCGGGATGCTCAGCCTGGGCCAGGGCATTTTCTTTGCCCTCGGGGGCTATGCCCTGGGGATGCACCTCCAGCTCACTTCCCTTCAGCCAGGACAGTTGCCGGAATTCTTCGGTCTTTATGGGGTGCAGGAGCTCCCGGCGTTCTGGCAACCCTTCCAGTCCCCGACCTTCACCTTCTTCTGCATCTGGGTGCTGCCGGCCCTGGTGGCCGGGGTGCTGGGCTATCTGGTGTTCCGCAACCGCATCAAAGGGGTCTACTTCTCGATCCTGACCCAGGCCGCGCTGCTGGTCTTCTTCAACTTCTTCAACGGCCAGCAGAAGCTGATCAACGGCACCAACGGTCTCAAGACCGACACGGCCCGGATCCTCGGCGAACTCGTCGGCAGCGATGCCATGCAGCGCAACCTGTTCTGGCTCACGGTCGTGCTGGTGGTCGCTGCCTGGCTGCTCTGCCGCTGGCTCACCCGCGGTCGCTTCGGCGATGCCCTGATCGCCATCCGGGATGACGAGCCCCGGCTGCGCTTCACGGGCTACAACCCCACCGCCTACAAGACCGTGGTCTTCGCCATCGCCGGTGCCATGGCCGGGGTCAGCGGTGCCCTCTACACCGTGCAGTCGGGCATCATTTCCCCCCAGTTCATGGCCGTTCCGTTCTCCATCGAGATGGTCATCTGGGTGGCGGTGGGTGGCCGCGGCACCCTGGTCGGCGCCGTGATCGGTGCCGTGCTGATCAACTACGCCAAGAGCCTGGTCTCCGAGCAGCTGCCGGAAACCTGGCTGTTCATCCAGGGGGGCCTCTTCCTTCTCGTCGTCACCGCGCTGCCCGATGGGCTGGTCGGCTGGTGGCGCCAGGGAGGTCCTCGCCACATCCAGGCCATGCTCGGCTGGCCTCCCCTGGCGCCCACCTACCCGAGTCTGGATCTCGATCCTGCCGTCCAGGCCGAGAAGCAGGACCTCCAGGGAGGTTCCCGATGACATCCACGCCACTGCTCGAGCTGCGCGGTGTGAGCGT
>NZ_JBKOUC010000048.1:0-7750 GCF_046764815.1 Aphanothece stagnina RSMan2012
GACTCATGGCTCACCACCTTCTCCACCACCGGCAGCACGAAGGAGAGGCCCGGCTGCAGCTGGCGGTCGTACTTGCCCAGCCGCTCCACGAGTCGCGACTGACCGCCGCTGCCCCGCTCATCACCCGACCCTTGCTGCACGCAAACATCGGCTTTTCGATCTGGATCAACCCATCGGTTGAGAGCTCCGTTTGCATCACCGCGCCCAAGGCGTGGCCGTCGGGGGTAACAAAGGTCGCGCCGGTATCAAATCGGTAGTCACCGATCCAGCGGGTGGCGCAACGCCCCCCGAACCCGCGGCTTTTCTCAAAGACCGTGACGGCGAACCCTTGCGCCTGCAGAGCGCGGGCGGCAGCCAAGCCGGCCATGCCCGCCCCAACGACGGCAATACGGCTCACGCGCGGACGGGCTCCCGCAGCTGGCTCAACACGGCCACGGCCGCGTCTTGTCCGGCGCGGACGGCCCCATCAATGCCCAGATAGGTCGCGGCTTCTCCGGCCACCACCAATCCCGGACGGGGTTCCCGCTCGGGCCGTTGACCGGCGTAGCCGACGGGTTGGCCCACCTGGGCAAACGGAATGCGATCGACCCGCAGGGGTCGCCACGCAGCCACATTGGCCTTGGGGAACCACTGGGTGAGTTCGTAGCGCACCGACTTGGCGACGTACATGTCGTCCTCGGGGGGAAGGCCAAGCAGAGTGGCGGAGACCAAGTGCTGTCCCGCCGGAGCCAGACCCCGGGCCACCTTGCTGGGCACTGCGACGTGGTTCACATCGCCTCGGCCCAAACCGTTCACGACCAAGATCCCTTCGTCCACGGGCGATTCGGGCACCGCAAAGTGGACAGTGGTGCAGCTTTTGTGGCCCACGGGCACCGGAACGCCGGCAAGATCGCGGAGGGTCGCGGCATCGGTGGCCAGAATCACGCGTTCGGCCTCAATCGTTTCGCCGCCCTCGGTAACGACCCCGGTCACCCGACCATCCTCTTCCACCAGCTTGGCCACCCGGGTGTTGAATCGGAACAGCTCGGCCGGAAGGTCGGCCGCTACTTGAGCCGGAATCGCCTCAATCCCGTCGGCGGGAGTGGTGGCGTAGCCTTGCTCCAAACACTTCCAGTAGAACAAGAAGGGGCGTGCCGAATCGTTGAGGCTGCGATCAAGAAATACGCCGCCGAAGAACGGACGCACAAATCGGTCGATGAACTTTTCGCTGAATCCCCGGCCACGCAGAAACTCAGGAATGGTCACATCGTCGATGTCCCAGACATCTTCAAAGCTCATCTCCTTCACCTCTTGACCCCAGGTGGCAATGCGCATCAGGTCAGAAATGGGCACCCATCCGCTAAAGAGGGTGTGCAGGATGTTCTCGCGGTGGACTTCGTGCTGCTTTTGCCCATCCCACACCAGGCAGCCGGGTTCATAACGGCGCAGGTCAAGCCGAGCTAAGTCCAGCTCAAGCCGGGCGGTCGGATACTGGTCAAAGTAGACCTGAAACCCGCGGTCAAGCCGGAATCCGTCAACGGTATCCGTCTTCATGCGTCCGCCGGGGCGATCGGAGGACTCGAGAATGAGCACCGGCAACCCCGCCTGATGCAAGCGCCGCGCGCACACCAGGCCCGAGAGTCCGGCCCCCACAATCACCACTGGTCGATTCATGGCCATCGTTTTACCTGTTACTACGGGGCGAGTCCGGGCGGTGACGTCGCCTCCCGTTCTCTTCCCGTCTCCCTTCATTTTTGGCGCATTGCACCGATAAATCTACCGGGCCTCTTGCAGGCCAGGCACAGTTATGCGCTATTCGATCCTTTTCCTGGCTACGGCCGTCGTTCTTGCCATGCTCCCCGCCATTGGCCGGGCCGATTTTCAGATTGGTGGGGGCGCCGCGCCGGGGATGGGCAAAGCGGGTCTTGCCATTCCCTACAAGCTGGCCGGAAGCGGCAAAATGAATCCGGCGGCCTACGGCTTGCTCGATGGCAAGCTGAAGTTCACGTGGCCCAGCTTCCGATTCCGCTTGCAGGGCATCAACTTCAGCGATCTCGAAGACTTTAACGGCACCGTCGGCGATGGTGGATTCGACCAAAACGAATTGTCTCGCCTCGCCCGCCAGTTTGGCGATGAATCGATTGAATTCGGGGCCGGGGCCGATGTCGCCCTGAGCTTTGGCGGGTTCGCGTTCAGCTTCAGCGGTGATGGTCACGCCTTTACGCGCCCCAATGCCGACCTGCAAGGTTGGGTGGAAAGCGGATCGGCCGGTGCGCCGCCGCTTTCTTCCCGGCTGGATGCCTATGGCGTCGCCGGGTACGAGTTTGGCGTGGCTTACGGTCGCCGTATCCGATCCAAAGAGTGGGGCGGGATCAGTGTGGGTGCGCGCGCAAAGTTCGTCCGCACCTACTACAGCCACCAGTTTGTCACCGGCACCGACATTGCCACCAATGGCGGGGGACGGCCTGCCCCCGAAATGGGCGGCCAAGATGTGCTGGACGAGACCGGATTTGGTCTTGACCTGGGCGTCATCGCCAGCCGGGAAAAGGATCGTGGCTGGTTCTACGGGGCCACCATTGATAACCTGATCGTCCCGAACGTGAAGTTTTCTGCTACCGACCCGCTGGGCGCACCCGGTGAGTCCAAGCCTTACAAGCGCGCCTTTAACTTGGGCAGCGGTTATCTCATTCCCGATCGCGGCTACATCGCCCTGGACTGGGCCGACCTGGGGAACGGCGCCGGCAAGCAAGAACTGCGGATGGGCGGCGAATACTGGGTGACGCGCGGGTTTGCCGTGCGCGCGGGCTACGCCTCGCGAGTCGGATACTCGGTGGGTGTTGGCCTGGGCGGATTCAACTTTGCCTACAGCCGCAATCTTCCCGGGCAGTTCAGCTACTCGCTGAAGTTCTAAAGTCGATTCATCATCACATTATCGACATAAAATCCGTTGCGATCGGGCACCAAGCGCGGTCGCAGCGGGTTTCTAGCTTTATCTGGCCCCACTTTGGAACCAGATTGGGATCAGGTTGCGGCGCGCGCGACGCCGCATTCGTCATGGAGGAACGAGCTTTGACGGGGCTCGCCAGGGCGGAGAACGATTCCGCGCACTTGGAGACTACACATGAAGAACAAACTGACGTTAATGGCCCTTTGCGGCCTCGTTCTGGGCGCTTTCGCCCTCGTTGGCTGCGGCGAAGTCAAGGAAGCGGCCGGTGAAGCCGCGACCGAAGCCAAGACTGCGGCGGGCGAAGCCGTGAAGGAAGCCGGTGCTGAAGCCGGAGCGGCCGTTAAGGAAGCGGGCGCCGAAGCGGGTGCGGCCGTGGGCGAAGCGGCTGGTAAGGTGGGCGAAGCCGCCGGTCAAGCCGGTGAAGCGGTGAAGGAAGGCGCGGACAAGGTGGGTGAAGCCGCCGGTGCCGCCGGGGCTGCGGCCGGTGAAGCCGCCGGTAAGGTCGGCGAAGCTGCCAGCGGCGACGCGGGCAAGTAAATCCCCGAAAAGCTCAATGACCGCCCGGCTCTTCTGAAAAAGGAGAGCCGGGCCTTTTTTGCATTCACGGAACATCGAAACGCAACTCATGGTAGATTAGTTAGCCATGGCTAACTTTGCCCGCGCATACGGAATCGGTGCGGCATTGTTGGCCCTGGGCGCCGTGGGGCTGGGCCTGGCTCTGGCCCCCGCAGAATCGCCCTTCCGAGAATCGGGCGTCACGCGCATTGTCGCAACCACCGGGATCGCCGCCGACTTAGTGCGCGAAATCGGTGGCGACCAAGTCGAGGTCATTGCGCTGATGGGCCCCGGCATCGACCCCCATAGCTACAAACCCCGGGCCCGTGACTTGATCAAGATGGATCAGGCCGATCTCATCGTTGCCCACGGGCTTGGGCTCGAAGGCAGGATGGCCGACGTCTTTGCCGCCCAGGGCGGCCGCGCCATCATTTTGGGGGATGCGCTTGACCCGGCCACGCTGAAGCGCGAGGAGGACGAAATTGACCCCCACGTGTGGCACGATCCGGTTTTGTGGGCCCAAACCGCCCGGTGGCTTGGCAAAGCCTTGGCCCAACAGTTGCCTGAACACGCCGATGAGGTGAAATCGCGGGCCGAACGCTTTGCCCTTCAGGCAGAATCCCTCGCCACCGAAATTCGGGCTGAGCTCGGAAAGATCCCCCCGGCCCGACGCCGACTCATCACATCTCACGATGCCTTCCAGTACTTTGGCGCCCGGTTTGAAATCCAGGTCGATGGCATCCAAGGCATCAACACTGCCGCCGAGGCTTCGGCCCGACAGATTCGCACCCTGGCCGAGCAAGTGGCGGACGAGAAGATTCCCGCCGTCTTCATCGAAACCAGCACCTCCGATGCCACTGCCCGCGCCGTCGTCTCGGCGAGTCAAGCGCGGGGGCACCGGGTGAAAATCGGGCGCGCCCTCTTCGCCGATGCCTTGGGCGAGCCCGGTACTGATGCGGCAACGTGGGCGGGAATGATTCGCGCGAACGCCCGCTCTGTTAAGGAGGCCCTGCAATGAACCAGCCTGCTCTCACCGTCCGCGACCTGACCGTGGCCTACGGCGACCGCCTCATCCTTCGTGACCTCGATGTCGATATCCCCGAGGGTCAGCTGGTCGCCCTGGTCGGCCCCAACGGATCAGGGAAAAGCACCTTGCTGAAAGCCATTTTGGGCCTCATCACCCCGGTGAGCGGAACGGTTCACATTGGCAAGTCGGGGCGCGACCCCGTCGGATTTGTGCCTCAGCGTGCCGTGGTGGATTGGGATTTTCCCATCGACGTGATGGGAGTCGTGCTGATGGGCACGTATCGCAACCTAGGCTGGTGGCGAAAACCCGGAGCCGCCGAGCGAACCCGTGCGCGAGAAGCTTTGGCGCAGGTTGGCTTGAGCGAGCTCGCCACGACCCCAATTGGCAACTTAAGCGGAGGTCAGCAACAACGTGTCTTCGTGGCCCGCGCCTTGGCTCAGCAAACCCAGATCACGCTGCTCGATGAACCGTTTGCCGGAGTGGATGAAGCCAGTGAAGTGACCATTTTGCACGTCTTGCGCGGCATGGTGCAGCAAGGTCAAACCCTGGTGGTCGTTCACCACGACCTAGAAACCGTCCGCCAGCACTTTGACCACGTGATTGCCCTTCAGCAAGGGCAGGTTGTGGCGACCGGCACCCCCGAAGCCGTGCTGGCCAGTCGTGCGACGCATCCCTCCAGGCCATGATGGAACTCCTGACCGATCCGACCTATTTGACGGTCATCATTGGCGTGACCGTGCTGGGAGCCGTTTGCGGCACCTTGGGCACCCTGGCCGTGCTTCGGCGCAGCGCTTTGGTCGGAGACACCTTAGCCCATGCGGCCTTGCCCGGCATTGCCGGAGCGGCTTTATTGACCGGCACGACCGCCCTTCCGGTTCTCTTGGTCGGGGCCGCCGTGACCGGTCTCCTGGCCCTGACCCTGTCTGATATCGCCCGACGGATGGCACGGGTCGAAAGCAGCGCGGCGCTCGGTACCAGCCTGTCGGTGTTTTTTGGCATTGGCGTGGTGCTTTTGGGCGTGGTGCAGCAGCAACAAGGCGGTACGGCTGGACTCGAGCGATTTCTTTTCGGTCAGGCGGCGGCCCTCCTGCCCGCTCACATTCTGTTAACCGCCGGGGTCGGGGCGGCGGCGATTCTTGTTCTCTGGCGGGCCGACTTTGCCATCCGCACCGCCACGTTCGACCGCACATTCGCGGAAACGGTGGGGCTCACCACCAGCCGCATCGACCTTTTGGTGACCGGGCTGCTGGCAGCGGGGGTGGTGGTTGGACTTTCCACGGTGGGCGTGGTGCTGGTCTCCGCGCTGCTCGTGGCTCCGCCCGTTGCGGCCCTGCAATACACCCGCAAGTACGGCCATACCTACCTGCTGGCCGCCCTGTTCGGCGGACTGATTGGCGCGGTGGGCAGCGCGGCGAGTTTGCTGATTCCCGGCGCCCCGACCGGGCCGATTGTGGTGCTGCTGGCGGTCGCGTGGGTTGCCATTTCGATGGGAATCCGCTCAGCTCTGACCCGAACTCAGGGGAGGCAACCTGCATGACCGCAACGGCCTGGATGCTGGTGATTGTGGTTCTGGCCGGAATTGTTTGCGCCTGGGCCGGAGTGTTCTTGGTCCTGCGGAAAGGGGCCATGACCGCCGACGCCATCAGTCACGCGGTGCTGCCGGGCCTGGTCGCCGCCTTTTGGCTGAGCGGGAGTCGCAACCTGCTCACCGGATTTTTGGGGGCTCTTTTCGCGGCCTTACTCACCGTGGGCCTGGTCGAATGGCTGGCTCAGCGAGCCCGGCTCCGCCAAGACACCGCGCTGGGCCTGGTCTTTCCGGCGATGTTTGCGCTCGGCGTCCTGTGGGTGTCGCTGGCGTACCAAGACGTCCATTTAGACACCGACGCGGTGCTCTTTGGCGATCTCACCTTGGCCCCGTTCGATCGCCTGAGCTTGAATGGTCAAGATCTCGGACCAAACTCTTTTTGGTTGATGATCGGAAGTTTGCTGATTGTGAGCGTAACCACGACTCTTTTGCATCGACCCCTGCTTTCCAGTGCCTTTGATGAGACTTACGCCAAGCTGATTGGCCTTAAGCCAGCCCTCGCGAATGCCGCCCTGATGACGGTCGTGGCCACCGCAATTGTGGCTGCTTTCACGGCCGTCGGAGCGATTCTGGCCGTTGCCCTCGTGGTCGTTCCCGCGACAATCGGACTGCTTTGGCGCCGAGCCGTACTCGGCGTGACCCTAATCGCGATCGGGACGGCCGCGGCCGCCGCCACCCTTGGAACCGGGCTGGCCCTACAGTGGGATCTGAGTCCGGCCGGGATGGTGGTCGTCATTCTCGGGAGCTTTTACGGGCTCTCGGTTCTGTTTGCCCCGGACCGGGGTTGGTACGCCCGTCGGCTTCAAGCCGAGCAGGCGCGAGTGCAGGACGGGGTGATGGCGCTCTGTGCCCACCTGCAACGCCACGCCGGGACGGCCGATGAATCCACGGAGAACACGCGCGAACACCTTCAATCAGAACTCGGCTGGACCGAGGCGCAAACGAATCGTATTTTATCGACCGCTCAACAACTGGGAATCATTCGCGAAAGCGAGGGTCAGATTCACTACATTGGACCGGTAGATTCACCTACTTACCCTGACAAACAGCCCTAAATACGTATTCACAACTTTTCGCTCCGGTCAGAATCTCTGCGGGCCATGTTCTTCACGAAATATCCGCACGCCGCGAACTTTAGCTACGCTCAAGGGGCCGGGCCGCGCCTGCAGGTCGGCTCGCGCGAGGTAGAGATTGCCTTGGCCAGCTTTGCCGAC
This sequence comes from Aphanothece stagnina RSMan2012, assembly GCF_046764815.1. Taxonomy (NCBI): domain Bacteria; kingdom Bacillati; phylum Cyanobacteriota; class Cyanophyceae; order Chroococcales; family Aphanothecaceae; genus Aphanothece; species Aphanothece stagnina. The sequence continues at coordinate 7,308 of NZ_JBKOUC010000048.1, forward strand.
GGCGTCAACCGTGTGACGCTGCGAAATCCTGACATCTGGGATGAAAACCTGAGCTTGATTGAGTTGAACGCGCCGGAAGCCTCGGCCCCGCGATTGGACTGGGATGGCCACGTGCTCACCATCCGCAATGAGCGTGGCGAACCGATCCTCACCACCCGCCCCGAAGCCGGAATCGGCCTGAACGGTCAGGCCAGTCTGTTCCAGTTTGCGACTCCCACGGGATGCCGCTTTTACGGTCAGGGGGGCAAGAGCATGGAGTTGCTGGAATTTAGCGGAACCCGCACCGTCACTTACAACACCGACGTCTGGTCCGACTTCCACTTTGCCCAGTGGAAACAACACCACGTTGATCCCACGTACTTCAGTACCCCCTATCTGGCTGTACGCTTGCCTGATGGCAGCTACGCGGGAATCCTGTTCCACAACCCCGCGCCCGTGTTTAT
>NZ_JBKOUC010000049.1:0-5000 GCF_046764815.1 Aphanothece stagnina RSMan2012
CCGCTGTTGTGGGGATGGACGTGACGAACGAGCAGTGAAGGTGTGAGGTCCCGTCAAAAGAAACAAGCGACTGGTGCTGCCACGCGAGCAGGGGGTGTCTTCTCACGAGAGATTCTCTGCAGGAAAGCGCGTGCCGGTGCTGGGAGCGAACCGGATCTGAGATCTGGGAAAGTCACCTGAGAAGGAAGCTGCGGAAACGCAGTGGGCATTGAGGGTGCACTCTTTGAAACCTTCTGTCAGAGGAAGGGGCGAGGACTGAGGTTGGCATGGAAGTGCCGAGCTTGGGACTGAGCAAGCCGAGTTGAAGCGCAGGCGCGAGCCAAGGCTGGAAGGGATCCGCGAGGGTTCTGGATGGTTGTGCTGAGAGGACCGGTCTACAACGGAGAGTTTGATCCTGGCTCAGGATGAACGCTGGCGGCGTGCTTAACACATGCAAGTCGAACGAACCTTCGGGTTAGTGGCGGACGGGTGAGTAACGCGTGAGAATCTGCCCTTAGGAGGGGGATAACGGCCGGAAACGGCCGCTAATACCCCATATGCCGAGAGGTGAAACGAGAAATCGCCTGAGGATGAGCTCGCGTCTGATTAGCTAGTTGGTGGGGTAAGAGCCTACCAAGGCGACGATCAGTAGCTGGTCTGAGAGGATGATCAGCCACACTGGGACTGAGACACGGCCCAGACTCCTACGGGAGGCAGCAGTGGGGAATTTTCCGCAATGGGCGAAAGCCTGACGGAGCAACGCCGCGTGAGGGATGAAGGCCTCTGGGCTGTAAACCTCTTTTCTCAAGGAAGAAGATCTGACGGTACTTGAGGAATAAGCCACGGCTAATTCCGTGCCAGCAGCCGCGGTAATACGGGAGTGGCAAGCGTTATCCGGAATTATTGGGCGTAAAGCGTCCGCAGGCGGTCTTGAAAGTCTGTTGTTAAAGCGTGGAGCTTAACTCCATTTCAGCAATGGAAACTACAAGACTAGAGTGTGGTAGGGGCAGAGGGAATTCCCGGTGTAGCGGTGAAATGCGTAGATATCGGGAAGAACACCAGTGGCGAAGGCGCTCTGCTGGGCCATAACTGACGCTCATGGACGAAAGCCAGGGGAGCGAAAGGGATTAGATACCCCTGTAGTCCTGGCCGTAAACGATGAACACTAGGTGTCGGGGGAATCGACCCCCTCGGTGTCGTAGCCAACGCGTTAAGTGTTCCGCCTGGGGAGTACGCACGCAAGTGTGAAACTCAAAGGAATTGACGGGGGCCCGCACAAGCGGTGGAGTATGTGGTTTAATTCGATGCAACGCGAAGAACCTTACCAGGGTTTGACATCCTGCGAACCCCTTGGAAACGAGGGGGTGCCTTCGGGAGCGCAGAGACAGGTGGTGCATGGCTGTCGTCAGCTCGTGTCGTGAGATGTTGGGTTAAGTCCCGCAACGAGCGCAACCCACGTCTTTAGTTGCCAGCATTCAGTTGGGCACTCTAGAGAGACCGCCGGTGATAAACCGGAGGAAGGTGTGGATGACGTCAAGTCATCATGCCCCTTACATCCTGGGCTACACACGTACTACAATGCTACGGACAAAGGGCAGCAAACTCGCGAGAGCTAGCAAATCCCATAAACCGTGGCTCAGTTCAGATCGTAGGCTGCAACTCGCCTACGTGAAGGAGGAATCGCTAGTAATCGCAGGTCAGCATACTGCGGTGAATACGTTCCCGGGCCTTGTACACACCGCCCGTCACACCATGGAAGTTGGCCATGCCCGAAGTCGTTACTCCAACCCTTGTGGAGGAGGACGCCGAAGGTGGGGCTGATGACTGGGGTGAAGTCGTAACAAGGTAGCCGTACCGGAAGGTGCGGCTGGATCACCTCCTAACAGGGAGACACAACTGATCGTGATGTCTGAGCGTTGAGATGGTGAAGTCTAAGTGGCTTTGCGATCGAGATACTTTTTGTCTCAGGCCATGATCCTGTCATCTCGAAGGTCGATCGGTACCTCAAGGGACAAAGCAGCAAGCTGGAGCAAGACCTGAGCAGGGAGATCCGCAAGGATCGAGCTGGGAAGGGATGGATCCGGTGAGGCTGTGGCGTCGTTTCAGTTCCTAAACGTTGTCTAGGTCACCCCACGAGCTCCCGAGCTGTGGATCCCGTCAAGGGAGAAGTAAGGAGGGAGATCACTTCCTGGGCCATTAGCTCAGGTGGTTAGAGCGCACCCCTGATAAGGGTGAGGTCCCTGGTTCAAGTCCAGGATGGCCCATTCGTGTTTGGGGGTTTAGCTCAGTTGGTAGAGCGCCTGCTTTGCAAGCAGGATGTCAGCGGTTCGAGTCCGCTAACCTCCACTGACGCTGTCGGTAGAGCGAGGAAAGAGCAACCCAGGTTGAACAACCGAGGTTGGTGCTTTCAGCGTGCACCGGTGGGTAACCCCTCTCGCCAGGAAGCGAAGCGGTGAGGGTGTGACCAGATGAAGGAGAGAGCAGGAGGAATCCTGCGATGCTGGGGAGTTCAGCCTCAGCTCATTCCGAATCACAGACTGTGATGATCGGTTGAGCTGATGCTGGGTTCACTCCGAGAGCCAACGCTCCCGTGACGGCGCAAGCCCGAGCGGGAGCGGAGCTCCAGGAGGAGAAGACAGCAGAACCTTGACAACTGCATAGGTGAGTCTGGAAATAAAGCATCTCATGGATGCTTGATTCCAGCGTGAACCAGGCTTCTGGCCCGCAAGGGCTGAGGGAACTGGGTTGCGTTGAGAGTCAGGAAATTCTATTGAGTTTAGAGCCGAGAGCTTCCAGTGTTCTTCTTGTCTCCGCCGAGGAGGAAGGAGTCTGATCCTGGCATTCAAACCGCGACCACAGAACGGATCGATGTATTGAGGTGAAAGCTGAAATGGATTGATGTGTGAAGTGAAGCAGGTGAATCCAGAGAGAATCGGCCACAACAGCCGAAAAGCATTGGGAGTTTATATGGTCAAGCTACAAAGGGCTCACGGTGGATACCTTGGCACACAGAGGCGATGAAGGACGTGGTTACCTGCGATAAGTCTCGGGGAGCTGGAAACACGCTTTGATCCGGGAATTTCCGAATGGGGCAACCCCTAGAACGGCCGCCTGAATCCATAGGGCGGTGCGAGCCAACCCAGCGAACTGAAACATCTTAGTAGCTGGAGGAAAGGAAAGTAAAAACGACTCCCTGAGTAGCGGCGAGCGAACGGGGAAGAGCCTAAACCGATGCTTTCGAGCATCGGGGTTGTGGGACAGCAACGTGGACCAGGGACGTTAGGAGAAGCGTTTGAATGGCGCGCCATAGAGGGTGAAAGCCCCGTAACCGAAAGCGAAACTGGCCTAGCTGTATCCCGAGTAGCACGGAGCACGTGAAATTCCGTGTGAATCCGCGAGGACCACCTCGTAAGGCTAAGTACTCCTGTGTGACCGATAGCGCAACAGTACCGCGAGGGAAAGGTGAAAAGAACCCCGGGAGGGGAGTGAAACAGAACATGAAACCGTGAGCTTACAAGCAATGGGAGCCCGACTGATCGGGTGACCGTGTGCCTGTTGAAGAATGAGCCGGCGACTTATAGGCACTGGCAGGTTAAACCGGGAATGGTGGAGCCATAGCGAAAGCGAGTCTGAATAGGGCGATCGTCAGTGTTTATAGACCCGAACCCGGGTGATCTAACCATGGCCAGGATGAAGCTTGGGTGATACCAAGTGGAGGTCCGAACCGACTGATGTTGAAAAATCAGCGGATGAGCTGTGGTTAGGGGTGAAATGCCAATCGAACCCGGAGCTAGCTGGTTCTCCCCGAAATACGTTGAGGCGTAGCGTCTCGTGCTCCAGCAGGGGGGTAAAGCCACCGTTTCGGTGCGGGCTGCGAGAGCGGTACCAAATCGAGACGAACTCTGAATACCCTGTGTGTAGCGAGGCAGTCAGACTGTGGGGGATAAGCTCCATGGTCGAAAGGGAAACAGCCCAGACCGCCAGCTAAGGTCCCCAAATCAACGCTGAGTGATAAAGGAGGTGGGATTGCCCAGACAACCAGGAGGTTTGCCTAGAAGCAGCCATCCTCAAAGGAGTGCGTAATAGCTCACTGGTCGAGCGATCCTGCGCCGAAAATGAACGGGGCTAAGCGTTGTACCGAAGCTGCGGATTTGAGTCTTAAATGATTCCAATGGTAGGGGAGCGTTCCATGTGGGGTGAAGCGTTAGCGTAAGCGGGCGTGGACTGCATGGAAGTGAGAATGTCGGCTTGAGTAGCGAAAACATGGGTGAGAATCCCATGCCCCGAAACCCTAAGGGTTCCTCCGGCAGGCTCGTCCGCGGAGGGTTAGTCAGGACCTAAGGCGAGGCCGAAAGGCGTAGTCGATGGACAACAGGTCAACATTCCTGTACCTGTGATGTTTTGGGAAGGGGGACGGAGAAGGCTAGCCAAGCCAGAAGTTGGTTACTGGTCCAAGCGTTCGAGGCGTTGAGAGCTGGCGAAAACAGCTTGAGCTGAGGCGTGAGTGCGAGCGGCTACGGCCGCGAAGTTGGTGACGTCAAGCTTCCAAGAAAAGCCCTATACCCGTTAAGGCATCACGGCCTGTACCCGAAACCGACACAGGTGGGGTGGTAGAGAATACCGAGGGGCGCGAGGTAACTCTCTCTAAGGAACTCGGCAAAATGGCCCCGTAACTTCGGGAGAAGGGGTGCCACCGCGAGGTGGTCGCAGTGAATAGGCCCAGGCGACTGTTTACCAAAAACACAGGTCTCCGCTAAGTCGCAAGACGATGTATGGGGGCTGACGCCTGCCCAGTGCCGGAAGGTTAAGGAAGCTGGTCAGCGCAAGCGAAGCTGGCGACTGAAGCCCCGGTGAACGGCGGCCGTAACTATAACGGTCCTAAGGTAGCGAAATTCCTTGTCGGGTAAGTTCCGACCCGCACGAAAGGCGTAACGATCTGGGCGCTGTCTCGGAGAGAGGCTCGGCGAAATAGAATTGTCTGTGAAGATGCGGACTACGTGCACCCGGACAGAAAGACCCTA
>NZ_JBKOUC010000050.1:0-5674 GCF_046764815.1 Aphanothece stagnina RSMan2012
TTAGGGCTCCCGAGACGTTTTCACTTCGCTTTTGGCCGTTGCCATCATAAGTATATGTGGTTTTGGCTCCGTTGTGGTCAAGAACCTGCAAACGGTTCTCTTTATCGTAGGCCATCGTCGTCGTGATGGCCACCGTTCCATTCGGCGGCTCAAAGCCAACGATCCCGATCAAGTTCCCGTTCAGGTCGTAGGTGTGGGTCGTGAGCTTAGAGCCGTCGGAAGACTTACAGCTAAGTATCTTTGCCCAATGTGTGGATGCTGACCTAGGAACAATCAATGGTCCAAAAGCAGCTGGGATCTCCGAAACAACCGTACTGCCGCACAAACCACGGCTATCGGTTCATTCGAAATGTAAGCCATCTTCGTACTATTCCTCCGCTCTGGATCTCCGTACCCGGGCCTTGTACGGAAACAACTCCCTTTGCACTGGGATCCATCCCTGGCTGCCAGAAGATCTCACCGTTTTCAGAGCTTATGCTTGATATTGATCTTCCACCCACGTTAGGATGGAGCGTTATAACTCCGTTTACCTCCCGATAAACGGCGCGAGGATTAAATGGCGCGTGCGAAGGAAGTAAGACGACCGGCAATGTCACTTCACCCTTTGTCTTAAGTTGTTGAACGCTCTTCTCGCTCAATACAAACTCTTCGGTTGCAGTGGCCAGAATGTACACATACATTATTAGCACGAAGACGGCTACAGCCAAGCCAGCGATCCATAATCTCCCACCCTTCATCCGCACGACCCACCGCAGCACCTTCTCGTCTTAGCACGTAAAAAAGGCGAACCAGAAAGCGACCTTGATACACTGAGTGCCGTGAGACCTGTTCCTGGCCCGGCGTGCGGTGATTTCCAGTCCAATCCCCAGGCAGCAGATAAACCAGTCCCGATTCGGTAAGTCCAATCCGGAAACGCGGTGTGCGCCACCCCCCCATCGACCGTAACGACATCTTGGAACGCAGAAAACTTCAGATATCCTCTCACCACAATGGGGGGAGCCGACGCAAGGAGCGCACTGAGCGCGGGACTCAGAGTTGCGATCTTTGGTGCACCCAGCCGGCCCGAGACTTCAAACCAAATCTCCGAATCGCATCCGTTAGATTTCGTTCGCAGAGAGCGTATTCTGGCCACGCCAAGACCACGATCAGTTTGTCCATTAAGGTAGTACTCTGACGTCCCCGTCTCTACTCTCAGACTCGGATCCGCGGCACCGATGTTGCACGACGGAATCGTTACCTGCACAAAGAGCTTGCAGCTAAGCGGTTTCGAGATTGGATCACCATAAGATAACTCATTTGTATTCCCTAGAGCTGGGCTTCCAGGAAATGGTTGAAAATAGTGTCGATATATTGCACGACTCCTTGAAATATATGCACACATCTGAACCCAAATCTTAGTCAATCCACTTGGATCCGTGGCTGCAGTTGCCTGCCCCCCCACATACCCAAACGCCGGTTCCGTCGGCCACAGCGGATCGACGCTCGTCCAAATCCCCATGGGAAAGCCGTAATGACGGGCCCGGACGTAGTGACTCACCCACTCCCGCCGAGTTTCACGGTAGCCAAGGCCACCCACCCATCCAAAACGACCCACATCGTTCCATTCGGCCCGGGTTTCGCCGTAAGGGTCGTAGCTACGATCGGCGGTCAGCCAGCCATCTTTGTAGGTCGCAACTACCGAGCCCAAAGCATTTGTCACCACCGCAACCTGATCCGTCACAGCTCCGCCGTTCGTCGTAATCCGGCGGCGGATGCGGCCATTGGCCGTGATGTAAGTGTTTACGGGCATGTCAACTGCGCTCCTGCAAGTAGTCGGTGCCATCCCACACAAGCGTCGTGGTTCCGGCGGAAGTGATCTCGGCCCGCTTCAGGCCATCGGCAGAGTAGGTGTAGGTGGTCAAGGTTCCGTTAAGGTTATGAACCACCATCCTGTTCTCTTTATCATACACCATGGTGATCGTGCCCGGGTTCACTGAGAGGAGTCGGCCACTCACTCCGGTCAAGTTCCCGTTCAGGTCGTACGTGTGGGTGACGATATCTCCCTCCCGGCTCATGGTGACGATCTGACCGGCCAAGTCAAAGGAGATCTCCGTTGGCCCCTGTTCATTGGCGTACGTACGATTCCCCACCGCATCGCAGGCAAATGTCATGGTTTGCGACCATGGGCCCGAGTAAAGGTTCGTCGAGATACGATCCAACGCATCGTAGGTGTAGGTGTTGAAGAATCCTTTTTGACCGCTATTCGTGAACATTTGAATCGATTCATCAAAAGCGCCCACGAAGCATCTCCTTGTCGACATATTCAATCTCTATCTCCTAGTTCGAGCGAACATCCATGCGCACATGAAACACCAGGTCTGAGAGCAACCACCAGTTTTTCATAAACTAGCATCAAATTTTGAACCAATATCTGCTATCGCGGCTGAATTTGTCCTGTTGGGTATATCCTGCGTATAATCAAGTCCCCACTATCGTTCAAACACTCGATTAAGTATGTGCCCGGCAAGCATGAACATGATACAGTATAAAAAATTGGATACCCTCCAATTTGTTGTGAACGATATCTTATCTGCCAACTACCGCATGAACAGTCGAGCGAGTTCCGCGTAAGGTTGAGGACTCTCGATGAATACTGATTCGGAAACATCAAGAATTGTAGTATTCGTTTTGAGCCATGCTGCTGACATGCAGTAAGGTGAAGTGCACATGCCGAGGGCAAGAGTACCGTGCAAGCAACCGCAACGCAGAACCACCAAACCTGCCTGGCGCGTCGACTATCTTGATTACCTCCAGCCGTCATTGACTATACTCCTCGAATTCTTCGGGCCAGCAAAGCATCCTGCATGGTCGAATGTTGACTCAATGAAAAACCGTCGGGCCGAATGAGTTGTAATCACCACCGCGGCACCCATGATCAATTGCAGGCCGCCCCGTCCACCAGCTCCAGCTGATTATCGGGGGCGACGGGTTTTTCCTGCGCAACTTTTGGCAGGCACACTCCAGAATATGTTCATCGTCACTATAGCAAAGACCACTCACATAGGGCGGACGCCTAACTGTCCCGTCTATCCATTCCGAGATACATTCGCACGCCAAAGAAGCGACCGTACAGTCCATTTCCCTCGTGTAACACCTCAGAACCTCACTAGTGGCACTCCTCAGGTTGTTCATCCAATCCGCACAACTACCTACATTTCTTCCGCCATAGTAGCCACCCGGGTGGAGGTTGGAGCTGCATGATTTCTTGGGATTCGCGGTTTGGAAGCAGTATTCAACGTGAGAAGGCACAACGATGAATCCCATGTATTCGCATGTCGTGAGTGAGCACTTCCCGCCAACAAAGACGCTGCTTGGCTTCGCCGGTGACTTAGAACGGGAAACGCCATTTGGCCTTGACTTACCTCCTGGCCCAGAATTGTTACGAGATGAAGGATCGACTTGCCTGGGCGGTCGATTCGACTGCAATCCTAAAGGATCAATGAAAGCTGTTGGCATTCCTCCCACGTACCCAAAAGCTGCCTCCGATGGCCAGAGCGGATCGACGCTTGTCCACATGCCCATCCGCATACTCAGGTGCCGAGCACGCACGTAGTGAGACACGGGTACCCCCGAAGTAAACCGGTAACCCCAGGATCCCACCCACATAAACCGCCGACCCGCCACATTCCCGGTGGTTGCCGCGAACTCACCGTAAGGCTTGTAATCCGCCGTGAACACCGCATTCGCGGCGGCATCGTAGCCCGCCACCACGTTGCCCTGAGCGTCTCGGCCATAGGTCAAGATATCGCCCAGGTCGTCGTACTCGTATTCCACCTGGCCATTGCGGCTGACGTAGTTTTTAACCGGCATTAGGTTCGCTCCTGCAAGTAGTCGGTGCCATCCCAAACAATGGTGGTTAGGGCTCCCGAGACGTTTTCACTTCGCTTTTGGCCGTTGCCATCATAAGTATATGTGGTTTTGGCTCCGTTGTGGTCAAGAACCTGCAAACGGTTCTCTTTATCGTAGGTCATCGTCGTCGTGATGGCCACCGTTCCATTCGGCGGCTCAAAGCCAACGATCCCGATCAAGTTGCCGTTCAGGTCGTAGGTGTAGGTCGTGAGCGTAGAGCCGTACGCCATGGTTGTGGACTGTCCGGCCAGATCGTAAGTGGTGGTGGTTGGCGCGTCCCACTCGGTCGAGTAGGTGCGGTTGCCCACCGGATCGTAGGTGTACGTGTATCCAACCGTGGAGGCCCCGGAAGTTTGCTGCCGGGTGAGCTGGTCGATCCCATCGTAGGTGAAGGTCTTCACCCGACCATTGAACGTCCGAATGGTGGCCGGGTTTCCGACCGGATCGTACGTGTAGGTCGTGCGAATGATGTTGGCGAACGACCGCAGGGTGACATTGCCGACTTCATCGTAAGTGGTTTGTTCACTCATCCCGTTTGGAAGCCGATTGTTGATCTGTCGGCCCGCGTTATCAAAGGTGTAGGTGGCAATCCCCTTGTTCGTCACCAGGGTGGTGATCCGGCCATCAGGGTCGTACTGGAACGTCCTCACCAGCCCATCCGGATTTACACGTCGAGGGTGGGGGCGAAAATCCCGATGAGCACCGCCCTCTCCTCTTCTGAGAAGTTACGGTGAGATGTAATGAAAGACCGTAGCTTCCATGCTAACTCCGGGCTCGCCTTCATCTGAATCTGAATAATAGGTGCTGCCATTATGAGTGACTCATAATCAAACCAGTATACCAAGTCGGGATCCAAACCAAGCAGATAAAATGGACAATCTACAACAAGCCTGCCCGCAAAAAGTCGCCGAACGATGTCAGCCTCCTGCCCCGGGCCATGACCGAGATCGTCCGGCAGTCGGTTGTCACTATTTAGCATGGCGGCTTTTTTTGTTTCAACTCTTCTTTGCATCGCTTGAAGCCGACATTATTGTCCTCGAAGGCTTGAACATGTCCGGAATCGCCTCCACGATAGCACTCCCGGTTGATCCTGCCTCTTGCACCAATACAGGCTGCATACCTCGCCAAATTAAGCCTGAGCTGAACACAGTTCATCGTAGTATGGTCACATCGTCGCGGCTGGCCTGTCCCTTTGCACTTCTTGTTAACGTCGTCCTGCAACTGCTTGTGTCGCCAAGGCGTGCAATCTCCATACGGCTTCTCTGCACACCAACCCTGGAGACCTTTATAATGGACGTAACTGATGCCAAAACAAGTGTAGCAAGTCCATGTCGTTTCAACCCACCAACACTTCATGCTTCGCAGTATTCTGCCTTCCCGTCTGCCCTTCGCGTCACATTGATCCTGGCCAACTCCCTTCTGTTCGGCCTTCGTGCAAGGAGTTACTCTCGTTTTAGGAATGCATACGGTTCCCGTTGGATCTACTGAATTAGTCGGGTTACCCCCCACGTACCCAAATGCCGGTTCCGTCGGCCAGAGTGGATCGACACTCGTCCACATCCCCATGGTAAAGCCGTAATGACGGGCGCGGACGTAGTGACTCACCCACTCCCGCCGAGTTTCGCGGTAACCAAGGCCACCCACCCAGCCAAAACGACCCACATCGTTCCATTCCGCCCGGGTTTCGCCGTAAGGGTCGTAGCTACGATCGGCGGTCAGCCAGCCATCTTTGTAGGTCGCAACTACCGAGCCCAAAGCATTTGTCACCACCGCAACCTGATCCGTC
>NZ_JBKOUC010000051.1:0-4973 GCF_046764815.1 Aphanothece stagnina RSMan2012
ATCTCCGCGACCGTGCCTTTGCCAATCAGCCATGCGGGCCCTGAGTTTTTGTGTTCCCGGCGGTAAGCGTGCAGAGCTTCGCTGAGCGGGACGCCCGGGGTGAGTTCAAACCCGGGCAACGAAGGGGCCATGACCTGCGCCCACGCCCGATCGAAGGCATCGGGGTCGGCCACCCACTGCGCCAGATCATCACGGGTGTACACGCCACTGCGCATCGCTTTAACCAGGCGCTCCATCCGATCGCGCACATCGCCATCGGTGGCGCGCTGCAGAGCACCAAACGGCGAATACTGCGGCTTGCTCATGGCCTGAAGCAGGCGGGCCAATCGCGGGTCGGCATCGGCAGGCAGTAGGCACCGGCGAATGGAATCGGCCATCCGCTCGGTGGTGCCCGCTTCGTCCAGGAGCTCAAAATCGGGATCGATCCCCAGGTGCAGCGCGTTTTCTCGTACCAAACGCTCGCACAGACTGTGAAGGGTTTGGATCGGGCCAGTTTCGGCGGCTTGAGCGGCTTCGGTCATCCCGCGATCGCGCAATCGGCGCACGATTCTCCGCTTCATTTCGCCCGCCGCTTTACGGGTAAAGGTCACGGTCAAAATCTGAGATGGGGCCACTCCATCTTGCACCAGGCGCACGTACCGCTCGGCCAGAACGGTAGTCTTCCCGGCTCCGGCCGAAGCCACCACCGCCAGCATCGGCGAAGGCGATTCGACCGCTTGGGCTTGCGGAACCGTCAGGCGCGGCGTCGCGTCTCCGGGGGTCACGGCGAGACCTCCTCGCGGTAGGTTTGGCTCTGACGGCAAAGGCCGGCGTAATGGCAGGTGGCGCAGTGCGGCCCGGGGATCGCCAAATCCAAATCAAGCGTGAGCCGCCCCACCAAATGGTATGCCCGTCCGGCGGTCAGAACCTCGCGATGAAACACAATCGGCGGCATGGTGTGATGACGCTTCCGGCCCTTGTTGTCGATCCCCCACGGGCCATACCATGCCCCCACTGACCAAATGGTGGGCCCACCGTTGATCCCCCACGTCATCAACCCCACCGAAAGGAGTTTGTCTTGATGCCGGTAGGTGTCGCGTAAGGCGTCCAGCAGCATCAAAACATGGAGCCCGGGGGTCGAAAATGGCTCATTCTTGCCAACCTCCCTCAGGCCCTCGGCTACTTCGGCCAACGAGACATCGCTCCCGATGAGCCGCTGGCCAAGACGCAAGCCCAAGACCCGGCTGGGGGATACCCACACCGCATCAAGCCGAGCCGAAGCCGTTTGAGTTTGGGGATGGGGAGCCGGATATACCAGTGTAATCTCGCTCTCCGAATCGACCCAACGGCTCTCGGGGTCGGGGGGACAACACGTCTGAAGGGTTTGCCAGAGATCGCCGACACGCTCAACCATAAGGTTGAACATGGACTCCAGATAGTTCATCTCCCATTCGGGAATCTGGGGGGCACGGCGATCCATTTCAACCTTGGCCCAGTCGGCCGCCTGCGATTCCGCTTCTTCCCGGCTGGCGCATCGCCAAATTCGAATCGCCGAGGGGGCATCCCGCCAAAAATCCATCGCGGGTCGATGAGAAGGGGGTCGCAATTCTAAGCGGTGACGCACAAAAGCGCGAAACGGACACTCGCTGGCATCGGACAAGGCCACCAGACGGGGATGCTCGTCGCGCTGCAATCGGTGCGGGGCCTTCAGCGTTTTCTCAACGAATCCCGGCGCACTCTCCGGAATCCGGGGCTGCGCCAACGCTTGCGCCAGTTCCAAATCGGCCATCAGCGTGCAGTCTTCGGGAGCCGGAGCAAAGTCGATGGGGTGGATTTTTCGGCTCAGCCGATCGCCGCCGGTCAGACGCCGAATCTCTTCTAAGTAAAACGAGGGCACGTTTTCCCGATCGCTGCCATCCCCTTCCGAATAGGAAAAGTGGAGGGCATGGCGTGCCGACCCGCACACCCGCACAAAGTCGTCGCGCTCAAGGGCGGCCAGATCGTGACTCAAGGGGAACGGCACCCGGTTGGGCCAGGCCGATGACAGCTCGCTCCGGTGCATGTCGCTCAGCACCGCGTCTTCGCGGGCTCGGCGCGGAAACACGCCTTCCATCATGCCCAGCACGAGCAGGACGGCAAAATCTTCAAGGGAATCCGAAGCCGTCGCTACCTTGATGCCGCGCTGCCCTTCGGTACACACCACATTTTCGGTGCGCCAAATGCGTTCTGCCAGACGCACAAACTGACCTAAGGAAAGAGGCGTGCTTGCCACTTCAACCACTTGGTCAATCAAGCACCGCTGCATGGCCGACATGGCCTGATGATCGCGTTTCACCAGATCGGGTGGACTTTCCACCGCGCGGTCAATGATCTCGCCCTCATCGAACAGACCGCGCAGTCGTTCCACCCAGCTGGCCAGGGCCCGAGGTTCCCGATTTTGGGATCGCCAGCGGAGAGCCCCGCGCAGCCAGCCCATGCCCTCGCCCGCTTCTTCGGCCGTTTGCAGCAAGGCCGCCCAGGGATCATCTTGGGCGTGGGCCTCAAAAGCCAGGGCCTCCAGACGCTGCGCCGCGCTCGGATCCCGACCGGTGTAGGTGCTGCGTCCCAACCCGGCTAAAACGCGCACATCGTCTCCGGCCAGGGCCTGGAGCAATTCCAGCAGAAACCGACCGAATCCGGTGGCCAGCACAGGCATAGTGACGGTCATGCGCACCGGCAGGCCAAAGCGGCGGGCCGCCGCCCGGAGCAGGGGCCCGTGCAGGTCTGGCTGACGGGTCAAGATGCCGATCTGGGTGGGCGGAACCCCCTCTTGCATGTGGCGGTGGGCGGTGCGGAGCGCCCACTCGACCTCCATCATCGGGTCGGGAGCCTGCGTGATCGTCAGATTCGGGCGCGAACCGGGTTCCTCGTCCGTGAATAACGTGTGCTCCCAGTGCGGGGCAGGCGGGGAAGCCGTCACTCCGGGACATAACCGCTGCACCGCCGCCTGAACCGCGCCAAAGCCCTCGCGATGGGGCCCCGTCCATTCAGCGATCACGGTCACGCGCACGCCTTGGCCATGCAGCCAGCGGAAGAACGCCTCGTAGGCCGGTGCGGGCGTAGCGGTCACAAACACCACCGCGTGCTTGATGGCGATGGGCTTGATCTCGGTTTCAGCCAGGAGCTGCTCGACCCGATCCACTCCAAACCCGCGTTGAAGCGGCTCGGCTACGCTGCGCACCCCCGATTCGAGCTGCGCCAGCGACTCCAGAATCGGCCGCAAATCTTCAGAAACGGCGGGAGAAGCGGCCAGATCCACCCAGTCATCTGGTCCGGTTTCGTGATAGTGAAGCAGCGTCAGCGCCTCAGCCAAAAGTCGAGCCGTGCCCGGCTGATGTCCGGCCGCAACCCAAGGATGGTCGTCATCCCAACCCCGGGCAACGTGCTGAATCATCGCCATGAGCTGCGGCGCCGTCATGCGTCGAGCTCCGGGCAGACCTCTCATGGTCGCCACCCGATCAACCAGCGCGCTCAGCGGGCACAGCTCAACGGTCTCCTCGCGCCCATCTTCCAAAATCAGATCGCGAATCGTGGCCAGCAGACTGTCATCAAAGGCGGTGACCACCGCGCCATCCGGGAGATGCTGACGCACGGCCTCGGCTAGGCCGCCACCCCCCGGACGTCGCCAGATCAAATCCGGCCCTGCGTCTGCCATAGTCAACATGCATTATGCCGCCGAAACCCCCTGCGCTGTGGACGCCCGGTCGTCGATGGGCGGGCAACCTGTTGCCGCTCCTGTTGGGTCTGCCGTTTGCTGGCCTGGCCGGCTGGGAAGTGGTGCAGAATGGCCCGACCTTTGCCGCCCTCGGTTTGGCGGTGGCCTGGACGGCCACGACCTGGCTCGCCACGAACTTCTTGGGCCTGCTGGGGAATCGCCACATGAAACGAGCCACCGAGCTCAGACTGAAAGCACAAGGCGTCGATCTGGCCGACGAGCGCTGGTTTGTGGGGTTTGCTCGGCCCAGTTACCGGGGGGCGCTCGACCCTCACGAAGATATCGGATGGCTCAATCTGCGTTCCGATGAAGTGGAGTTCATCGGCACCACCGAACGGTTTCAGCTTGATCGGGCCATGGTCACGGCGATTCGCCTGCGACCCAATCCGCACTCGTGGGTCGGGCTGGGAGGCTGGGTGAGCATCGAAGGCAAGGCGGGCGATACCGAGATCAGGATGCTGATTGAGCCGCGCGATCATCCCACCCTGTGGGCCAATCGCAAGCTCCGCCGCCGACTCTACACCCGCCTCAAGGAGTGGGCGCCCTCCGTCCCGGCTCCCGATCCCGAGCCTGACCCCGCTTAGCGATCGAAAAAGACCCCGAGTTGACTTTCGGTCGCCAAGGGGCGCTGCACCGTTACATTGAGTTCGCGCGCACCGTTGCGGGCCCGGGGAAACCGCGCCGGATAGGTGTCTTGCCCCGCCGCATCGAACAAAAAGCCCAGCGTCAGCGCACGTTCGCGGAAGGTTCCGGTCGGCGCCTCAGACGCCCGACCGAGAGCCAGGGGCCCTTGGGTTTCGTAGGTGTCGTTGCCGTTCATCTCCAGCAGCGCTCCGATCCCGTTGGCATTGCCCGCACCCAGACTCAGATTTCCGGCGCTATACAGGTCGTTTCCGGCCGATTCCAGCAGCATCCCGACCGAGAAATCGTGTCCCGCGGCCGGGCCCATGTTCATGAAAACTCGGTAGGTGTCATCGCCACCCGCATCGTGCAAATATCCGACGGCAAAGTGGGCGGCCGCTCCTTGGGCGTACCACTGCGCCGAATATTCGTCCTTGCCATCGCCATCCCACAGCATGCCGACACCGCGCCAGTAGCCCACGCCCTGGGCAAACACCGCGCCCACGTAGCGATCTTCACCGCGCAGGTCGAACAGAATGCCGGTTCCGCCGGCCAGCGAACGACCATTGATGAAGTCCATCCGCAGTCCGGTGCCCGCGCCCTGACCCATGGTCACGTT
>NZ_JBKOUC010000052.1:0-4771 GCF_046764815.1 Aphanothece stagnina RSMan2012
GATGATCTGCTCGGGGGTGTGACGCTTGCGTTTCATGGGGCTTCTCCTGGCCAAGTCTGGCCGGTCGGGAAGCTCTCATAAGGACTGGTTCAGTTTCTGGGGTCCACGCCAAAGTCGCAGAAGCCGATCTCTCCGGGCTGATACGCCAGCGGAAACATCACCTCCGGCGTCGGGCCATGCAGCGCCTTCCACTGCTGCACCCGCCGCTGCAGGGTGCGTTTCAGCGAACTCCAGTCCTGATCTGGCTTTTGCTCCTGCAGGTGCTCCAGCAAGGTGGTGGGCGTCAGGGCTGGATGCCGCTCCAGCAGCGGCAGCAGCAAAGGCTCCCACACCTCAGCCAACGGGTCTGGTCGGCGCCTGCTGCGGGGCTTGGCAGCTTGGGGTTGGAGGCGGCCTGACTCGATCCGGTGAGCACTGCTCACCGAGATGCCCGCCGCTGCGGCAGCCACCTCCTGGCGGCTGCCGGCTCGTCGTTTGGACATGTACAGAGCAATCTGTTGAGCGGTGAGGGGAGCAGGCATGGCCCGGTGCCCTGCGCATGGCAACCGGATTGAGCTGATCCCATCTGGAGCGGTCAACCTGTTTGGCGCGCCCCCTCAACCAGATTGTCGTCGGACACAGCCTGAGGCCCAGGCGGTGGAGCAGCAGTGGGAGCAGGTGATCGCGATGCTCCGCGAAAAATTCCCCGCCGCCGCTGCCTTGATGGAGCAGGCCAAGGAAGACGTCCTCGCGTTCCGTGCTTTCCCGCCGGAGCACTGGCGCAAGATCTGGAGCACCAACCCCCTGGAGCTGCTGAACAAGGAGATCAAACGCCGCACCCGCGTCGTCGGCATCTTCCCCAACGACGCCGCGATCATCCGCTTGGTGGGAGCCCTGCTGCTGGAGCAGCAGGAGGAATGGCAGCTTGATGGCCGCCGGGTGTTCTCTGAACAGTCGATGGCCAAGCTGGACAACACCAGCGATCCGGCCCAAGATCAACCAACAGCTGCACTCGCTGCGGCTGCCTGATCACCAATCTCCGATCAGATCACAGGCCTCGGGATTTACACCACTCCAAGGGACGCGACCAAGCCCGTCAGGAAGCTGCGGCTGATCCCCGCCGAGAAGGCCTTCGCGCTGGTCCGCAAGCTGCAGGGCTCAGGGACGGCCCTGCTGGCCGGATTCCAGGGGTGGAGAGCTGTTGAGCAACTGCACGCCCTCGCGGGCGGAGAAGCGCTGGTCAAAGCTCAGCACCGGCAGCGCTCCTGCCCTGGAGGCCCTGGCCAGGATCAGGTGATCCGCCAGGTCACCGCCCTGCCGGAAGTGCTCCAGCGCATCGATCACCGCATCGATGTCCTTCACCACAACTCCGCGGGTGCGTACCAGGCGTTCGAGCAGTTGGTGACGACTGGTGTGGTCCAGTGCATAGCCGCGCAGAACCCAGGCCACTTCCACCAGCACCACGTCGGGGAGGTACATCCCGCCGGCGCGGTGACTTTCAGGAAAGGTGTCACTCCTGGGTTGCCATTCAGGCGACCTGAATCAATGGTACCGCCAGAGCCGACTCCGGCTGTTCTGGTGGCTTGTTGATCCACACCACCTCTGGCTGGCGCCAGCAGCGGGTGGATCGGCTCCATCGACGCGGATGATTCTGCCGGGCCTTCTCGTAGACATGGGCGCGCCGCCGGCAGAGTTCGACGGGATGGCCGCTGTGGCGCTGGTGCGGCGTCACGAACTTGATGCCGCTGTGACGGTGCTGGGGTTGTACCACTCCACGAACGACATCACCCATTCGCAGGCCTCTGCCTTGCTGGTGAACGGCCGAATTGGGTAGTCAGGACTGTACTTGACCGTGCGGAACAGGGATTCCGAGTAGGGATTGTCGTTCGAAACCCGTGGTCGGGAGAACGAGCGCAGCACCCCCAGTTCCTCCAGCCTGGCCTCGAGCGTGGCGGCACGCATGGCATTGCCGTTGTCCGCATGGAGGACCAATGGCTGGTGGCGGCCTTTGCTGATCCACTCCCTCAGACAGGTGCGGCTGACGAGCTCGGCGGCAACCTGGGCATCTTCCCGCTCGGCCACGTCCCAGGCCACCACCTTGCGGCTCCAGACGTCGATCACCAGGTAGAAATAGATCCACACCCCCCGCACCGTGGTGAGCAGATAGGTGATGTCCCACGACCACACAGCATTGGGGCGATCCGCCCTCAAGCGCGGCACCGTCCGCGGCTCCTGAGGCCTCCGTGCCCGCCCCCTCCGTTGGCACTGCCCCGCCTGGTGCAACACCCTGTAAAAACTGGACTCCGAGCCGATGAACAGGTCCTGATCGGCCAGTGCTGGCACGATCTGTCCTGGGGGCAGCGAGGCGTACTCCGGCTGATTGCAGGTGAGCAGGATCCGCCGGCGTTCCTCCTCGCTCAGGCGGTGAGCGACATGGCGGGGGCTGCCTTTACGCCGGTCCCCACCGTCCCCATGACCCAGGAAGGCACGCCGCCAGCGCTTGAGGGTGCGCAGGGAAATGCCGATCTCCCCGCATGCAGCGCTGAGGGTGGCGCCGCTGGCTTGGCCTCACCGATCAGCTCGATCGCCTTCTGCCGGTGCGCGGCACTCGTCAGCCTTCCGCGTCCTCCAAGCAGAAGGCCTCCCACTTTTTTCGCAGCACCAGCAGCGCTGCCGCCTCCGCCAGGGCCTTCTCCTTGCGCTGCAGCTTCTTCTTGAGGGCCTTGATCTCTCGCTGGTCCTGGGCGCGGAGCCTCTCCAGCTCCTTCTGTTCGGCCATCGACAGCAACGGCGCGGCGTTGGCATCGGTGGCTGCCTGACGCCAGCGGCTCAGCTGCTCAGGGAAGAGACCCCGCTCCCGGCAGTAGGCGCCGAGCTCGGTGTCGTTGAGGCCAGCGGTCTCGAGCACCACCACCAACTTGTCGGCAGCGCTCCTGCCCTCCGGTTCCTTCTGGGTGGCCGGCACCACCTCTCCCTGCAGCCGCCAGGCCTTCCTCCACTTGTAGAGGGTGATCACGTGGATGCCCAGCTCCTGGGCGATCTCCGCCACGCTCTGGCGGTGACGCGGGCTCACCCGCCGGCGGACATCAGCCTTGACGGCCTCGCTGTAAGGACGCATCGATCGGTTCCATCAGGCCCCCTGGTGGCTGAAGTGGTCGGGTTGGAGAGGCGTCATCTTTCCTTGCAGAGGGGGCTGCTGAGGTCATTGGCTCTCAACCTGCTGCGCCGCAATGGGTTTCGCTCAATCCGCTCTGGTCTGATGGCCGTGGCGAACGACTTCAGCCGAATGCTCGGCTGGGTCGGAATCAGCGCTGTGGGGAGTGCATGAATTGACTTTTAGTCAGCCCTGCCAACGCGGTTACCTGCTGCATCCCGTGCACGGAAAGGGATCTGAGGATCGCGGAGGCTTATGGGTAATCAAGTTACCAATAGACTCTAACGACGAAGTCGTTGTCAAATTCATCAACTTCCAGCTTGGCGAAGTCGATCAAGTCAATGCTTTTGATTTGCTCCAATGCGAATACAAATGATTCTGCGGTAAAGCACCAGCAATGACTATCAATATACTCGCCGAGATCGTGTCTGCGCTTAAAGTCTTTTAGCAGTTCTTGTTTGAATTCGCCTTCAAAGACTGGAGCTAGATCCCTGCTTGAAATTTGCGAGTGCCTGCTCCATGAGTTTGCGCCATTGAATCTATGACAATAAATCCTCATGTCTAAAACCTGCCCGAGTGTCGGCCTCGCATATGCATTATTGAATGCATCAATCAAGTTTCCTGGAGAAGTTAAAGGGCGAAAATGATCAAAACAGTATCGCTTGTCCGGTATCACCAAGCTAAGCCAACCTCCAGTCGCAAGGCATTCACTTAAATGCTTTAACCATCTAATCGGGTTTGCTATATGCTCAATGACATGGCTAGCTATGATACAATTGCATTTGATCGGCATAATGGGTTCCAGTCGACTACTGCCATCCCAAATACACCCAATTTCGGGCATCTTATTAATGAGATTAATATCGGTAATGCCTTTTAATCTGATATTTTCGTATTTAGTAAAAGCATCAATAAATACCGATCCCGGAGGTGCGATAGGGTTTGCCAAAGCTCCAATTTCAGCGAATGCAGACGTTTTTAAATCCAAACCCTTGAAAATAGAATCGTGTCTTGACATGTGAGTTAATTCCTTCAAATGCCTTTCAAATCAATTCTGCCCCCACTGTCAGCAAGCGAACCAGTACACGAGTATGCCCTCGCGCCCGAAACGCCCACGGCTAGGCAAGTATTCCCTTGCCAGACTGGTCTTGAGGCCATCGGGTCATGGCCGGTTACATCTTTGGAGGCTTGACCCCGAATACCAAAGTGGCTTGGGTGCCATCTGCGCTCTCTGTCTTGGCGACGGATGAGATGGTTCAAAGCCAGAGAACCAATCACCACTAGAAATCTACACTATTTTGCTTGATCCGGGTGCGCTG
Organism: Aphanothece stagnina RSMan2012; assembly: GCF_046764815.1. NCBI lineage: Bacteria > Bacillati > Cyanobacteriota > Cyanophyceae > Chroococcales > Aphanothecaceae > Aphanothece > Aphanothece stagnina. The sequence goes on from NZ_JBKOUC010000052.1 coordinate 4,453, forward strand.
GACTCTCCAAGCCCGCAACGCCACAGACACCATTCGAGAGCGCTGGGTGGGCGCCAGCTGGACCATCGAGCTGGTGAGCACAGGCCGCCGTGGCGGCAAGCCGTTTCAACACGTCTATTATATCATCACCACCCTGCGCGCCAGCCCAAAAGCATTGCTCAGGCTGCTACGACAGCGCTGGGCGATCGAAAACCAGTGGCACTGGCCTGGGGGCGTCCCGCCAAGTGGTGTAAATCCCGAGGAGCAGCACCGGCGTAGCCGGTGCTGGCGGTCTTCTCCTCAAACTCCCTGCGGGGCAATGGGTGGGCCGGTCTGTGAC
>NZ_JBKOUC010000053.1:0-4576 GCF_046764815.1 Aphanothece stagnina RSMan2012
CCCTGAAGGTTGGTGGGGCCACCCACCGTCAGACCGTTCTGGACCGTGAGGCTCCCATTGTTGGCGCTGATTCCCACGGAGCGCACCAAGGTGCCATCGCCATTGGCACTGACCAGTTCGGTGCCTTGGCCAGCAAGGTTGGGAACGGTGACCGTGGATGTGGCGGTACCCAGCACAACCTGGTTGTTGCGCGTGGTCTGGGCTCCGGCGCCGATTGCCGTGGAGCCCACCCCTGTGGCCCTGGCTCCAGCGCCGACGGCACTGACATCGGTACCCGAGGCAAAGGCGTCGGTACCGATCGCCACTGCATTGGTGTTGAAACCTTCGGCGCGGGCGTTAGTGCCGATGGCCACGACATTGCGGCCATTGGCCATGGCACCGCTGCCGAAGGCCTGTGCATTGAACCCGTTGGCGGAAGCTCCGGCGCCGAAGGCCTGGGTGTTGGAGCCGCGAGAGGTGGCAGCGGTTCCGAAGGCCTGGGCATTGCTCCCCTGGGCCTGGGCAGAGAAGCCCAGCGCAGCTGATCCCTCCCCACTCACGTTGCTCAGGCTGCCGATGGCCATCGAGCCCACACCATTGGTGCTGGCGGCGTTGGCCCCGAAGCCGATTGCCAGCGAGCCATCGCCATCGGCAGCGCTGCCGACGCCCACCGCGGTGGAGCCGTTGCCATTGGCTTCGGTGAAGGCACCCAGGGCGGTGGCCCCGAGGGATCCATCGGCCCTGGCGTTGGCACCAATGGCCGTATCGCCGACACCCAGGGCCTCGGCATTGGGGCCATAGCAGGTGGAACCTGCACCGGTGCGGTTGCAGAAGGTGCCGATGTTCGTTGGCAGTGTGGTGACTCTCAGAACTCCGTTCACGTCTGGGGTGAGGATGTCGATCGCACCCGCCGATCCGGTTCCGGTGAGCGATGTCAGCTGAATCTCGGTGTTGTTGGTGCCGATGGTGATGCGATTCGGTGCCGTGGCGGCGGCACCGGCGCCGATCGCGGCAGAACCGTCGAAGTTCGCCGTGGCGCCGGTTCCCAGCGCAGTGGCATTCACGCCGTTGGCCTGGGCCGTGCTGCCGAGGGCCAAGGAACCGTTCTGCACGGCGATCGCGTTCGATCCCAGGCTGGTGGCCTGCGGTCCGGTGGCCGTGGCACCCGCGCCGATGGCACTGGACCCGACGCCGTTGGCGTTGGCGTTGGGTCCGTAGCAGACGGCGTTGGCGCCGGTCCCGACGCAGTTGAGCCCGGCGATGGCGTTGGGGTTGACGGCCGAGCGCTGCAGGGTGCCGTCGTTGTTGGCGATCACAAGGCCCTGGCCGCTGCCGGAGAGATTGGCAATGGTGACGGTGTCACCAGAGCGGCCGAGCACGATCTGATTGGCGCGGGTGGTGGTGGCACCGGTGCCCACGGCCGTGGAGTTGGAGAAAGCAGCCGTTGACTCGGCACCCAGTGCGGTGGCGCGGAAGCCGTTGGCGAAGGAGTTGTCACCCAGTGCGGTGGCGCTGGTGCCGTTGGCCCTGGCGAGCTCGCCCAGTGCGGTGGCGCTGTTGCCGTTGGCGATGGCACCGAAACCCAGTGCGGTGGCGCGGAAGCCGTTGGCCGTGGCGAAGTCACCCAGTGCGGTGGCGCCGAAGCCGTTGGCGTTGGCGCGGGTGCCCAGTGCGGTGGCTCCGATGCCGTTGGCCAGGGCATCCGAGCCGATGGCGGTGGTGAGGTTGCCGGTGGCATTGGCGCCCGGTCCGTAGCAGACGGCATTGGCGCCGGTGCCGACGCAGTTGAGCCCGGCGATGGCGTTGGGGTTGACGGCCGAGCGCTGCAGGGTGCCGTCGTTGTTGGCGATCACCAGGCCGCTGCCGGCGCCCGACAGGTTGGGGATGGTGACGGTGTCACCAGAGCGGCCGAGCACGATCTGATTGGCCCGGGTGGTGGCGGCACCGGTGCCGATGGCGGTGGAGCCGCTGAAGTTGGCCTGGGCGCTGGCACCGAGGGCGGTGGCGTCGGTGGCCCGTGCCGCGGCGGAGCGGCCGAAAGCGGAAGCGTTGATGCCGCCGGCATTGGCCCGGTTCCCCACGGCCGTGGCGCTGTCGCCGGTGGCATTGGCGAAGAGGCCGACGGCGGAAGCGCCGTCGCCGATGGCGTTGGCCTGGGCCCCGAGGGCGGTGGCTTCGATGCCGGTGGCACGAGCTCGGTCACCGAAGGCGGAGGCGCCGATACCATTGGCGATCGCGAAGCTTCCGACGGAAGTGCTCAGAGCGTTGATGGCCGAGGCCTGGTTGCCGAGGGCGGTGGCGCCGATGCCGCTGGCGCTGGCATTGAAGCCGATGGCGGTGGACTGGTTGCCGACGGCAGTGGAACGGAAGCCCACTGCGGTGGCGTCGACGTTGACGGCGCTGGAGTTGGCACCGAGGGCGGTGGTGCCGTCGCCGGTGGCGGTGGCGTTGGGGCCGTAACAGACGGCATTGGCGCCGGTCCCGACGCAGTTGAGGGAATTGAGAGCCGGCGCGCTGATGTTGCCGGAGCGGGAGAGGGTGCCGTCGTTGTTGGCGATCACCAGGCCGCTGCCGGCGCCCGACAGGTTGGGGATGGTGACGGTGTCACCAGAGCGACCCAGCACGATCTGGTTGGCCCGGGTGGTGGTGGCACCGGTGCCCACGGCGGTGGAGCTGGCGAAGCGGGCGACGGCCAAGGCACCAACTGCTGTGGTCTGTTGCCCGTTGGCATTGGCACCTACGCCTACGGCAGTGGAGAAACGTCCGTTGGCGTTGGCGAAGGAGCCCAGCGCGGTAGCGCTTTCACCAGCCGCGTCAGCCTGATTGCCCAGTGCGCTTGCACTGATACCTGAAGCCCGGGCGTTCAACCCGACGGCGGTCGCGGCGAGGCCGGTGGCATTGGCGCTGCGACCGAGGGCCGTGGTGCTTTCACCGTTGGCGATGGACGCTTGTCCGAGGGCTGTGGCGGCGTTACCTGAAGCCCGGGCGTCCAACCCGACGGCGCTCGCGCCGATTCCGGTGGCATTGGCGCGAGGACCCAGTGCGGTGGAGAAGTTGCCGGTGGCGTTCGCGTTGTAGCCAAGTGCGGTGGCTGCGAAGCCGTTGGCGAGGGAATCGGAGCCGATGGCGGTGGTGAAGGAGCCGTTGGCGTTGGCGTTGGGTCCGTAGCAGACAGCATTGGCGCCGGTGCCGACGCAGTTCAGCCCGGCGATGGCGGAGGCACTGACGGCCGAGCGCTGCAGGGTGCCGTCGTCGTTGGCGAGGATCAGGCCGCTGCCAGTGCCGTTGAGGTTGGGGATGGTGACGGTGTCACCAGAGCGACCCAGCACGATCTGGTTGGCCCGGGTGGTGGCGGCACCGGTGCCGATGGCGGTGGAGCCGCTGAAGTTGGCCTGGGCGCTGGCACCGAGGGCGGTGGCGTCGGTGGCTCGTGCCGCGGCGGAGCGGCCGAAAGCGGAAGCGTTGATGCCGCCGGCATTGGCCCGGTTCCCCACGGCCGTGGCGCTGTCGCCGGTGGCATTGGCGAAGAGGCCGACGGCGGAAGCGCCGTCGCCGATGGCGTTGGCCTGGGCCCCGAGGGCGGTGGCTTCGATGCCGGTGGCACGGGCACGGTCACCGAAGGCGGAGGCGCCGACACCATTGGCGATCGCGAAGCTTCCGACGGAAGTGCTCAGAGCGTTGATGGCCGAGGCCTGGTTGCCGAGGGCGGTGGCGCCGATGCCGCTGGCGCTGGCATTGAAGCCGATGGCGGTGGACTGGTTGCCGACGGCAGTGGAACGGAAGCCCACTGCGGTGGCGTCGACGTTGACGGCGCTGGAGTTGGCACCGAGGGCGGTGGTGCCGTCGCCGGTGGCGATGGCGTTGGGTCCGTAGCAGACGGCGTTGGCGCCGGTGCCGGTGCAATTGAGGCTGCTGACGGCGGCAGCGGAGGCGGCTGAGCGGGAGAGGGTGCCGTCGTCGTTGGCGAGGATCAGGCCGCTGCCGGTGCCGGACAGGTTGGGGATGGTGACGGTGTCGCCAGAGCGACCGAGCACGATCTGGCTGGCCCGGGTGGTGGTGGCACCGGTGCCGATGGCGGTGGAGCCGGTGAAGTTGGCCAGGGCGCCGGCACCCAACGCGGTGGTTTGGAAGCCCGTGGCATTGGCGCTGCGCCCGAGGGCCGTGGCGCTTTCACCGTCGGCGATGGAGGCTTCTCCGAGGGCTGTGGCGGCGATACCTGAAGCCCGGGCGTTCAACCCGACGGCAGTCGCGGCGGTTCCGGTGGCATTGGCGCGAGGACCCAGTGCCGTCGCCTGTTGCCCTGAGGCCAGGGCATCAACCCCGACGGCGGTCGCGGAGGTTCCGGTGGCATTGGCGCTGCGCCCGAGGGCCGTGGCGCTTTCACCGTCGGCGATGGAGGCTGTTCCGACGGCGGTCGCGGCGGTTCCGCTGGCCTTGGCGTTGCGCCCCAAGGCCGTGGTGCTCTCTCCTGTGGCATTGGCCAGGAAACCGGTGGCGGTAGCGCCTGCTCCAGCCGCCCTGGCCTGGTCACCAAGGGCTGTCGCCGCTGAGCCGGAGGCGTTGCTGCGGTAGCCGATGGCGATGGCTCCCGAGAGGG
>NZ_JBKOUC010000054.1:0-4427 GCF_046764815.1 Aphanothece stagnina RSMan2012
TTCCGTCGAGCCATCCTATTCTATTGTGGCAACCTTGATATGTCGTTCTAAACTATTCCACCAACTTTGGCGAAGACCCAATTTGTTTAAGTATGCTAATTCCGAAACTATACTGTTCTTCATAGCTGTTTGTACTTAACCACTGTCGCACAGTTAAACCACCTGTAAAGTAATCCATTGAAGAGTAGTATCCCGAGATTTTCGCATGAATACTACCTGCACCGTGCGGTATTTTGACAATGTTGCCAGTGTTGTGGATTGCTTTGTTACCGAATGTAGCAAGGTTGCTGGGATTCTGCTCGACGATGTGATGCCAGCCAGACCCTTCGTTGCCGGGGCAACAGCTGACGTCGTAACGCCGGCAGTGCCGAGGCGTGTTAGCGTGCTTGCGACTCCGGCTCCACTGGCCGTGGTTACCACGGTGGAAACAATCGTACTTGCCGGCGCTGCATATTCAGGGCTTACACCAACTGCTTCAAGTCCCGCCTGTGTGCCTTGTTCAAGAAGTGTTTGCTGCGGGACACCATACCACATTTCTTGCAAACCAGAGGCAACCATGTCCGACCCAAGCTACTCCAAAATAGGAAGGTGACGCTGCCCATTCTCCGCTTGCGGGTACAGCCCCCGTGCGTTCCTACTACTGTAGCTGCGTCGTCAATAACCCATGCGACGCTTTCGCGAGCTTCATCGGCAATATCGACCGTAGCGACATTAGACGATTCAGAGAGACTTCTCTCCGTACAATGATAGACGTACCGCTTCTGACAGTGGTCAAATCGGAGAAATCGGCAGTGTGCTATTCTGGTTTCTTGCGAAGTCCCCAGTCCCACTCTTCAGTCGGAAGCCCTGTCTCAATGATAGCCAACAGCCCTACAAAGGTAGGCATCCCATAGGCTGATAGCTTCTTTTGATCCGCAGATAACGTTCGTACGAATGTGCGCTTCAATGTCCGCGTGTCAATTATGTGCCAACCTCGTAAACCTTCTGGGCCAAATTGAGCGTCTCGCATAAAATCCGGTCTTTTCAAATGATCCCGAACGATATTACCTGCCCGCACCGCGTACTTCATCCTTACGAGAGGTCCTGGTGGTAATTGTAGATAGCACAGCTCTCTGGTATCGACAAGGGCCTCGAAATCCGATGGACGTTGCGGAAACACTCCAGGGAGAACCCGAACAAAATCGAAACCTTCATCATTACCTCTGGCAGCGACGTGAAGATAGGCAAATCCCTTACGGGTAGAGACCTCAAGAATTTCACCGATTGGTATAAGTTTCATTTTTCGAAGTATCCTATGGATTCAAGAATCTGGTAGCCACGCCTAACGCTTGCATCGTAAGCAGGATTACCCGTTGCAATACTATTGATTTTATTCACTAGTGAACCACCATTTTTCATAAGACCATGGTGTAGGATAAGCGCTTGCTCTACGGCTTTGGCTTAATACTTAGTGAGGCCGCCAACCAGAACCTGCATCCCGTCAAGTCCCTTTTCCCTAAGGTGTTTTGCACCTCTTCTGATCGGGTCGATTGAGATCCCAACATAACGAGTGACTCCATCGACAACGTACCTATAGACTGATGTAGTAGCGGGGATAGCTTGTGGGGCACGTGTGGCGGCCGCCGTCGCCAGTGCTCCAAGTGTGCCTTCTGTGGCTGCTGGGGACGACTGCAATATAAGTGCGCCGCCTGCTGCTGCACCGCCAGCACCGCCTGCACCGATGAAGGGGGCTGCCGCACCAGCTGTGGCGGCAATCGCTGCAATTCCGATGCCTCCCCAAATGATACGATTCATCCAAAGGTCCAGTTCATCGCTCATTCGCTGCGCCTGGGCTTGGGCTTCAGCAACAATTGCATCCTGACGCTTACGATCGTTAGTGAAGATCGGAATCAAAGTCGTCCACGTCCTCGTCGTCTGATCGTACGACATCATGACCGGAGTTTGACCACCGTCGACGTCGGACAGTCTCGTTACAACTCCCAGTTCGCCGCTTTCAAGAGGTATAACTGTACGCCAGGGGTACTTCTCTGTGTTGTATAGATCGTCAGCCGTGAATCGATCAGTTACCTCAATCCCACTAGAGCCATACACGAATGAGTTATTTCTATCGGACTTTACCTTGTCATAGGGGAGTCCTGCTTCGTCGAATCCTACAGGTTTCGTATATGGCTTTGGACCGGGCTTTGTGCCAGGCTTGGTCTGCGTCGCTACAACACCCTGTGGACTAGCGGGCGTCTGCGGAGTAGGATTTCCAGCTACAATGCCATCATCCACGGTTGTCGTACTACCAGCACCCGGATCATCACCTCCAGGCTGGTTGGATCCGTTGCCGCCATTGCCCATGGTTGACTGGGTTGTTTTTGGATCGTCTCCATCACCCGCATCCAACCCCCACGGGTCCGTCAGCATGGCCGGGTTGCCGGCAAGGCCCAGGTAGGTTCTCTCCCACGGCTGGTGGATGGGGTTGTGGCCTGGTCACTGCCCAGGTTGTCCGTCAGGGGGTAGCATTTCGTCCACACCGTTCGCGTATACACCGGACCCTCTTCCTGCTCGCCGGTCTGCCGGCTGACGCCCACAAAGCCCAAACCGTATACCGACCATTCCATCGGTACCGTTTCATTGGAGGGGGCCTGGCCACCACGCTTGGTCACGGCGGCATCGCCGCCGCTGCCACCAGGGATGCGGTAGATCGTCGAATCGATGCCGGCATTGTCCACGCGGATGCGGACGACACGGTGAGTAGGTATGGTTTATCGGTCCAGTGACAGGTTATAAAATGGTGTCAGGCTGCATGTTTTTGGAATGCAGTGATAGGTGGTCGATAGTTGTGTCTGCTGTGTGGTCGTTCGGTATTGTACATGTTCAGCCACATGGTGGAGATCGCTTGTGCCTCAGCGAGTGACATGAAGATCTCCGCGTTGAGGACTTCCCGTCGGTACGTTCCCACGAAGCTCTCCGCAAAGCCATTCTGCCATGGTTTGCCAGGGTGAATGGTTGCCAGTGTGATATGGTGTCGTTTGGCCCACTGTTGTACGATGGTGGCAATGAACTGGCCTCCGTTGTCCGAACGAATGTACTTCGGCGTACCATGCTGGGCAACCAGCTCGTTAAGGACTGCCTCGACATCCGAGCCCTTGAATGATCGTCGTAGGGTGATGCTGAGGCCAAACGACGTGGCTTCATCCTTGACCAACAGTGCCATCATCTTCTGGCCTGTCATCAGTCGATCCTCGGCAAAGTCCATGCACCAGACCTCATGGGGTTGTATTGCCGTTGGATTGATCCGTATGCCTCGCCGGATCTTGCGCGATCGCTTTCGCCACTGTGCTGCGTAGCCGCTTTGCCGATAGACGCGGTACACCGTGCATGCCGAATAATCATACCCCTGCTCCCGCATCCAACCATACACCAGACGCTTTCCCCATGTGGGATGCTGTGTCACTACGTCATGGATGATTCTCCTGACCGGGGCGTCCTTGATCGGCTGTCGGAGCCGATAGGTCACCATCGAACGGGATACTCCTAGCAAGGCCGTTGCCCTGCGTTGTCCAAGTCCTCGACGAACGGCGTACATGACGGCCTGGACTCGCTGCCGTACGCCTACCATTTTTTTGATGCGATCTCCTTCATCACTTCGATCTCAAGATCACGCTCGGCTACCAGCTTCTTCAAACGAGCGTTCTCCTGCATGATCCGCTTAAGCTCCGAGACCTGACTCGGACCCATATCGCCGTACTTCTTACGCCACAAATAGATCGTGTGTGACGATACCTTATGCTTCTTCGCAGTGGCTGCTACCCCATGCGCATGGGATTCGCGAACGATACCTACGATCTGTTCATCGCTGAATTGACTCTTCCGCATCAGTGCTCCTTTGAGACATCTGTCTCAAATTAAGACCGGACCGATTTATTTAACCCACTCCATTATTCATTCCCTAGGATCAAGGTCATTGTTCAACATTTCGTTTGTGATGGGAATATACTTGTTGCTGTGTTCGCAATCCGAGGTTTTTTCGTCGTCTGTTGTTCGGGCGATCCTCAACCCGTTGGAATTATTCGTCCGCAACACTCCCCAGGAGCCTCGAATTTAGAATGTATTGTCGTATAAGTCCGTTGGTATTCTCGTTCGTGCCACGTTGCCACGCTGAATATGGATCGGCGAAGGAGACCCTTGCTTGAAGAATTCGTTCAATTTCCCAGTCTCCTGCGAACTCCTTGCCATTGTCCATCGTGATTGTTCTGACACACGTTGCTTTATGTCTCAGGATCTTTCCGAACGCTTCCGTCACTGACTGAGCAGTCCTCTGCTTTACCCGCAGAATTCGCACCTAGCCTGTCTTTCGCTCAACGAGGGTTCCAGTGCCCACCGGTGATGCTTGCCTATCATCGTGCCTGCTTCCCTATCGCGCATTGCTGGCGTAGGTC
>NZ_JBKOUC010000055.1:0-4389 GCF_046764815.1 Aphanothece stagnina RSMan2012
GGAGCGACCATCCGAGAACCTTCAGCGCCCGCGACTGCCTCACCAGCGCCGGAGGCTGAGGCCGGCCAGATAGACGCCACTGAGGCTGGCTCCCAGGCAGCCGGTGAAACCGAGGATCCCTCAATCGGTGCCGTCGGCGGGGGCACGGTTGCGATCGAACCAGAGCAATCCACCGAAGAGCACGACGGCAGCCAGCTGGATGAGCAGATCACCTGAAGGCACCTCTGAGCCCGCGGCGCCGCGCATGGCCATCACGGCCAGCCCAAGCCCGCCGGAAGCGGCCAGAGCCAGCCACAGGGCGCGCCGCAGGCCGCGCCAAGGGGTGCGTGATTCCTGCAGCAGGCGGGCACGCAGCCTGGGATCGATGGCATCGGGCTTGATCCCCATGGGGCACCTGGGCAGGTCCGTCGCCTGAATGCTAGTTTCACTGGGTTGCCGGTGTAGCTCAGCGGTAGAGCAACTGATTCGTAATCAGTAGGTCATCGGTTCAAATCCGATCATCGGCTTCAGACAAAGGCAGCGATCTGAGCTCTTCAGCAGTCAGTCGATCAGCCAGTCCGCCAGCGATTTGCACAGGCATTGCAAAGCTGAGAGCTCAGCCTTGAGCAATCCGTTAAGGCCGTCCTGGATGCGGGACTACGTGGCACAGTTTTGAACCATCTCTTCCACAGATCGATGGATCCACAGACCCCGCCCGGGTTCCTCCTCGCCTAGCCAGTTATGTCAGGTCAGTGAGGTAAATCTGGGGCCGGCAGCAGCAGCGGAGCGTGCAGGTACTTTTCAAGGTCGCCATCCAACTGAAGTGCGACCCCACACGCTCAGCGGCGCCGTGCTGTACGCCTTCCTGTGGCGGAGCAAGGCACACTAGGGGAATGACAGCTACCGGCGGGCCTGATTGCGGGTACCCACTTCTCCAGCAGCGACAATCTTAAGGTCCCGGAGGAGAAAGGCCTGGAGGCCTACATCTCCCTGAGCTACTGGAAGCCATTTGCTCATAAGGCGCCCTGCGTAGCCAGCCCAGCACAGAAAAGCCCCACCTTGCGGCAGGGCTGCAGGACGGCAGCATCGAGTGATGCAGACAGTCAGACGAGTGAGGTTGCAACGCCTCCAGTGATGGTCAGTAGTCCATCAGCGAAGTTGAAGAGGCCACCATTGACGCCACCGATCTTCTCGAAGCTGTTGGTCTTCATGAAGCGGCCTCCCGACGCAAGCGCGATTAGTCCACCTTCGATTCGATAAAGGCCATCAGGCAACAGGATCTTGTCCTTGCCGGTGCCGCCAATGAACTTGCCTCCCGCTCCGCCGGATATAGAAGCAGTGTCAGCCCCAACAAAGCCGATCAACGCGTCAGCACCAGGTCCAAGATCTGTCGTGCCACTCCCCCTGAAGCCTCCAGCTATCGCGTTGACCTTGTCGTCGCCGCCCCCAGTGCTGATATTCCCATCATTGAAGATGCCAAAACAGCCCTTTCCTCCAGCTCCTGTGATGATGTCATTGCCCGGTCCAGTTTTAATTGTGCAATTAGGATTATTATATACGCCCCAGCTAAAGCCGTACGAGCCGTAGCTTTCTCTATTACTACCCCCAGTTCCCTTGATAGAATCATTGCCGTAGCCCGTTTCGATTGCGCCACTATTGACGAGACCAGTCCCTATTGAGCTACCGACGATGCGGTCATTGCCATCCCCTGTATTGATTTGACTTTCATTCCAAAAGCCATTTTCGCCGTTCCAGCAGCCATCGATTAAGATGCCGTATGTCGAGCGACCTATGATGCTATCGCTGCCTTCGCCCGTAGAGATTAGCTTTGTATTGTAAATCCCAAAACGGCCTTCCGATAGGCCGCTGATACGGTCGCTGCCATCCCCGGCCAAGAGATAGCCGCTATTTTTCAAGCCTTCACTCGTGGCGCTGCTGCCAGAGATGACGTCGTTGCCATTTCCGGCCATGAGTTTGGCTCCGGATTTGACCACAAGCCCCCTAATGAGTTCGAGTTTAGTGCTGCCCTGGATAATGTCATCCCCAGCCAGTGCATTAACGACTACCTTTCGCGCTAGCTGCCAGCCGCTAAATAGCGATTTGGCAAGGTCATTCTTGCTGGTAAACCTGAACAGTGCAAGGTCCGCCATGGCGAGACCCTCCTCTACTCACCTTTCAGCCTAGGTGTGGTTTGCCACCAGGTTGTTCATGCCTGCAGCTGAGCCAGCCGCTGCCGGGGGGTGAGGCCACCCAGGGCCATGTGGCACCTGCGCCCGTTATAGATCCGCAGGTAGGCCTGTAGCAGGTCGTTCCTGGCCGCCGAGGTGCCGTAAGGCATCACGTAGGCCCACTCCTCCAGCAGGGTCTTGATGAACCGCTCGGCCTTGCCGTTGGTCCTCGGGGTGTAGGGCCTGGTCTTCTTCGGCTTCAACCCCATGGCGTAGCAGGCTTTTCGCCAGCCATGGGACTTGTAAGCCGAGCCGTTGTCACTGAGCACCCGTTGGCACTCGATCCCCTGGCCGTTGAACCAGGCCACCGCCCGGCTGAGGAACCCCACCGTGGTCGGGCCCTTCTCGTCGGGCAAGACCTCGACGTACGACAGGCGGGTGGCGTCATCCACCGCCACGTGGACCTTCTCGTAGCCCGCGCCCGGGGAGCTTCCCTTCCGTGGGTCGCCGGTGATCCGGTGGCCGACCCGCTCGAACCGGGCGAGCTGCTTGATGTCGACATGGATCATCTCCCCCGGTTGCTCCCACTGGTACCGCTGCACGGGGGGTTTGGGGTCGAGGTTCCCCAGCCGGTTCAGCCCCAGGCGCCGCATCGCCCGGGCCAGGGTGGTGATCGGCACCAGCAGCAGCCGGGCGATCCTCCGGAGGGTGCAGCGCTGCTGCCTGAGCTCCACGGCCTGCTGCAGTTGCTGCGGATCGATCGTCCGCCGCTGGCTGCGGCGAACACTCCGTCGATCCGCCAGTGCCGCTGGCCCGCCTGAACGAAAGCGCGCCAGCCACTTGCGGGCGGTGCGTTCACTGATCCCGTGGTCTGTGGCCAGCTGAGCAAGGCTCCTGCCCTCCTCGAGATGCTGCCGGATCAGGCGTTCGCGACCGATCGGTGTCAGGCGGGCGTTCGGGTGTGTATGCATGGGGGGTGAGGTCTGGGGCTGTTGGGTCGCACCACAACCCTGTCGGCCTCACACCCGCTTGTCAGCCGGAACAACCTGGTGGCACTACACACCTAGGTCTACACTATTGCACTATTTCAGTGCTTCATGAATGCACACCGAAAGGTATGGGTCGCAATGTCTCGACCTTCGGTGCCGGGCAGTGCAACTCCAGCCCTGCCGCTTTCGCTTTGGGTAGTGCCTTGAACGCGGATCGCTGATTCGTTTGACCACCAGCTCCATCAGCACTCCACTCGGCTCTCAAATGACCCCATAGGCTGACGTGGCATCCAGTACGGCCAGCAACTGGTTCACCGTCTGCCGCACTGCCGGGCCTTGGTCGGATCCATGACAGCCGCGAAGGCCCGGGCATGGATGCGGGCCTGGATCTCCTCCAGCGCCATGCTGATGTCGATCAGCAGAGAGATGGTGATGTCGGAGGTGGTTAGAGGCGCCGGGTCGGGGTGACTGCCTGCAGTGTTCCCACAGTGGCTCAGGGCGAGATCAGTGCGCATGACAGGTTCCCTGCCTGTCTGAGATGGACCTTGGTTTCATGCCGCCTGGGTGGACCCCAGGGGTGTACGGGGGCCGCGGAAGGGGCCGCGGCGGCCGGTCCAACAAGAACCCTCCACGCGATACTTCTGCCCTCTATGCCACCAGCGGCCCGTGCCCACGGCCGAGCAGGGCAGCGCCGCATTTCACGAAGGTCAAGCAAGCTCAAGGAGTGCAGCGAGCTGCCGAACTCCTTGGGCAGTGCAGCCTGTCCAACTTCCAGACAACACTGCACCAGCTCCAGCCCCTCCAGGACAGTGGCCCATCGACATCTCCAGGTCCGTACCCTCCCGCTCATCTGCCGCCACTTCACCAGCCTCCAGATCACCCCGAGAGGTTCTGCCCTCCACTGCATCCCTTCCGACTGGCCTATTAACTTAAAAGCAACTACACTTCTACTCCAACTTTTCTCGACGATGCCAAAGATACACTCAACTCTACGCCTCTGGCCCAGCATGAGCATCAGAGGTTCTCGGAATGCAATTGTCTTTTTCATTGGCTCATGCGAATCTTACTGGCAATTGGGGGTTATTTAGTTTATCGAGATATTCAATTTCTAAGTGGAGAAAAGCGTGCGGCTTGACCCGGCTTGGGGGCGTCCCGCCAAGTGGTGTAAATCCCGAGGAGCAGCACCGGCGTAGCCGGTGCTGGCGGTCTTCTCCTCAAACTCCCTGCGGGGCAATGGGTGGGCCGGTCTGTGA
>NZ_JBKOUC010000056.1:0-3970 GCF_046764815.1 Aphanothece stagnina RSMan2012
CCGGTGGCCCGGGCACTGTCACCCAGTGCGGTGGCGCTGGGGCCGGTGGCGTTGGCGAAGGAGCCCAGTGCGGTGGCGTTTACGCCGCTGGCCCTGGCAAGATCGCCAACCGCAGTGGCGCTGGTGCCGATGGCGCTGGCCAGGGTGCCCAGTGCGGTGGCGAAGTCGCCTGTGGCGCTGGCCCCGGTGCCCAGTGCGGAGGCTTGCAGGCCGGTGGCTTGGGCCAGGGTGCCCAGTGCGAGGGCGCCTTGGCCGATGGCGTTGGCTTCGGAGCCCAGTGCGGTGGCGAAGCGCCCGCTGGCGTTGGCCCTTTCACCTACCGCGGTGGAGCGGTCGCCGTTTGCGTTGGCTTCGAAACCCAATGCAGTGGCTCTGACGCCGTTGGCGGTGGCCGCGGATCCCACTGCTGTGGAATCGTTGCCTTGGGCGATGGCGTTGGTGCCCAGTGCGGTGGCGCGGTTGCCGTTGGCCAGGGCGCTGGCGCCCAGTGCGGTGGCGTCAGTGCCGGTGGCGTTGGCGTTGGCGCCCAGTGCGGTGGCGCCAAGGCCGGTTGCCTTGGCGTTGTGACCCTGTGCGGTGGAGTAGTTGCCGGTGGCGTTGGCGAAGGAACCCACTGCGGTGGAGAAGAAGCCGTCGGCGGTGGCGGAGAAGCCCAGTGCGGTGGCGAACTGGGCGTTGGCCGAGGCCGATTGGCCGATGGCCAGGGCGCCTGCGCCGATGGCAATGGGAACGTTGCCGGTGGTGAAATTGGCCGCGCCGATGGCAGTCGCATTGGGACTGTTCGGGTCGGTTTGGATGCTGCGCAGCTGGGCAGCCGCAGGGCCTGCAGGCAGGGTCGAAACCATGACCCCCACCATCGGAGCCAACTGGGCAGCGACGGCCCAGGCTCCGAACGCCGTCTGGGCGGCCCGGCTCCAGCGGCGTGATCGCCCCATCTGATGCCCACCCTTTCGGCTCCTGCGCAGGCCTCCGGTCTTGAGGGCCAGAAGGAGCAGCTGGAAAGGCATGGGCTGAAGGAGGCTCCGCAGCCGGGATCGGCCGAATCAAGGTTCAGGAAACTACCCGTCCCTGCTGCCCTGAAGCATCCAATGTTCGGTTTTTCTTTGCCACGCAGGGCCGGTTCTCGATCTGCCCCCCCCCCCCCCGTAAAAAACGCTCCGTGCGTGCTGCGTCGCCGTACTGCGTAGGCTCCTGGCCGCTCTGAGCGCCACGACCGTCTGCCTCACTGCTGATGCTTCCCTCTGCCGCTCTGAGTCAGGCGACGCTGGTCGTGCAGGGTGCCCGCTGGCTGCTGCGCCCCGTGCCCAAGGCCGCTTCCACGCTGCTCAAGCGGCTGGCGGTGCTTGCCGATGGCCGCACCCCCCCCGAGCTGGCGACCTTCGGCGAAACGCGCCCGGCCCTGGCGGTGCACCACCCGAGCCTGCACGGTCTCCCCAGCCTGGCCGTTCTCGATCCCGCTCTCACCCAGCAGGCCCTCCACGGCGAAGACTGGCTTCGCCTGGCGGTCACCCGCCACCCTGCCGAGCGGCTGCTCTCCTTCTGGCACGACAAGCTGCACCTGGCCGAGCCCGCCTACGCGCCGCTGAACGCCTCGATCCAGCAGGCCGCCGGTGAACCTGCCGAGCAGCCCTGCCGCTTTCCCGCCTTCCTCGCCTTCCTCGACGCCCACTGGGAGGAGTTGAGCGGTGACGGCCATCTCGCCCCGCAGGTCGCCCTGCTTGAGCCCGGGGCCATCGCCTGGCAGCCGCGCCTCGACCGTGACGAGCTCGCCGCCCGCCTGCCCGATCTCCTGCTGAACCGTCTGCCCCCCGAGCTCCTTGCCGCCGTGCGCGGGGAACTGGCACGCCATGAGAGTCGCTACCGCCAGCGTCTCGGCCATCGCTGGCCGGAAGCGTTCTCCGCCGATGGCCTGGCCATCGTGGAGCGGCGCTACGGACACGACCTGGCTGCCTTCGGCTACACGCTGCCCCGCCGCCCCGCCGCTCGGGTGAAACCCCTGGCTGCCGCTGACCGCGATGCCCTGGTGGATCCGCTGCAGCAGCTGCGCGACCGCAACCGCCAGATCGCAGCGCTGCAGGACGAGCTGGCCTCCTCCCAGCAGCAGCTGGCCGAGGCCAGAGCCGCCCTGGAGCGGCCCCCTTTGCCTGCCATCGCCCCTGAGCCCGCCCGCTGGCCGCCCCACAACGCCCCGGAGGCGGGCCTGAGCCACCTCTACGAGGCCCTCGGCCAGCAGCGTTTCGAGGAGGTGCTCGCTCAGGCCGACGCCCTCGTCGGCCACCACCCCCACGCCGGCGAGCTGCACTACCTGGCCGGTGTGGCGGTTCACATGCTGGGCCGCCAGGACGAGGCCATCGGCCGCTTCGAGGCGGCCCAGGCCGCCGGTTTCCTCACGCCCTACCTGCTCTTCAACGCCGGCAACGCCTGTCGCAGCCGCGGCGACACCGTCGAGGGCCTGCGTCTCTACCAGGAGGCGCTGGCTCTCTTCCCGGGTTTTCCCGAGTGCCGTCACAACCTCGCCCTCGGCCAGCTGGAGGCCGGCCGGCCCGAGGACGCCGAAGCGACCCTGCGGCGGCTGCTTCGCGATCAGCCCGCCTGGCACCAGGCCGCCTTCCAGCTCGCCAATCTGCTGCGCGGCCAGCAGCGCGAGGCCGAGGCGGTGGAGGCCTTCCGCCTCTGTCTCCAGTTCGCCCCCGCCTACGCCGACGCCTGGAACAACCTCGGCCTGTCGCTGGCTGCCCTCGACCAGCGCGAGGAGGCGATCGCCGCCTACCGCCACGCCCTCAGCATCGACGCCGGCTTCCAGCCCTCCCGCCAGAACCTCGCCCAGGCGCTGGTGCAGGCCAAGCGGCATGAGGAGGCGCACGAGGAGTTCCGCCGTTTCCTCGCCCTCGATCTTGAGGTGAACCAGCGGGTGGTGGGCATGCAGGGGCTGCTGGGCTGTCTCTGCGAACTCGACCGCATCGAGGAGGCCCTGGCGGTGGCCGACGAGGAGGCCGACGAGCGTGTGCGGCTGATCACCCGCCTGCATGTGCTGCCGATTCTTTACCGCTCCGACGCGCAGGTGGCCGAGACGCGGACGCGCTGGGCGGCCGATCTCCAGGCCCTCTTCGACGCTCTCGAGGGCCTCAGCGCCGACGATCCCGCCTGGCCCGTCCTCTACGCCCACACCTGGGCGATCACCAACTTCTATCTGGCCTACCAGATGGAGGACGACCGCCCGCTGCAGGAGCTCTACGCCGGCGTGCTCGACCGCATCCTGCGGCCCCGCCTCGGCCGCTTCATGGAGCCGCTGCCCCAGCGCGACCCGGCCGATCCCTCCCCCCTGCGGGTGGGGGTGATCTCCCCCCATCTGATCAACCACAACGGCGCGATCTGGGCGCTCGGCTGGCTGGAGGGAATCGCCGGCAACCCCGGCTACCAGATCTTCGCCTACAACCTGGCCGACAGCGAGGACTCCGGCACCCGCCGCTTCGCCGACCTCGGCACCTACCGCCACCTGCCGCTCCGCAGCGACCCCCTCGAGCCGATGCTGCAGCAGATCCTCGACGACCGCCTCGATCTGCTGATCTTCACCGACATCGGCATGCACCCGGCCAGCAAGGTCACCTCGGTGCTGCAGCTGGCGCCGGTGCAGGCCCAGGGCTGGGGCCATCCGATCACCAGCGGCTCGCGCACCCTGCACTACTTCTTCGGGGCGGCCGGGATGGAACCTCCCGGCAACGAGGAGCACTACAGCGAGGAGCTGATCCGCCTGCCCGGCACCGGCCTCAACTACGAGGTGCCGGCCGCCCTCCACGACGGCCAGCTGCTGTTCGAGAAGTTCGAACTGCCCCGCGAGCGGCCGCTGCTGGTGTCACTGCAGAGCACGTTCAAGTATCTGCCCCGCAACGACTGGCCTTACGCCGAGATCGCCGCCCGCCACCCTGAGGCGCTGATTCTGCTGGTGGGTCCGATGGGCTATCCGGCCATG
>NZ_JBKOUC010000057.1:0-3429 GCF_046764815.1 Aphanothece stagnina RSMan2012
GCGGTGCTCGTCGGCAGGGAAGCTTTCCCAGTCCACTTCCTTCGAGAGATAGCCGACACGACGACCGTCGGCCGTTACATTGTCCGTTGGGAGACCGAAGGCAAAGTAGTCGCGTATGATCGTCGGGCCGGTGCCGTCGGCGTTGCGGACGAGCCGCTCCACAAATAGACTACGTGAAGATCCTAAATCTCAAAGCCAGATGACTCTGTCATCGCACAGCCCCTGTTGGTGGCCGGAAGGCTATATACATTCCCTGAAGCGTGCGAGAGCTTCCCAAGGTATTTCGTCAAGAGGCTTTGCTGAACGTGGATTATAGTGTTCAAACAGGCGCACGAGGTATTCTCTAAATGCAAATGATTCAAAGTCCTCGAAGAAGTCTGCTACGTCCATGAATCCTGGGGTCGTCCGAGGTTCTTCATAAGCAACAACTCGAATCTCATCTATATAGTCGAAATACAAGGCCCATTTGCCTGATGAGCCAAATACAATGTAGTCAGTCCCGTTGGACAACATGTAACTAAACAGTTCATCAACGTGCTCTTTCGTACTACCGTTACGCGCGAATATCTCTATCCGTTCTACACTCATCTTGTTGATAAAATCACGGCCACCTGTCCCACCAAGCAGAGGTACGACGTAAAGGTTCTTCTCTTCGTACATCTCCATAATGGAGATGTAGAACAGAAAGTCTACGTCCCATCCATCGTCCACTTCACGACTGAACTGACACAGACGGAACCGGTCTGTGAATACCATGTATGGCAGAGAAACACCCTGAATCCAAATTGACTCGAGAAGTTTGGCACCACTCTCTATGTTGGTTTGATCTTCTTCCTTCATCATGCCTCTTTTGTTGCGAATACATACGAAGCCAATCTGACTTGCCGTATGTGTGAAACATACGGAATCACCCACTTCCGAGACCGTAGACAATGTCCGGATTTTCGTTAAATACAGGAGGGCTTTCAAAAGATCAGAACGGATGCTGGCTATGCTCGGGGATCTTCTATCGCAGCTACCTTTACAGCCACTCTTGCAAACCGATTTCCCTTCCTATCTCGGTGTATTCAAACACTACAACGCATCATCACCGACAATCAAGAATCCCTGTTCACATTGTCAGGTCAATGGGCTCAAGGTATTCGGCTGTGGTGAGGTCGTAGACAAGGCCGTTGGCTTGATAGAGCCTATGGAGGCGCTTGATGTAACAGGAATCATATTGAACTTGCAGTCCTCTTCGTCGCACGACGGGCTTATATGTGTCGATGTCAACATCAACATGAATGATGTCTACTGCCCGATTGATCGAAATTACCGATACGATGCGGCGTAAATCGTCATACATTGGGAAAGTCCACTCAGCCTTTTGTTCGATGCTAAAGACTTCGCGTGTCGTGCCACGTACGAAGTCAAGCTCGTAGAATGTCGTCCCCGCATTGTACGTCCACGCCAATCCCTTTCCGTCACAAACGTAAGCAGCGCCACGATAATTAGCTGAAATCACTTTACCAATTCTATTGAGGTTCTCATCTACAAGGAATGGCCTCTCGAAGAAAGGCTTTTCATTCAGATCTTGCATGAAAATAAATGGTGGATACTGACGACCTACGCCCTGGGGTGGATAGCCGCTGAACTTACGTTTTAGCTGCCCGGTTCGAGTATCTCCGAACAGAACAGAAGGTGAGCTCCAGACAGCAAGTTGGCTGTCATGCACCCGAACAAAGAAGTCAATTCGCCTGTTAGTTCTAACGGAGTTAAAGTGCTTTCCCGTAAACACATCATACATGTCCAACTGTCTTGTCGAATAGCAGGCTCTATATAATACACCAGCTCCATCGTCAAGATAAACACGATGATCATTCACATGATAACTTGTTTGGAATTTGCCTGTGACAGTACCAGAGTCAATATCTAGGATGAAACACATTCCTTCGTGTGCCATATATGCCAGCATTTTCTGAGCTTCGCCAGCGCATAGATAGCCTATTTCGTAAGACTCGATCATATTATTACGGGTCTTCGCCAAAGTTGGTGGAATAGTTTAGAACGACATATCAAGGTTGCCACAATAGAATAGGATGGCTCGACGGAATCGTTCGCGACTTCGGAAGCCCCTCGCTCGCGATTTAATCATTTTAATTCTACTGTTGATACTCTCGGCCATTGCGTTCGACACACCGAACACGACTGCGTTGAGAATTCCCCACAGATGGTTCTTTACTGTCTGTGCTACTTTGATGATTGGCGTAAGCGCAGTTTGTTCAGCTGCCTCTAGCCAGACGTTCCATGCTCGCTCGGCCCAATGAAAGCTGACGTATTTCCACAGCAGTTTCGCCTGCTCCTTTATGCTCCATGCCATCGCCGTGTTCTCTGCAACAGCAAACACCTCTTGGAGGTCACGCTGTTGGCTTTTGGTCAAATCGGCGTAGTTGCGAAGAACGGACATTCGTTTGCCTGTTAGAGCCGACTCGCCGTGTTCTCGGAGTTCGGCCCGATGTTCTTGCTTGCGTACGTCGTTGACAGCCTTGTTCAACATCTGCGCCACGTGAAAGCGGTCGAAACAGATGGTTCTGTCGCCCTCTTCGAGGCCCATGGATGTTGCTTCGATATACGGCACCCACATGTCCATATTGACACTTCCCACCGAGGCGCGCTGCTCTGGTGTTAATGCCTCATAGAAGGCCATCAACGATGCTTCTGTGCGATCGTCGCCCACATAGAGCACTGCGCCTGTGGTCCCGTCGCTGACGATTGTCACGTACTCATGACGCTTCTGGAACGACGTCTCGTCGACACACAATACCGGCACCGGATGTGCTCGCCTGCGATCAAGACCTCTGTCGACGGCTCGCTGCATGATGGCATCGAGGGTCTTCCAGTCCACATCCAGAAGCTTGCTCACGGCCGATATCGACGCAACCAGCATCAGACTCACGGCATACTCCTCGAATCCAATTGTAAAGCGGCTGTTCGGCACGCACCACGGCGGAGTCTCATTCAGCACGCCATGCTCAGGACAACGCACCCGAGGAACAGAGGCTTCAATAAACATCCGATACTTCGACCACTGCAAGTCACGCCACCTGCGGTCACGTCGATCATGGATCGAGCACGTTGCACCACATTCCGGGCACGTCCCCTTCGAACTCTTCGTCCGCTCCACATGCACCGTCACCGACATGGTCGTGTCGTCAACCGTTACCGACCCAATGCGCCAGGGTGACTCTATCCCTAACGCCTTCCTACAAAACGTACTTAGATCCATAGCCACAAGCTACGAACTTCTCCACTATCTTTGGCGAAGAGCCAACAAATTGAAGGCAGTCCATGAAGGAAAATATTTCTCCTGAGAATGCTCTCTCCATATTCGTAGAGTCAAGCATTGAACATCGTAATGCCACTGAAAACGGCGACTATCGTCGTGCCAAC
>NZ_JBKOUC010000058.1:0-3351 GCF_046764815.1 Aphanothece stagnina RSMan2012
GGTTCCGTTAAGGTTATGAACCACCATCCTGTTCTCTTTATCATACACCATGGTGATCGTGCCCGGGTTCACGGAGAGGAGTCGGCCACTCACTCCGGTCAAGTTCCCGTTCAGGTCGTAGGTGTGGGATGCTCGGGTATGGTAAAGGCGTTGAAGTATCTCACGAACGAACATCGATCACTTTTTCAAATATTTTACAATGCAACGCATGCGACTTTCAAACGGCAGCTTCTCGGCCGTTGTATCTAAAGCACTAGTTGTGTTCAAGCGATACGTTAGTCATTTTCATCCGTAAGTGTGCCGTCAAGGACTGCCTTAAGTAACTGCAAGACAGAGGCATCTTTCCACGGAGTTGATGCGGACTCGATCAAGAAGACAACGTGTAGGCCCGATGTAGGATTATAGGCATGCAGATTATAATCGCTTGGGCGAAGTAGACTTCTCGCCCCTATCATTCTAAAGCCTTTGTACTGCTTGGGCGCAAACAATGCCTCTCGCCCGAAACCATATTCGGAAAGTTCTTTAGAAAACACGGATTTCCGATGTGATGCCTGAATTTGAATTAGCATGCTGACAGATATTTTTCCATTTCCTATACCACCGTTGGCTCTACCTCTCCACTGGATGGGAATAGAGGAACGCCATTTTCCTATCTTCCGGGTCTCCCTAAAGACTGGAAAACTCCAAGTTCTGTAAGGCTCGGAAACGGACTGCAGTGACCCTAGTGACACTTCTTTGGATGAAAGGCAACCAAACATAGTAATGCTAGTGCAGAAAGCTAGCAAGAAAATCAGGGGCAATCGGACAAGGTTCACTGCCTATCTCTCCTCGGCAAGACATTAAGAAATTCTTGCGGAAACCAGTCCGGGCCGCAACCGCCTTGCATTCGTGCGGTGAGAAGACAGTCGGCACCCATCACCGAAGACGGAAGAAGACATTCTGCAATACCCTTCAATCGTTCCAGCCCCTTAGCTTTAGTTTGTGCCTCCAGTTTTGCGATCAAGCAAGTAAGGTATTTGATTTCACAACACGCGTTCTGAACCTCGGTATGCTGTGATGCGAGTACAGGATCGCACGGTGATGCATCTCCCTTTATGTTAAGACGCCTTTGATATGATCTGCAAATGATATATTCGATCAATGCGTCTAGTGCCTTTGCATTCAAGTTTTGCGCTAGGCAAGAAAGCACGATGTCGCCTATAGACTTACCGGCTTTGAGGCCTTCATTGACACAGAGGATGTAACTTGTGGATTCCGATGGTTTAGCAGAGTTCTGTGCAATAGCAGCAATATCAAGCAAGTCGCTGCATTTATCGTACTTCCCACTCGGCCAGATCGGAGGCACTGGTTGACGTTGGCTCTTTCGTTTTGAGTTGGCTCCGGTTGGATCTGTGTATCGAATCGGCTGGCCACCCACATACCCAAACGCTGCCTCCTCCGGCCACAGCGGATCGACACTCGTCCACATCCCCATGGGAAAGCCGTAATGACGGGCGCGGACGTAGTGACTCACCCACTCCCGTCGAGTTTCACGGTAGCCAAGGCCACCGACCCAGCCAAAACGACCCACATCGTTCCATTCGGCCCGGGTTTCGCCGTAGGGGTCGTAGCTACGGTCGGCGGTTAGCCAGCCGTCTTTGTAGGTCGCAACTACCGAGCCCAAAGCATTCGTCACCACCGCAACCTGATCCGTCACAGCTCCGCCGTTCGTCGTAATCCGGCGGCGGATGCGGCCATTGGCCGTGATGTAAGTGTTTACGGGCATGTCAACTGCGCTCCTGCAAGTAGTCGGTGCCATCCCACACAAGCGTCGTGGTTCCGGCGGAAGTGATCTCGGCCCGCTTCAGGCCATCGGCAGAAAGTCGCTTTGTTGAATCGATCTGACAAAACATTATCGACAGATTGTCTCCACTTGCCTTCTCAATTCGGGAAGACTGCGCACCCTAACAAGTGCCCTAGCAGGCCGCTCAAGATTTACCGGCTAGGTTAGCGTGTTCGAAGCGACAAATACCTGCCGGTCTTATGGTTCAATTCCAAATGTGACATAATGATATTCTCCCGCATCGGAATACTCAGCACCGGATCCAAGGTACTCAATCGCTCCCGGCTTGTCAGCCGTTGCCGCATCCCAAAGAAGCTCACCATCTTCAGATCGAACTGCCCGAATGATCCCACCGAACTCGCGAGGTGTATGCATCTTCCCATTCTTTTCTTGAAAAACATAGGTGCAATCTGAAGATATAGTACCAGGATCTTCTTTGATTTTAAGCGAAACGCGACCCTGTCTCCTTATCTTCTCTACCGTTTCCCTGGAAAGGATGAAGTCTTGATTGAGTGGACCTAAAATCAGGCAGATCGCGGGCCGAGAGGCGATCGCTCCGCACCAGGCAAAGCATCCGAGTGTCACCACAATAGCAAGGCCAAAACCTAGCTTCCGCATCTAGCATGAACCTCCGCAGCACTTCGGGCCTTTAGCTCCTACTCCCTCGAAGAATCGTAAAGATGATCCGTGCAGGAGACCGGTAGTGAACGAGGCATGGGCAGATCGGTAGTTGTACTGAGAAATCGGATGAGAACCTACACCTACTCTAGTAAGCCAGTCTGGAAAATCTGTATGATCTAGCTTTCCCCAAACATTAACGAGATCACCGACTGCAACGAACTCGATCTGGACGTCCATCACAATAGGTGGCAAAATTGCCTTTAGAGGCCCAAACCCCGGAAAGACTCTGGGACCCGGCATTGGGGGCGGCCCTGAAAATACGAATGGCCTACTTAACGGCACGCCCAGTTGCCCCTTAAGATTAAACGATACAGACGATACGCAGCCGTTCGCCGTCCGTTTTCTCATGTCAAATTTGGAAGTGCCTCGTGCTCTAAACAGCATACGACCGCTAGCGTCAGCAAACTCACTCCACCCAATATTCTGCCTTACGTTTGGTCCTGATCTGCCAATCCCGCAACTGTCAAGACTTACCTCAGCCCATAATTTACAATCCAGCGGAGTAGTGCGTGACGGAGGAAATGTCATCGAGTTCGTATTTCCATAGAGAGGTATCCCTGGCAATGCTTGAAACCACTTGCCGTGTCGAACAGCTCGATGACGCGAGATGTACGCACAGATCTGGACAAATATCCGTTCTAGCCCACTTGGGTCGACAGCTGCAAGAGTCATACCCCCCACATACCCAAACGCCGGCTCCGACGGCCACAGCGGATCGACGCTTGTCCACATCCCCATGGGAAAGCCGTAATGACGGGCGCGGACGTAGTGACTCACCCACTCCCGCCGAGTTTCGCGGTAACCAAGGCCACCCACCCAGCCAAAACGACCCACATCGTTCCATTCCG
>NZ_JBKOUC010000059.1:0-3192 GCF_046764815.1 Aphanothece stagnina RSMan2012
ACCAGGAGTCGCAGAGCGCTCCAAAGCGGCAACCACCCCCTCGTCAGGCTGCATCAACAACTGAGGCCTGGCAAGCCTTGGCGACTTGACAGCGGTTAGGAACTCAACGGCTCGGCTTACAAGTCCCATGTCTGGCGAAAAGCCTGTCAGGCCATGGGGTTGAAGGCGAAGAAGACCAGGCCCTACACCCCGAGGACCAACGGTAAGGCCGAGCGGTTCATCAAAACCCTGCTGGAGGAGTGGGCGTATGTGATGCCCTATGGCTCCTCAGCGGCTCGCAACGAGCTGCTGACGGCCTACCTGCGGATCTATAACGGCCGTAGGTGCCACATGGCCCTGGGTGGCCTCACCCCCCAGCAGCGGCTTGGTCAGCTGCAGGCATGAACAACCTGGTGGGAAATCACACCTAAGGAAGCTCTGAGCAACAAGGACTTGAGCGGCTCCTGAGATCAGACCATCGCTGGATTGCTCCTCCGGCTGTGCTCAGGGATTTATATGTGCGCAATCAAGGTGATCTTATGCCCCATTTCTGCTGCCTTGCACCCGTGAATGGCCTCATTCGGGCACACCACGCCCCTGATTATGAAGTAGTAAGCAACTAACGCCGCGCCAGGAACAGATTCGTCAGTGCAGCCAGCACGCTCACCTTGCAGCGGTTCTTGGCCATGCCACGCAGCCTGGTCTTCTGAAACCCCAACTGCTGATTGATCACGCGAAAGCGATCAGGGCCTGCCACGGCACCACCGAGTCCATCTCAGCCAGGCACTTCTCACGCTTGGTGCGCTTCTTGGCGGTGGTCTGCTCGTAATCTCTAAATCCCAGCTGCTTGCCGCCCATCACCCCAGTCCAGGACTGTGATCACAGGATCATTGTCCCGTGATCACCCTGGGTTTTTCAGGGTTTCCCTAACGCTCGACGGATGAGCAGCAGCCATGAGGGGGTCCCCAAGGCATCTCTATTGTGTAAAATGTGTCGTTAGTGAAGCCAGAAGAATGACCTGGAAGCCCAAGAAGCTCTATTCGCAAAATTTTGAAGACTTATACCTTTGGAGGCTACTTAGGGATAGAAATACTGGCTTCTACATTGACGCCGGGGCATTCCACCCCCAGATCGATAGCGTAACAAAAATATTCTACGACCAAGGATGGAATGGCATTAACATCGAGCCTTTGCCAGATAAAGTTAGACTGTTTCAGGCGGAGCGGCCTAGGGACATTAATTTACAGCTGGCTGTTTCCCAGTCTTCAGGAAAGGCAGACTTTCATGCATATGGAGGTTCCGGCCTCGGGTCCCTTAAGCACACCTCAATAAAGATGAGCTCAGAACATGCTCAACAGCACTCTGTCATCGAGGTCAGAGTTGCCACGCTAAGGGAAGTTGTTGATGCATACAACCCATCAAAGATTGACTTTCTCAAGATTGACGTTGAAGGAAGTGAGCTAGATGCTCTAAAAGGTTTTTTTGTCGATGACCTGAGACCCGGCCTACTCCCCTCTATAATCGTAGTTGAGGCCACTGAGCCGAACTCTCGCATTGAATCCTTGGCTAGGCAAGAGTCCAATAACTTGCTTGAGTCGGAAGGATATCTGCGATTCTTCCACGATGGTCTAAATGATTACTTCTGCAGACACCACGATTTTGAGCGATTTCGAGATCTGTGTGTCCCCCCTAACGTTTTCGACGGAGTCCCAGCGACCCCATCCGCAATTAATGCTCTAGAAGAAAAGCTAAGTGAGAAAAATTCCAAGGCAAAGCTAAACGAAGAGCAGCTAAGAATTGCCACGAACGAAATTGGCCTGCAGCTAGCTAAAATCAAAGAACTCCAAGAGGACAGAGAGAGGCTGGAAGCCGATATGAGGGGTGAGCAACAAAGACTTCTCGGAGAAATTTCCTCTCTGGAGCTAAAAGTAAACGAACTTAGCCTGGAGGTCGAACTCTATTCCGCAAGACTTGCACAGACCCAGGATGACTTAAAAAGTTATTACAGCGAGGCTATGGATGCGCGTGATCTCCTTAAGCGGCAACAGGACAAGCTTATTTGGCTCAGGGCCCAGCGGCAGCTCGCGGAAGATCTTATTTCAGAATATTCCACTAGGCTGCATCACTTCCAGCAAACCTTCGGCCGAATTGCCGGCGGCAATGGCTTTAGTCCTTGACACTTGAGCCCTCTCCCTAGGCTGATTCAGCGTCCGTCACAGGTTCTCGTGCCGAGGCTGAGAGCATGGGTTGAGGTTGACGGAATGGGGCCCTCCCTGTGCCCGAAAGCGCCTCGTACTGCCAACAATCTTGATCTGAATCTGACCAGCCACCTCAAGGCCATCCCGGACGCCCGGATGCTGCGTGGGGTGCAGATTCCGGCTTGGTACCTGCTGCTGCTGGCGGTGCTGGGAATCCTGAGCCGCTGCCAGAGCCTGCGATACCTTGAGCGTTTTGCAATCCGCCACAACAGCGTGTTGATCGAGGTGCTGGGCCTAGTGTCCCGTCCCGGAGATTTGCGAGCAAAGTCGCTGGAGCTTCTCCAGGATTGAATCCGCCGTCGCGGTCCAGTTGAACGGGGCCTTGGTCTTGTTGTAGGCCGCCACGAACTTCTCGATTTTGGCGATCAGTTCCTTGATGCTGGAGAAGCTGCCGCGCCGGATGGCCCGCTGGGTGATGATGCCGAACCAGCGCTCCACCTGGTTCAGTCAGGAGGCGTAGGTGGGCGTGTAGTGCACGTGGAAGCGGGGCCGCTGTGCCAGCCAGGACCTGACCTTGGCGTGCTTGTGGGTGCAGTAGTTGTCCACCACCAGATGGATGTCCAGATCTTCCGGGACGGACATCTCGATCTGGCGCAGGAAGCCCAGGAACTCCTGGTGCCGGTGGCGGGGCTTGCACTGGGTGATCACCTCGCCGGTGGCGACGTCCAGAGCGGCGAAGAGGGTGGTGGTGCCGTGCCGGATGTAGTCGTGGGTGACGCCTTCCACGTAGCCCAGGCCACCGGTCCAGCGATACGAATGGGAGCGGCCCGGGGACCTGATCCACATCGATGTCAAGCAGCTGGCCCGGTTTCGCCAGGTGGGCCACCGGATCACCGGCAATCGCCAGCAAGGGCGCTCCTACGGCGTCGGCTACGACAAGGTTCACGTTGCGATCGACGACGCCACCCGCCTGGCCTACGTCGAGGTCTTGCCCGACGAGAAGGCGCCGACCACG
>NZ_JBKOUC010000060.1:0-2741 GCF_046764815.1 Aphanothece stagnina RSMan2012
CCTGATCTTCCAATACGCCAGCTTCAACAACAGCCGCAGCCTGCACTTCTTCCTGGCTGCCTGGCCTGTGATCGGCATCTGGTTCACCGCCCTGGGCGTGAGCACGATGGCGTTCAACCTGAACGGCTTCAACTTCAACCAGTCGATCCTCGACGGCCAGGGCCGCGTGATCAACACCTGGGCTGATGTGCTGAACCGCGCTGGTCTGGGCATGGAAGTGATGCACGAGCGCAACGCTCACAACTTCCCCCTCGACCTGGCCGCTGCGGAAGCCACCCCCGTGGCGCTGACCGCCCCGGCGATCGGCTGAGGCTGAACAGCCCGGCTGAGGCTCAGGCCTCAGGATCAACAACGGAATCCCGCTGGCCCCCCTCCCACGAGGGGGGCTTTTTTGTGGTCGCGAGCAAGGCCCGCCACAGTGTTGGGTGCCACCCTTCCGACCTTTCCCATGCCGTGGTCCCTCGAGCTGGACAGCATCAGCGTGGATCGTCTGGTGCAGCAGCTGGGGCTGCAGCCCCATCCCGAGGGCGGCTGGTACCGGGAATTCCATCGCAGCGGGGTTTCCGTGCAGAGGTCCGACGGTGAACGGCGGGCCGGGCTCACCCAGATCCTGTTTCTGCTGCCGGCAGGAGGGCTCAGCCGCTGGCATCGGGTGCTGGGTGCGGATGAGGCCTGGCACTTCGTGGCCGGAGACCCCCTGGAGCTCTGGATCCTTCCTCCCCAGGGCGGCGTCGCCGCCTGCCGTTGGTTGGGACCGCTGGCGCTCCCCGGCACGGCCACGGCGGCCGTGACTTCCGAACTCCTGACGGAACCGGTGGTGGTGGTGCCGGCCGACTGGTGGCAGGCGGCACGCTGCCCGGGGCGCTGGAGCCTGGTCAGCTGTTGTGTGGGGCCTGGCTTCGACTTCCGGGATTTCGAACTGCTCGATCAGCTCCCACCGGCGCAGCATCCCTCCGGGGCCTGTTCGAGCTTCCTCTGATCGCCTCTCCCTGGGAGCCGGGCACCAGCGGCCGCCAGGGCGGCATCGCCATCACACCACCGGTGCCGGGCGGCTGCGTGCAGCCACGGCCGCAGCCCCGAAGGCCGTCAGTCCGAGCCCGGCCAGAGCAGCCAGACCAGCCAGGGTTTGCAGGGTCAGGAGAAGCAATCCCAGCGCTGAGGCGGTCCTGATCTGGATCCGGGCCTTGATCAGCAGGGTGAGCAGCAGCAGCACCGTGGCCTGAAGCGCGGCCATCTTCACGGCGACCGCCGTGGCGGTGAGGGGTAACAGGGGGCAGGGAAGCAGCATCGCGGAGAAGCGGTGCCCCAATCCTGGCGAGGTTGGCGGGGTGTGGCGGCCGAATCTGGCCAGGTGAGCCGCAGCAATCCCGGGCTCCTGGCCAGGCCTCAAGGACCAGTGCGCCGTGTCATCCCCTCAGCAGCCGTCAGGAGTGCGCTGAGGATCGGGCGCCTGCTCCAACAAGCTCAAGGATCCCTGACATCACGGGCGTGTCACCCCCTGGCCTGACCAGCTGGCCGCGCTGCTGGGAATGGGGCGGCTTCACCGGTCCGCGCGTCCAACGCCCTGAAAGGCGTGTCGCGAGACACAGCGGTAGACATCCGCGCTGGGCAGGCTGAATTTGTCGTCAAATCGAGATATGGGCGCTCCCATGAACTATCCCCACCGGCTGTACCGCTTGATCGATGGCTGGTGCGAGCCTCACAGGCAACTCGATTCCTCCTACAGCAGCCTGGAGGAAGCCCTGGGTGATGCCATCGCCTGGGTCGAGACGACCGCTGTCGATTCCGTGCTCAGCCTGATTGGCGTGGAGGTCCGCACTGCGAATGGAGACTGGCGAACCCTCCGGTTACCTGGCCCGCTGCTCTGTCCTTTGCTCTGTCCGCTGCCGGGATGATCTCCGTGACCTCCCTGCCAGGCAGCGTTGAGATCGGGCAGCTCGGAGCGTTGCTGAAGCACGGCCACCCCAATCGGCTCGGCCCGGTGAGGGGCTTTCTCCCGGTCGGTTGCGAAGGACCATCTCCTGCGGTCATAACGTCAGCAGAGTCACTCTGGAGAGCCACCTTGAACGCAGGCAGTTCCACTGACCTCACGCACGCCGCGGGGCTCAAGCCGGTGCACTGGCACCTGCCAGAGGCGCTGCTCGACGCACTCAGGAGCCAGGCGGCGATCGATGGGGTGGCAGTCGAGGTGATCGCCGCCTGGGTCGTGGAGGCTGGCCTGATCGACCTTGGCCTGATGCCCAATGGACGCTGCTCCCTTCGCACGGGCCTGTGCGGCGGCGGACCGGTACCCCTGCCGATCCAGCAGAGCGCCTCCACAACATCCCCCACGGCGGCCGCGTGCTGATCGGCCGAGGCTGTGACCCGGGGGACGTGCTGGCCCTGCGTTGCTTCGGTGAGCACCGGCTGGATGGCTCGCCCCATGACGGGGTGCTCTGAACCGCCGGTCCCTCACCAGCGCCTCTTTCGGCTGCTGCCGTGCGTGGAGCCACCAACCTGCGCAAGGTGTGGCACTCGCTGAACACACGTTGATCCGATCTTGTGATCTGCCGTGGACTTTCAGGTCCCCTGCTCCCTCTGCTGGAGTGGTTGGGAACTGGCCTAATGCGCGCAGGCCACCAGCAAGCCGGGGGTCGCGTCCCTTGGAGTGGTGTAAATCCCGAGGCCTGTGATCTGATCGCAGCGTGGTGATCAGGCAGCCGCAGCGAGTGCAGCTGTTGGTTGATCTTGGGCCGGATCGC
>NZ_JBKOUC010000061.1:0-2375 GCF_046764815.1 Aphanothece stagnina RSMan2012
CGCACGGACTTCTCCTCCACCAGGCCGCACTGGATGAACTCGTCGAAGCCCTTGCGGATCTTGGTGAACAGGGATCCGGAGGCCAGGGGAGCGACGATGTGGTCAGGCAGTTCCCAGCCCAGCTGCTCGATCACCTCATAGCCGAGGGTCTTGGAGCCCTCCGAGTAGTAGGGCCGCAGGTTGATGTTCACGAAGCCCCAGCCGAAGGTGTTGGCGACTTCCGAGCAGAGGCGATTCACCTGGTCGTAGTTGCCGTGCACCGCCATCAGGGTGGGGTTGTAGATCAGGGTGCCCAGCACCTTGCCGAGTTCCAGATCACTGGGGATGAAGACGCAGCATTCGAGCCCGGCATGGGCGGCGATGGCGGCGGTGGAGTTCGCCAGGTTGCCCGTGGAGGCGCAGCTGACCGTTGTGAACCCCAGCTCCCGGGCCCGGGTGAGGGCCACCGACACCACCCGATCCTTGAAGGAGAGGGTGGGCATGTTGACGCCGTCGTTCTTGATGTAGAGGCTGTTGAGGCCCAGGCGGCGTGCCAGGTTGTCGGCCTTGAGCAGGGGGGTGAAGCCCGTGCCGACGTCGATCGGATCGCCCTCGATCGGCAGGAAATCGCGGTATCGCCAGATGGAGGAGGGACCCGCTTCGATGGTGGCCCGGCTCACCCGGTTGCGGATGGCGTCGTAGTCGTAGACGACCTCCAGCGGGCCGAAGCAGACGTCTTCGCAGACGTGGCGGGCACCGGCCTCGTAGGCGTGGCCGCATTCCTTGCAGCGCAGGCCCGTGAAGGTGGAGCGGGAGAGGGTGGCCGTCACGGTGTCGCCCGATGCTGCCCGGAACCCTAACAGCGCGATCCAGCCCCGGAATGAATACCCGACCCGGTGGATCGGGTTATGTCGGCGGCGTTGGGGTGCCCCTGTCGCCACGGCCCCCTTGTCGCCGCAGCAAGGCTGTCTAGCCTCGAGCGGTGATGCGCGCTCTCCGCTCCCCTTCACCCAGCCGCCGGCGGTCCTGGTGGCTGCTGCTGCTGGGGCTCTCTCTCGCGGCCGCAGCCCTGCTGACCGCAGCCCGCCTCTGGGTGGAATGGAGCTGGTTCAGTCAGTTCGCGCTCCAGACCGTGTTGCTGCGCCGCTGGGCACTGCAGCTTCTGGGGCTGGTGCTGGGGCTGGCCCTGACGGCGGGGCTGCAACGGTGGCTGCTCTGGTTCTGGGCCCTGCCCGCCGCGTCGAGCGGGCGGCTGCGTCTGGAGCCCGTTCCCTATGGCGGGGTTCTGCTCGGACTGCTGGCCGGCGGCCTGCTCCCCCTGGCCCTGCTGTGGGGTCTGCTTCAGCGTCTGGCCTTCCAGCCGTTCGATCCCGATCGGCTGCATGGCCTGGTTGGTCTGGCGGCGGTGCCGCCGGGGCCGCTCGTCCTGGCCCTGGCTCTGGCCGTCGTGCTGTTGCTGGCCCGTCCCCAGGCGGCGGCCAGGGGGGTGCAGCTCGCCGGCGGGATGGTGGTCGCCGTCCTGCTGGCCCGGGGCTGGGGTCTGTGGAGTCTGGCGGCCGCAGCCCAGGCCGCGGGGATCCGCGAGCCTCTGCTGGGGGCCGATGTGAGCTTTGTGCTGATGCGCTTCCCGGCGCTGGCGCTGGCCCTCACCCTGGCCCTGGCCCTGATGGCCACGACCCTGTCGCTGGCCCTCTGGGGGGTGATGGCGCGGGCTCCCCAGCTCAGTGACGGGCGGTTCGCGGGCTTCAGCCCAGAGCAGCTGCTGGCCCTGCGCTGGCCCATGGCTCTGGCGGCCTTGCTGGTGGCCATGGCCTTCTGGCTGGGGCGGCATCAGCTGCTGCTCAGCACCTCGGGCAGCGTGCCCGGTGCGGGCTGGCTGGATGTGCATCTGGCTCTTCCGGTCCGCACCGGATCGGCCGTGATCGCCCTGGCCATGGCGGTGCTGCTGGTGAGCCCCCTGGCGCGGCAGGGCCGCCGGGCTCCGCTGGTGAGCCTGCTGGCGCTGCTGCTGGTCCTCCTGCCGCTGGTGGAGCTGGGCTTGAAGCCCCTGGTGCAGAACCTGCTGGTGAACCCCCAGGAGCTGGAACGGGAACAGCCCTATCTCGCCCGCTCGATCGATGCCACCCGGCGTGCCCTTCAGGTCGATGGCATGGATGTCTTCGACCGCGTTCCCAAGGGCCGCCTGACCCGACAGGATCTGGTGGAAGGCCAGGCCACCCTGCGCAACGTCCGTCTCTGGGACAGTGCCCCCCTGCTGGCCACCAACCGCCAGCTGCAGCAGCTGCGGGTGTACTACCGCTTCTCCGAGCCCGCGGTGGACCGCTATCCGCTGCAGCCCAGGTCCGGCCTGGGACGCCAGCAGGTGATCATGGCCGCCCGGGAGCTGGATCAGGCGG
>NZ_JBKOUC010000062.1:0-2281 GCF_046764815.1 Aphanothece stagnina RSMan2012
AGTTTCCATACCGTTGTTTCTGCGATGAGAACCATCAACACCATCTTGACAACAGATGGCGGTGCTGCCTTGTACTGGAGCAAGAGAACAGTATCACACTCTCCTTGAAGAATTTGCTGTGCGTCATAGCAAAAGAGTGCGTCGCTTACCCTCATACATACATTGATGGGTCCCTGATCCCTTTTGCATATTCTGAATCGGAGGCAGTTTCCAGTGCACAAACCGTGTATCTCCATTTCATCCATGAGATAGATTGTCGCTTTCGTTGTACCGGACCCCTAAAAGTTGGACACAATATTCGTCATGTTTTGTAATAGGTTGTTAGTGATTGTGCTTGGCTGCTTTGGGGTCGTAATGGTGATACCGTACATCTTGAGTACCTCTTCTGGTGTTCGATATCCGATGCCGGAGTGAATACGCTCGAGGTTATAGAAGTCACGGAACCGGTCAAATGTTTGTTGGGCTTGTTGAAGATTGTGAAGCTCCAGGGCATCGCAGACAGCTCGCTGGACGACGCTGTGGTAGCCTTCAATGTGAGCGTTCTGCTCGGGTGTTGCCGGCCTGGTAAACTCCTGCTGCACACTGCGTTCCTTGAAGTAATCGCGCACCAGTCCTGCTTCGAACTGACTACCGTTGTCGGATCGAACAGTGACGTGTTCTGGTAGCGGAATACTGCGAAAGATCGTTTCGAAAAGAGCAATAACATCTTCTTTCCGAATCGACCATTGAAGGATGTGACCCACGTTGGCACGGCTGAGGACGTCAAGCACCGTGAGCAGCATCGCATGACGACCCATACCGTCTATGCGCACGAACTTGATGTCGAACTCGAGATACTCGAATGGCCTTCTTGTTTGTGGTAGGAGTTCCTTCACCCACACCTTCCCAGAGCTAGGACGCTTTGGTCTACCAAGGAGGATACCCTGCTCACGCATTAACCGTAAGACCTTCTTCCGGTTGATGATGAAGCCCTTTCGCTGGAGCCATTTGGTAACCTTGGCGTAACCGTAGTCGACGAACTCTCTGTTGAGATATTCGCACACCATGTGCATGATCTCGACATTGCTGTAACAGCGTCCCGATGTATCAAACGTGACAGCACTGGCACGCTTCCCACGAGAACCAGGTTTCGGTCTGTAATAGTAGCTACTGGAGGCGATTCCACACGCCTTCAGTACGCGCCGACGGGGATAGCCCGCTTCCGTGTATTCATGTGCTACCATCAGTCGGTCTTCCCGCGTGATAGTGTTTTTTTTAGCAGCGAGTCCTTGATGCGGATGAAGAGTTCCTTCTCCGCTACCATTTCCTTGAGTTGCTGATTCTCTTGACGCAAGCGACGAAGTTCTGCTTCCAAGCCAGTGGTGGATGGTGCATCTGACTCCGTTCTCTTTCGCCAGGAATAGATATGAGAAGCACTGATGCCATGCTTCCGTATCGTTATTGATAGCCCATGTTCATCTACTTCCTTCAGAATCGCTCGTCGTTCATCCTCTGTGAATCGTCTGCGTGGTGACATCCGTGAACTCCTTCGTGGATGACAAAGATACGTGTCCAACTTTTTAGGGGGCTAGAACGGACCATCTTGAAGAGGTTGATTCTGTAGTGAGCTTTCTACTATCGAAGTCAATGACTGACAACGAGCACCACTCACGTATTATGCGGATCAGTAAAAAAACTGCGCTGTTGAGACAGTTAATTTACCCAATTGGTCATTCATTTAGCTCTGTTGAACTTAGAGACGCTTACAAGAAAGCAAAGGAGGCCTCATCACATCTCCGAGAACTCGTGAGCCTAGCCGGTGAACCCTCAGTTCTTAATTCTTATTTCTCTAAGAACTCCAGCGACGTAGATATGGCATTGAGGATAGTTGAAGAGCTGTGGAGCATAGCGTCCTACTTTTTCAATCGTTGGTCGGCGATTGTACTTTTGGCTGAATACGGGCACTTTGATAGAAGATTCGCTCGCGCCGAAGAACTCTACAGCAAACTCGAACTACTAACATCTAGTTGGGATAAGAAACAGACTAAGTTTCTTGAAAGTGCAATTACTCAAAAACTGGTCAATGAACTGAAATCTAACTCCAAAACGCTGCTAGCACTTCTCTTTTTCGGCTTATTAGTCGCAGCACTAGCGCTGTATCTCAATACGATTTACCTTTCTGAAGAGAGTATACGGGCTCTGAACGAATCTTCTTCGTCCATCGGTTCTGTACTCTTCATTGCATCCAAGTTAGCATCCACATCTATTCTATTTCTTTTCTTGTATTTCATAATTGGACAGG
>NZ_JBKOUC010000063.1:0-1605 GCF_046764815.1 Aphanothece stagnina RSMan2012
GTCAATACCCGGACATTCCAGTTTTCCTCTCTGGCTGACCTGATCAGCAGCGGATCCGCACTCGTCTCCTTCACTCTGGAGGCCGGGGATGGGGATGCCACGCCGGAAGGCCGCTCACGTTCACCGGTTTCACGGTGCTGTCACCGACCATTGCGCAGATCAGCTTCACGTTTGTGCTGGCGGATCCGGTGAACAATGCGGCCCCCGGTGCCAACATCTTTTCGGACTACGCCACCATTCCCTTCACGGCGACGGTGACCGACTCCGGCGGTTTGAGCGACACGAATTCTGGCAATATCCTGATCATCGATGGCGAGCCCACCGTTGTCGTCAACGAGGATGCGGTCACCCAGCTGATCGCCGACGAGTCAGCCGGTGAGATCGGCACCGCCGGCGGCAGTGAGAATGCCGCCGGCTTCGACACCATCACGGCGGATTTCTCGCTGGTGTTCGACAGTGACACCGTTGCCCCTGGCGTGCAGACCAACTTTGGTCCGGACCGCGCCGGCACGGCCTCCTACAGCCTGGTGCTCACCGGCACCGGTGTGCCCTCCGGCCTGTTCGCCCTCAACCCGTCTGCGACCACCGCCGGCAGCGAGATCCTGCTGAGCCAGGTGGGCGACGTAGTGACCGGTTCGGCCGATGGCACCAATTACTTCACGATCAGCGTGGATCCCGCCACCGGCGTGGTGACCTTCACCCAGCTGGCGGCGATCTGGCATCCCATCCCGGGCACCGGCAGCTTTGATGAGCCGGCGACGTTGACCCTGGCTGATCCTGCGGCGCTGCAGATCGTGCAGACCATCACCGACTTCGACGGTGATAAGGACAGCGCCGGAGTGAATCTTGGGGCTGGGGTGTTCACGATTGAGGATGACGGTCCAACCCTTGATCCAGCCGGAACCTTTGACGAAAGCTTGGTGCTGGATGAATCGGCACTGGACGGAACGCTTCCTGCGTATGCAGACCAGGATGGTGTGTATAGCGCGACGGTGGATCTGTCGACCGTGTTTGGCGATGGTGATCTGGGAACAGATGTGCCGACGGGTGAGACAAACTACACGGTTGAGCTATTTGAAGGAACGACGGTGGCGTCGGGTCTGTTCATTTTGGATGAGACGCAGCCAGACGGGAAGGGAGCGTCGATCGATCTGGTGGATGACGGGAGCGGAACGGTCAGGGGTGTGGTGAGCGGGACGACAAATGAGGTATTCACGATCAGCGTGGATGCATCAGGTGTGGTGACGTTTGCATACACCGATCAGGTGAATCCAGCCAATATCTGGCATTCGGATCCGGACAGTAATGATGAGTCAGAGACAATTCTGTCTCTGACTGGAGATACACCAGCAGCGGCGGGAACGTTGTTCGTGCAGAAGGAGTTGGTGGATGAGGACGGTGACAGTGTGTCTCAGAAGATCGATCTGACAGGGAAGCTGTCGATCGAGGATGCAGGCCCGACGCTGGATGCAGCTAAAACCTATGCAGGGACGCTGGTGCTGGATGAATCGGCACTGGACGGAACGCTTCCTGCGTATGCAGACCAGGATGGTGTGTATAGCGCGACGGTGGATCTGTCGACCGTGTTTGGCGATGGTGATCTGG
>NZ_JBKOUC010000064.1:0-1528 GCF_046764815.1 Aphanothece stagnina RSMan2012
CTGATGACCGGCGCGCGCGTCACCGGCGGATCGGACGGCGCCGCGGTGCGGATCGAGACGACCCAAGGTGCAATCGAGGCCGGGCGCGCCGTGATCTGCGCCGGCCTGCACGCCGACCGCATGGCCCGGGCCTTCGGGGCGGATGCCGATTTCCGCGTCGTGCCCTTTCGCGGTGAATACTATCGCATCGTGAACCAGCCCGCCGATCTGGTGTCGCGGCTGATCTACCCGGTGCCCGACCCCGCGCGCCCCTTTCTGGGCGTACACCTGACCAAGAAACTGTCGGGCGGCTTCACCGTCGGCCCCAATGCGGTGCTGGCGCTGGCACGCGAAGGCTATGACCGCCCGGCGTTCGACCTGCGCGATGCGGCGGACAGCCTGCTGTGGCCCGGGTTCTGGCGGCTGGTCGCGCGCAATGCGCGCGCGGCTCTGGACGAAGGGGCGGCGTCGCTGTCGCGGCGCCTCTATCTGCGCAAGGTGCAGCGCTATTGCCCGCGGGTGCAGCTGGCGGATCTGGCGCCGTGGCGGCCCGGCATCCGGGCGCAGGCGGTGGCGCCCGACGGGCGGCTGATCGACGATTTCCTCTTTGCGCAGGGGCGCAACACGCTGCATGTCTGCAACGCCCCCTCGCCTGCAGCGACCTCGGCCATCCCGATCGGGGCGTATGTGGTGGACCGGCTGATGGCGCTTTAGGCGCGGGTCACGCGGGGCGGGGCGGTGGCGGCGGCAAACTCGGCCTGCACGAATTCCGCGCCATGCTGGACGGCCAGCCGCAACAAGGCAAAACGGATCTCGGCCAGTTCGCGATAGTATCCCAGATAGGCCGCGTTCAGCGTGGCCCCCGTGACGGCACCGATCACCGGCACGGTCTGGGCTGCCAGCTTCTGTGTCAGCACCGCCGCCAGCCCCGGCGCTGCCGTGGCAATCAACCGCTGCACCGCCGCACCCGACAAGGCCAGCCGCGCACCGATGAAGGCAGTGTTCACGCCGTCATCCTGCGCGGCAGGGCTGCCCGCCGACAGAACGCGCAGACATTCGGCCCGAATCGCGGGTTCGGCCGGATCGAACCCCGCCCGCTCGGCCGCGCGGCTGATCGCATGCAGGATCACCGTCACCGTGATCGGCAGTTCGGCCAACGCTGTGGCCAGCCCCCCTGCCCCACCCAAGGCACCCGTCAGCGCGGCCAGCGCCTGCGCGCCTCGCGGGCCCACGTCCGGCGCATGCCGCCCGGCCTGTGCGACGTCGAACCCGCGGTGCAGCGCCTCGGCCACCACCGTCTCGACGCGCCTGCGCAAGGCGGGTGGCAGCGCGTCCATGCGCCGTTCGACCTCGCCGCCAAATCGGTTCACCAGGCTGATCACTGGCCCGTTCGCCCGCCGCCACCGCCGCGCCAGCGCAGCGATCTCGGCAGCCGGATCAGGGCCGACCAAGGCGGGAAGGGGGGCGTCCAAGGTCATGTCCCCCTGAATATGGGCGATCCTGCGCGCCGCGCAATGCCCCTCCTGACCGGGCCGCCGCGCGCGGGGGC
>NZ_JBKOUC010000065.1:0-1518 GCF_046764815.1 Aphanothece stagnina RSMan2012
TGTCATCGCCAACAACTACATCGACTACGCCATCGCCGCCCTCGTCTGAAATCCCTCCTCAAGGGTTCTTACCTCGGCTCCTCTGGCCCCCGCTCGGGGGCCTTTTTCATGGTCGGGTCCTCCCCGCGCCGCTGTCGCCACACGCTTCAACAGGCGCGCTGCCGGGCTGTGAAGTTTGCCCAGAAGAGCGCAGGCTGACAAGCAAGAAGACATAACCTTCCACAACATGCGCCGCTGTTTCGGCGCAAACTCCCTTCACCGCCATCTGCCATGACACTTGTCAATGCGTCGCATCTCGGCATCGAACGCTTCAGCGGGGATCGCAACAAAGAAAACTGGAGCATCAGCTCCCAGCAGGACAAAGCCAGCCTGATTCGCGCTGTTTACCGGCAGGTCCTGGGCAATCAATACATCATGGAGAGCGAAAGACTCACCCAGACCGAGTCACTCTTCAAGCACAATCTCCTCAGCGTGCGAGAGTTCGTACGCCAGGTCGCCAGAAGTGGACTTTACCGCAGCAAGTTCTTCGAGAACTGCAATCCCTACCATTTCATCGAACTGAACCACAAGCATCTGCTCGGTAGGGCACCGCAGAACAAAGCGGAGATGCTGCATCATTTCACGATCCTGCAGGAGCAGGGCTTCGATGCCGAGATCGACTCCTATATCGACAGCGCCGAGTATCAGGGCCGCTTCGGGGAGGAGACCGTGCCCTACGTGCATGGCTGGGATTACTCCACCGGCCATCAGGGACGGCAGTTCTCCTGGCTGATGCAGCTGGCCCGCGGCGTGGCGGCCTCTGTGAAGGGAGACACCGCCGGCACGAAGTTCCGTCTCGGGAAAGCCCTGCACCAGGACCGGGCGGTGCCGGTTGTGAGCCCCAACGCCAGCGGGGCCGGCTTCCAGCCCACCCAGATGCCGAACGAGTCGATCACGAGCATGGCCCGCGGCATCGGCCAGAAGGCCCGCGTCTACCGCGTCGAGGTGACGGGGCTGAACAACTACCGGCTGCACAAGCGGGCCAGCACCGCCCGCTTCGTGACCTTCGACAAGCTGCTGGAGACCCAGCAGATGATCCACCGCCAAGGGGGACGCGTCGCCAGCGTCACCCCGGTGAACTGAGGCGGGGCCGAACTGAGACGGGTCCATAGAAGCGGTGGGGATCCCGGGGAGCAGGCCAGCGGCAGGGCTTGGACCATGCCTCGCCTGCCGTTCCCGTGATCCTCCGGTGACCCTTCGTATCCGGTGACCCTTCGTAACGGTTGGCTTCATCCACGGGATCGCTCACCAACAATGGCCCGGTGCCTGGGTTGAGTGGTCAGCCCCCTCTCCGGGGCCCTCAGGTTCGGTGCC
Organism: Aphanothece stagnina RSMan2012; assembly: GCF_046764815.1. Classification (NCBI taxonomy): domain Bacteria; kingdom Bacillati; phylum Cyanobacteriota; class Cyanophyceae; order Chroococcales; family Aphanothecaceae; genus Aphanothece; species Aphanothece stagnina. The sequence continues at coordinate 1,354 of NZ_JBKOUC010000065.1, forward strand.
CATCGGTGCCCCATCTCGGCCCATACCAGCCCCTTCCCATCCCTTCCTCCAGACCAGGAGCTCTTCAATGTTCGACGCCTTCACCAAGGTTGTAGCCCAGGCTGATGCCCGCGGCGAATTCATCAACGCTGGTCAGATCGACGCCCTCTCGGCGATGGTCGGAGA
>NZ_JBKOUC010000066.1:0-1323 GCF_046764815.1 Aphanothece stagnina RSMan2012
ACCGACAGCAGGATCTGCTCGGGATCGGCCTCGCAGTAGTAATCCCAGATCCGCTCCTCGATCGCATCGATCTGGCGATCCAAATCCAGTGCCAGCTCCGCTTCCAGGGCGATGTCGGCGGAGAGGGCCTCAAAGTCCATACCGTCCTCACCCCAGAGCCGCAGAGAGGCCTGAGCAGCCTGAACGATGGCCTCTGCATGGCGCTCGCCCCAGTTGCTGCGGGTGTGGTGCACCAGCCAACGGCTGAGCCTGGCCTTGCCCAACCTCAACACCTGCTGAGGGCTGGGCCAGCGGCTGAGGAATTTCAGCACCGTGATCGTCATGTCCGACCCCAGAGCCACGATCCATGCAGGGCCGAGGATTTCCAGCAAGGCATCCAGACGTTGCATGCAGGTGGTGCGCCGCCGCACCAGAGAGGCGCGCAGCTTCACGGCACGCCGCAGGGGGTCGCCAGGGCCGAGACCGCGCTCCTGGTTCAAACCGTCGGGATGCAGAACAGGTAGGCGGGCCAGGAGCTCTGCGTCCAGGCGATCGGTTTTGGCGTGCTTGTTGTAGTAGGCGCGCAGATCAGCCGATTGCTCCGGGGGCACCATCACCACCCGAGCGCCCTGACGGCGGAACCAGGCGGCAAGAGGGACCCAGGCATTGCGGGTGGGTTCCATCACCACCAGCACATCGCTCTCGTCAGTGGGGATTCGCTGCCAGAGCGCTTCCAACTCCTCGGCCGAGGTGTGGAATCGAACGTTGCGCCAGAGCAGCTTGCCGGTGGCATCAGCACAGGCCGCTCGGTGGCTGGTGCGGCAGGCGATGTCGATGCCGATCCGCAAGGCCATGGTCACCTCCAGGGAGTAGGGGATGGGGGTGGTGAATGACACGACGACGCGAGCCGGCACCTGACATTCGCTATGAGGGATCACCAGAACAGACCTCGTGGTCTTTGGTGTCGCCGGGTTCCTAACAGGGCTGGAGCACAGCGCCGGCGTGCTCCTGCCTGGGGCCACGGTCAACAGGCAAGGAGTCCAGATCCAAAGGGATCAGGCTCCAATCGCACAGCAGTAGCTCCAGGCAGGCACCGGTCCCAATCGAAACCCCGCCACCGGCCGTTGGCGATGACCTGATTGGGATGCACCCAGGATGAATGTCACTGAGCACCCGCCGGCACTCGATCCCCTGGCTGTTGAACCAGGCCACCGCACGGCTCAGGAAGCCCACCGTGGTCGGCGCCTTCTCGTCGGGCAAGACCTCGACGTAGGCCAGGCGGGTGGCGTCGTCGATCGCAACGTGAACCTTGTCGTAGCCGACGCCGTAGGAGCGCCCTTGCTG
>NZ_JBKOUC010000067.1:0-1318 GCF_046764815.1 Aphanothece stagnina RSMan2012
TGGGGTTCCCCCGATTTCGTGGACACCGATCAGGGGTTCATAGGGATGAGTGTACGGGCAGTGATGAACGCCTGCTCGTAGTCGATCGGACTCAGGTAGCCGATCGTTGAATGACGCCGCTCGCGGTTGTAGTAGCCCTCGATCCAAAAGGCCAGATCACGCTGCAGCTGCTGAGGTGAAATCAGGACCTCTCGATCGTCATCGAGGTTCCGCTCCAGTTTCAGGGTGGAGAAAAAGCTCTCCACCACCGCGTTGTCCCAGCAGCAGCCCTTGGCGGACATGCTGCAGGTGATCTTCTCCTTCTGGAGCAGCTCCCGGTAGTCGTTGGCCCGGTACTGGCTGCCCTGATCAGTGTGGATCAGCAGCTGATCGGGCGCCACCTGGCGATGACCGAGGGCGCGGTTGAGGGCCTCGATCACCAAGGCTGTATCCATCCGCTGATCCAGCGTCCAACCGACGACGCGGCGGCTGAACAGATCGATCCAGACAGCGAGATACCGCCAGCCGGCGCTCGTACGGATGTAGGTGATGTCGCCGGCCCAGCAACGGTTGGGCGCCGCGGGTTGGAACTCCTGCTGGAGCAGGTTCTCCACCACCCCAACGGCGCCTCTGCCGGCCTTGGAGCAGGGCCTGAACGCCTTGCGGGTTCTGGCCCTGAGCTCAGCACGGCGCATCAGCCTGGCCACCCGATGGCGGCCGATGTGGCGCCCCGAGGCCCGCAGCTCCTGATGGATCCGCGGGGATCCGTAGAAGCCGCGATGCACCTGGAACACCGCCGTGATCTCAGCGGTGATCGCCGCGTTCTCGGCCGCTCGCTTTCCCGGCGCCTCCTGCCGCTGCCGCCAGGCATAGAAGCCACTGCGGGCCACACCCAGCTGCCGGCACAGCCAGGCCACCGAGTGCTGAGCGGCCAGCTGATCGATCAGGCGAAACCTCTCGGCGGCAGCTGCTCTTTTGCAAAGTGCGCTGCCGCCAGCCTGAAAAAATCCTTCTCCCTCCTTAGCTCTCGGTTCTCCTTGCGGAGCCGGGCCAGTTCAGCCCTCTCCTCGCTGGTGAGCAGGCCCTGGTCACGGGGACCGGCCTGGCCGCGATCGATGCGGGCCTGCCGTACCCAGCGGGCCAGGCTGCTGGAGGGAAGCCCAAGCCGCTCAGCAACGGCATTGCAGGAGAGCCCCTCCTGCAGGCAGAGCTCCACGGCCTCCTCCTTCTGCTGCGGCGTAAACCGGCGCCGGGTTCTGGTGGGGTTGGTCATCGATAGACAGTCTGGTGGTCATGGCGTGACCCCTAACGACTTGTCCTCAAAACCGGGGGAAGCCCA
>NZ_JBKOUC010000068.1:0-1269 GCF_046764815.1 Aphanothece stagnina RSMan2012
CCTGCTAGCTGGCTAGGAGTACAGGATGACAGCGCCTTCAACGGACGACCGCGGCACGCCGCCCATGATCGGGCCGGCAGGCTCTGACGACCCCCGGACCTTTCTGACCTTCGCCATCGGCGGGCAGTTCTTTGCCCTTTCCGTCGATCCGGTGCGCGAGATTCTGGATCAGCAACCGCTGGCGCTGCTGCCCGAGGCGCCGGCCGATGTGATCGGCCTGATCGACGTGCGGGGTGAGGGCGTGATGGTGATGGACATCGCCGCGCGGCTGGGCGTGATGGGCGGCTCCGGCCGCGACCGGCGCATCATCGTGCTGGAACGCCCCGAGGCAGGGCAGCGCCCGGTGGGCGTGCTGGCCGATCAGGTCCACAGCGTGGTGGAACTGCCCGCCACGGCGATCGAGGCCCCGCCCGCCGCGGGTCGCGGCCGGCCGGGGCTGTTGCAGGGGGTGGCGCGACTGGGCGGGCATCTGACGCTGGTCCTCGATCATCGCAGCCTTCTGGGCGACGCGGCGCCGGCAGACGACATGTTCGACTTCGGCCCATGATCCACGCCCTGCCCGGAACCTTGCCCACGCCCCATCTGGGCCGGGCCGAGGCGAACCTGATCTGCCGAATGGTGCGCCAGCATGGTGGCATCGCCATCGCGCCCGGCAAGACGGCCTTCCTGCAATTGCGGGTGGCCCGCCGCTTGCGCGCGCTGGGGCTGGACGATTTCGCCCGCTATTCAAGTCTTCTCACCGGGCCCGCAGGCCAGACCGAGTTGCCGCTGCTGGTCGAGGCGCTGACCACGCATACGACCGGCTTCTTTCGCGAATCCGCGCAGTACGACTGGCTGCAGACGACCGGACTGCCCGCATTGATCGCGCGGGGGGCTGGGCGGGAACGCCGCCTTCTGCTGTGGAGCGCGGCCTGTTCCACCGGGGCCGAGATGTGGACGGCTGCGATGGTCGTCGACCGGTTGGCGCGCGGGATGCAGGGCGGGCTGCGCTGGGGCGTGGCCGGCAGCGACGTGTCGCGCGCCATCCTGTCCCGCGCCGCCCGCGCAATCTTTCAAGAGGACGAGATCGCGGGCCTGCCGGAGGAGTGGCGCCGCGACTATCTGCTGCGGTCGCGCCTGTGCCACGGACGCACGCGGCTCTATCGCATCGCGCCCGACCTAAGGCGGCTGGCGCGGCTGCACTGGGCCAACCTGACCGTCGCGCCGCCGGCACTGGAATCCGATGCCGACGTGGCCTTCCTGCGCAACGTGCTGATCTACTTCGATGAC
>NZ_JBKOUC010000069.1:0-1236 GCF_046764815.1 Aphanothece stagnina RSMan2012
TGGCGTGGACCCCAGAAACTGAACCAGTCCTTATGAGAGCTTCCCGACCGGCCAGACTTGGCCAGGAGAAGCCCCATGAAACGCAAGCGTCACACCCCCGAGCAGATCATCCGCAAGCTGCGCACGGCTGAGCAGCTCCTCAACCAGGGCCAGACCGTCGCCGACGTGTGCAGGACCCTGGAGGTGTCGGCTCCCACGTACCACCGCTGGCAGCAGCTGTACGGGGGGATGAAAGCAACAGAGGCCAAACGCCTCAAGGAGCTGGAGCAGGAGAACACCCGCCTCAAGCGACTGCTGGCCGATGCAGAGCTCGATAAGGCCATGCTCAAGGAGCTGGCCGAGGGAAACTTCTGAGCCCGGAACGTCGTCGCAGAGCCGTCATGGTTCTGGAGGATCGATTCCGGGTATCCCAACGCCGTGCCTGCCGACTGGCTGGCCAGAACCGCAACACCCAACGCCGGCCCATGCCGGTAGCGGCCATCGAGGAGCAGAAGCTCAGGCGGCGGATCCGGGAGCTGGCCCGGCGCCATGTGCGCTGGGGCAGGCGACTGGTCTACCGCCGGCTGCGGCTCGAGGGCTGGGGCGTCAACCACAAGCGGGTGCAACGGATCTGGCGGGAGGAGGGGCTGCAGCGGCCCCTGCCGCGCCGGCGCAAGCGCTCTCGCCCTGCCAGCGGCTCAAGGGAGTTGCTGCGGGCCGAATACCCACACCACGTTTGGGCGATCGACTTCCAGTTTGACCAGACGATGGATGGCCGGACGCTCAAGTTCTTGAACGTGGTGGATGAATTCAGCCGCGTATGTCTGGCCATTCGGGTGAACAGGCGCTGCAGGGCTGTGGATGTGATCGACACAATCGAGGAACTGCTCAGGCTGTATCCACCAACCACGCACCTGCGCATGGACAATGGCCCTGAGTTCATTGCCCATGCCTTGCAAGAATGGTGCACAGGCAGCGGTTCTGGCACGGCCTACATCGAGCCAGGTTCACCCTGGGAGAATCCATTCGTGGAGTCGTTCAACAGCCGCTTCCGGGATGAGTTCCTGAATATCGAGCTGTTCGCCTCAGTGCCAGAGGCCAGGCGGTTGGCAGAGCAGTACCGGATGGAGTACAACACCTACAGACCGCATTCGGCGCTCCAGGGGCGTACGCCCCTGGAGGTCCTCCAGCAGTGGAGAGCGGCCTGACGACCCACCAGCTCTCAGAAGAACTGGACCAGCAATGGGGGTCACGTCA
>NZ_JBKOUC010000070.1:0-1169 GCF_046764815.1 Aphanothece stagnina RSMan2012
TCCGGTGCGATGGGCTGGAACCCCGCCTTGCCGTAGAAGGCAGATCACCGCAAATGACACGGCAAAGAAGCTGGACCACAGCGTCATCGCCACCCCCTGCCGCGCCGGGGGCGCGATCTGGGCGATCAGCGTGGGCGCGACCACCACGATGACCAGATGCGACACCCCCTCGGCCAGCCGCAGGGCCAGCATCACCGGCAGGGGCGGCAGCACCGCCTGCCCCGCCGACAGGATCGCGCCCCCCACCAGCGCCCAGACCAGCATCCGCCGATAGCCCGCGCGCTGCACCACCATGCCCGCCGTGGCCCCCAGCGCGATGCCCGCAAAGCCGACGCTGGACACCATCAGCCCCAGCATCACCTTGGACGCCCCCGGCCAGATGGTGGCGGCCAGGTCGAAGACGGTGGCGATCTTGCCGAATTGCCCCGCCGCCGCCAGCCCCGTCGCCCAGAGCAGCAGCACAAGCAGGAAGGGCGGGGTCGGCGCGCGCATGGCGTCTTGGTATCGCAGCGCGCGCGCCGCGGAAAGGGCGGGCGGTCGCGCATCCGTCATACCGTTTGGGCGGGAATCGGTGTATGATTTCTTGAATGTGAGTGAGGTGTGCCATGTCCCTGACACGACGCGGAGTGTTGACCCTAGCTGCGGGCCTTGCGGCCGGTCCCGCGCTGGCGCACCACGGCTGGCGCTGGACCGGGGATGCGGCAGAGGTTTCGGGCCGCATCGTGCAGGCGCAACTGGGCCATCCCCATACCGTGCTCAAGCTGGACGTGGGTGGCGAGATCTGGCTGATCGAGGTCGGCCAGCCCTGGCGCTATGCCCGCACCGGCCTGACCGATACCCTTCTGGTCGAAGGCACCGAGATCAGGGCCCGGGGCCTTCTGTCCAGCGATCCGGGTCAGCGCGTGATCAAGGCCGAGAGGATCGTCGTGGCCGGCGCGTCCTTTGACCTCCGCCCCGGCAGTCAATGACTCGCGACCGCGGATCATCCTGAGAGATCAGGGCCTTGCGGGCCTGTCTTTGCACGGGACCCGAAGCATGGGGCCCGAAGGGCGCCGGGGTCCGGACAGCGCGGCGTCGGGGCCGCGCCGTCCGACCAGACGATCAGAAGTGGATGGCGCGTCCGTAGGCGTCCAGCACGGCCTCGTGCATCATCTCGGACAGGGTGGGAT
>NZ_JBKOUC010000071.1:0-1123 GCF_046764815.1 Aphanothece stagnina RSMan2012
TGCCATTCCTCCTGCTGCTCCAGCAGCAGGGCTCCCACCAAGCGGATGATCGCGGCGTCGTTGGGGAAGATGCCGACGACGCGGGTGCGGCGTTTGATCTCCTTGTTCAGCCGCTCCAGGGGGTTGGTGCTCCAGATCTTGCGCCAGTGCTCCGGCGGGAAGGCCCGGAACGCGAGGACGTCTTCCCTGGCCTGCTCCATCAAGGCAGCGGCGGCGGGGAATTTCTCGCGGAGCATCGTGATGACCTGCTCCCACTGCTGCTCCACCGCCTGGGCCTCGGGCTGAACGAACACCGAGCGCAGGGCGGCAGCCACCATGTCCTGACTGCCTTTGGGCACCTTGACCAGCAGGTTGCGGGCGAAGTGCACGCGGCAGCGCTGCCAGCTGGTGCCCTGACAGCAACGGGTGATCGCCTTCTTGAGGCCGGCGTGGGCGTCGCTGATCACCAGCTGCACACCAGAGAGCCCTCGCTCGCGCAGGCGCCGCAGGAAGGCGGTCCAGAACGCCTCGTCCTCGCTGTCGCCGACTTCAATGCCGAGCACCTCCCGCTGTCCGGTGCCGGTGATGCCGACCGCCACGATCACCGCCCTGGAGATCACCTGCCTGCGGGCCGGATCCCGGCCGTGCAGGTAGGTGGCATCGAGGTAGATGTAGGGGTAGCGGCTGAACTCCAGCGGCCGGCCCAGAAACGCCTGCACCTGGGTGTCCAGCCCCTGGCAGATGCGGCTGACCTCCGATTTGGAGATGCCGCTCTCACACCCCAGCGCGGCCACCAGCTCGTCCACCTTGCGGGTGGAGACGCCGGAGACGTAGGCCTCCATCACCACGGCCCACAGGGCTCGATCCACCCGGCGGCGGGGTTCCAGCAACGAGGGGTAGAAGCTGCCTGTGCGGAAGCGGGGGATGCGCAGCTGGATGTCGCCGGCCGGGGTGCTCAGCAGCCGCTCCCGGCTGCCGTTGCGGTGGCCCCGCCGTTGGGTGGTGCGCTCATGGCGATCGGCTCCAAGGGCAGCAGCGGCCTCGGCCTCGATCAGGGCCTGTAGGCCCTGGCGCACCAGTTCGGGGATCAGGTCACCGGCGGTGCCGCTGCCAAGCAGTTGCGCCAGCTCATGGGCGGCAGAAT
>NZ_JBKOUC010000072.1:0-1044 GCF_046764815.1 Aphanothece stagnina RSMan2012
CGCGAGGCCGCGGGCGAGGTGACCGAGCGCTTCTTCGCCGCGGTGGCCGAGGGGCTGGCCGCGGCGGGTTTCACCCGGTTCCTGATCGCGGGGGGCGAGACGTCGGGCGCGGTGACGGCGGCGCTGGGGGTGCGGGCGCTGGACGTGGGCCCGCGCATCGCGCCGGGCGTGCCGTGGATGCGCGCCCGCGGCCCCCGCGACGGCTTGGCCATGGTGCTGAAATCGGGCAATTTCGGCGCGCCCGACATCTTCCTGTCGGCCTGGGACCTGCTGAAATGACCGCCACCCTGTCGGAAGCGACCCGCCAGCGCGACCTGATCGCCGCCGTGGGCCGGTCGCTGTTCGACCGCGGGCTGACCCCCGGCGCCACCGGCAACATCAGCGTGCGTCTGGGGGACGGATCCACGCTGATGACGCCCACCAACGTGGCCTTGGGCGATCTGGACCCCGCGCGCCTGTCGCATCTGGACGCGGACGGCACGCACCTGTCGGGCGACCGGCCCACCAAGGAGGCGTTCCTGCACCGCTGCATGTATTGCGAACGCCCCGGCGATCATGCGGTGGTGCATCTGCACTGCACCCATGCGGTGGGCGTGTCGATCCTGCGTGACGTCGATGCGGGCGACGTGCTGCCGCCCCTGACGGCCTATTACGCCATGCGGGTGGGGCGGCTGCCGATGGTGCCCTATTACCCGCCGGGCGATGCGGACCTGGCGCGCGCGGTGCAGGCGGTGGCGGGGCGGCATCATGCGGTGCTGCTGGCCAACCATGGGCCCGTGGTGTCGGGCCGCGATCTCAAGACCGCGCAATTCGCCATCGAGGAGCTGGAGGAAACCGCGCGCCTGTTTCTGATGCTTGCGGGCCACGCCCTGCGGCCGCTGACCGAGGAACAGGCCGCCGCCCTGCGCCCGGCGCCCGGGGCCGCGCCGTGACCGCGCTGGCGCCTGCCCGGATGTTCCACGGCTGGATCGTGGCCTGGGTGATGTTCCTGTCGCTGGCGCTGGTCTTCGGGTCGCGCTTTTCGATGGGGCTGTTCCTGCCCTT
>NZ_JBKOUC010000073.1:0-1032 GCF_046764815.1 Aphanothece stagnina RSMan2012
CATGACGATCGCTGTAGGGCGCCTGCCGCAGCGGGGATGGTTCGACGTCCTCGATGACTGGCTCAAGCGCGACCGCTTCGTATTTGTGGGGTGGTCCGGCCTGCTGCTGTTCCCCTGCGCCTACCTGGCGCTGGGCGGCTGGCTCACCGGCACCACCTTCGCCACCTCCTGGTACACCCACGGCATTGCCAGCTCCTACCTGGAGGGCTGCAACTTCCTCACCGCCGCCGTCAGCACCCCCGCTGACGCCATGGGCCACAGCCTGCTGCTGCTCTGGGGCCCCGAGGCCCAGGGTGACTTCGTGCGCTGGGTGCAGCTCGGCGGTCTCTGGCCCTTCGTCGCCCTGCACGGCGCCTTCGGTCTGATCGGCTTCATGCTGCGCCAGTTCGAGATCGCCCGTCTGGTGGGCATCCGCCCCTACAACGCCATCGCCTTCTCCGGTCCGATCGCGGTGTTCGTCAGTGTCTTCCTGATGTACCCGCTGGGCCAGAGCAGCTGGTTCTTCGCGCCCAGCTTCGGCGTGGCCGCCATCTTCCGCTTCCTGCTCTTCCTGCAGGGCTTCCACAACTGGACGCTGAACCCCTTCCACATGATGGGCGTGGCCGGCATCCTCGGCGGTGCCCTGCTCTGCGCCATCCACGGCGCCACCGTGGAGAACACCCTGTTCGAGGACGGCGAGCAGTCGAACACCTTCAAGGCGTTCGAGCCCACCCAGGAGGAGGAGACCTATTCGATGGTCACCGCCAACCGCTTCTGGAGCCAGATCTTCGGGATCGCCTTCTCCAACAAGCGCTGGCTGCACTTCTTCATGCTGTTCGTGCCGGTGATGGGTCTGTGGACCAGCAGCATCGGCATCATCGGTCTGGCCCTCAACCTGCGCGCCTACGACTTCGTGTCGCAGGAGATCCGCGCAGCTGAGGACCCCGAATTCGAGACCTTCTACACGAAGAACATCCTTCTGAACGAAGGCCTCCGCGCCTGGATGGCCCCGGCTGACCAGCCGCACGAAAACTTCGTCTTCCCTGAAGAGGT
>NZ_JBKOUC010000074.1:0-1021 GCF_046764815.1 Aphanothece stagnina RSMan2012
GATCTGGCTGGCCCGGGTGGTGGTGGCACCGGTGCCGATGGCGGTGGAGCCGGTGAAGTTGGCCAGGGCGCCGGCACCCAACGCGGTGGTTTGGAAGCCCGTGGCATTGGCCTTGCGCCCGAGGGCCGTGGCGCTTTCACCGTCGGCGATGGAGGCTTCTCCGAGGGCTGTGGCGGCGATACCTGAAGCCCGGGCGTCCAACCCGACGGCGGTTGCGGCGAGGCCGGTGGCATTGGCGCCAGGACCCAGTGCCGTCGCCTGTTGCCCTGAGGCCAGGGCCTCAAATCCGACGGCGGTCGCCCGGGTTCCGGTGGCATTGGCGCTAGGACCTATTGCCGTCGCCTGTCCCCCTGAGGCCAGGGCCTCGGCCCCGACGGCGGTCGCGGAGGTTCCGGTGGCATTGGCGCTGCGACCGAGGGCCGTGGCGCTTTCACCGTCGGCGATGGAGGCTGTTCCGACGGCGGTCGCGGCGGTTCCGCTGGCGTTGGCGTTGCGCCCCAAGGCCGTGGTGCTCTCTCCTGTGGCATTGGCCAGGAAACCGGTGGCGGTAGCGCCTGTTCCAGCCGCCCTGGCCTGGTCACCAAGGGCTGTCGCCGCTGAGCCGGAGGCGTTGCTGCGGTAGCCGATGGCGATGGCTCCCGAGAGGGGTGAGCTACCCGCGTTGGCAACGGCCTCCCGGCCGATGGCAATGGTGTTCTCGCCAATGGCGTTGGCGAAGGCCCCCACTGCTACAGCGTCGGTTCCGGTGGCGCTGGCGTTGCGCCCGAGGGCCGTGGCGCTGCTGCCATCCGCCCGGGAGTTGGCCCCCAGGGCCGTGGCTCCGGTCTGGTTGGCGAGGGAATCGGAGCCGATGGCGGTGGCGAAGTTGCCGGTGGCGTTGGCGAAAGCGCCCAGGGCAGTGGCTTTCAAGCCGGTGGCCCGGGCACTGTCACCCAGTGCGGTGGCGCTGGGGCCGGTGGCGTTGGCGAAGGAGCCCAGTGCGGTGGCGTTTACGCCGCTGGCCCTGGCAAGATCGCCAACC
>NZ_JBKOUC010000075.1:0-950 GCF_046764815.1 Aphanothece stagnina RSMan2012
CACTAGAAGCGTGTCGCGCATAAGCCCGCACGCCCCCTTTCCCCAGCCACCGCTGAATCTGCCCAGAACCCAGTGACTGCAATGGATCTGGAGGCGAGAATGGGGCATGGTCAAGCCCAAGTCCTTCCGCCCCTGGAACCCCGAGCAGACCCTGCTGCTGCCGCCATCGCCGGTGGAGTGGCTGCCGGAGAACCACCTGGTGTTCTTCCTGTTGGATCTGGCCGCTGAGCTGGATCTGGGCGAGATCCACGCCTACTACCGCCAGAAGGATCCTCGCGGTGAGAAGGCGTATGAGCCGCGGATGTAGACGAAGTCTTCCGCGCAGCGGTTGGTGGTGCTGCTCCTGTACGCCTACTGCGTCGGGATCCCCAGTTCCCGCAAGATCGAGAAGGCCTGCTGGGAGGACGCCGCTTTCCGTGTTCTCACCGGCAATCAGCAGCCTGACCACAGCCGGATCAGCGACTTCCGCTGTCGTCACCTCGACGCCCTGGCCGGTCTTTTTGTTCAGGTGCTGCGGCTCTGCCAGAAGGCAGGGCTGGTGAGCCTGGGCCAGGTGGCCCTGGATGGCACCAGGTTGAAAGCCAATGCCAGCAGGCACAAGGCCATGAGCCACGAGCGGATGCTCAAGAGTGAGCGGCAGCTCGAGGGTGAGATGCGGGCGCTGCTGCGCAAGGCCGAGATCATCGACGCCCAGGAAGATGGCCGGTACGGCAAGGGCAAGCGGGGCGATCAACTCCCCGAGGAACTGCAGCGGCGTTCCAGCCGGTTGGAGTGGATCCGCAAGGCCAAGGCTGAACTGGAAGCAGAAGCGGCTGCTGCCAAGGCTGTGCAACGGAACGACCAGGCCGACGCTGCGGAGCAGGAGGCAGTCGAGGCCGAGGCCAGTGGCGATGAGCAGCGCAGCAAGCGGGCATCACGTCGCAGCCGTGGTGCGCGCAAGCGAGCGGATG
>NZ_JBKOUC010000076.1:0-895 GCF_046764815.1 Aphanothece stagnina RSMan2012
TGTTAGACCAAGTTATCAATGAAATTAAACGTCGCCAGTTGCCTTACTATAATCTTGAAGGCGATGCCATTAAAGGTGTTGATAATCAATATTGGCTAGTTTTTAAACATCGGGACGCAGGCAATAAATTCAAAGAGTTCTTTAGTTTGCGCTTATTCGGTATTGGGGAAAAGCCAAAGACCCATAAATTAATACGCATTAACCTTAATGATGCCAGTGTTTATGAATATATTCCCAAGAAACCTGATAACATTCCCTCTCTAATTTTACTTAGAACAAATAAAATTTCTAGGTTAGAAGCCTTTCTAGAATGCGTTGATGCTAAAACTGAAAAAGCTTTATTAATTAATAGTTTTCTGGATATTAATATCAAAAAAAGAAGACGCTTTAGCTTGCCGAAAGATGTTGATAATTATCAAAAATTTATTGGTGCTTACCTTGCCAAGACCACACTCTATCGCCGCTCCACAGCCTTTTTCAATAGTGGTGTTCTTAAACTTTATGAAGAACCCCTACAACAAATGTTGGTTATGGGGGGGGAAATTCGTCTCTTAATGGATTTACAGGGCTTCACCAATCAGCGGGATGTGGAAGAACTACGAAAATTAAATGACCCCCTTTATCGGTCCCACTACATTCAACGAACTTTAGAAGAATTCTTGCAGGCATTGGAAACAAAAGCTTTCACTAGCACCCAACTGTTAGCAGAATTGGTGCGACTGGAATTTCTCCGCATTAAGCTGATCAAAATGGAAGGAGGGAAAGGAATATTTCACAAAAAGACCGGGATTCTCACCGATTCTTTGGGGAATAGCATTCTCCATGACGGTTCCGATAATTTTACTTACAGTGCCCATAACCTTAATTCTGAGAGCATTACGGTTCTTTATTGGAG
>NZ_JBKOUC010000077.1:0-887 GCF_046764815.1 Aphanothece stagnina RSMan2012
GGTTTCACCGGCTGCCTGGGAGCCAGCCTCAGTGGCGTCTATCTGGCCGGCCTCAGCCTCCGGCGCTGGTGAGGCAGTCGCGGGCGCTGAAGGTTCTCGGATGGTCGCTCCTGCCGGGGGCTCTGCGCCGCCTGTGCTCGCTGGAGCTGCCGGGGGGACAGGCCGGCCCCGGGGCTGTGGAAGCTGTGGAAGCGGCTCGAGCAGCAGCAGGGGGAGTCCCAGACAGATCCTTCGCTGGCTCAGATCCTCGGCCCGGAGGGCGGTGGCGGCGTCCAGATCAGCCTCGCTGCGGCTGAGCAGCCACAGGGACTGCACCAGTTGCTGCCATTGCCAGACCAGCAGGGCCAGCAGGGGAATCGCCAGGATCAGCACGACCAGGCGGTTGCTCTGGGCCAGGGGCGACAGTGCGGTGGCAAGAGCGGCGTGACTGTCCAGACTCCAGAACAGGGGCAGCAGGGCCACGGGCCCCAGTAAGCCCAGCAGCCTGGGCCCCAGGGCATCCTGCAGTGCCGAGAGCTTCAGCTGTGCGGGCGTGCGGCCCCGCAGCGGCACCTGGGCGAGCAGCAGCGAACAGCAGTCGGGGGGCTGCCGCCACAGCAGCAGGCTTGGGGCCAGGCTTCCCAGCCCCAAGGCGAGCAGGCGTTCCAGGGCCGGAAGGGGCCCCGGATCCGCCCCCGCCAGCACCAGCAGCAGCAGCAGCAGCTCCAGGGGAATCGCCCCCAGAGCGATGAGCTGAAGCCAGAGCAGGGGCTCGCTGCGGGGCGTCACGGCATCGGGAATCGGGACACGGCGCTCAGGTGCTCAGGGTGCGGCGCTGGGTGACCAGCTTGTAGGCCTCGACCCGATCACCGTCCTGCCAGCCGGTGAAGCGATCACAGCCGATGCCG
>NZ_JBKOUC010000078.1:0-828 GCF_046764815.1 Aphanothece stagnina RSMan2012
ATAAAATTTATGAGTCATAATCAAGAAACACAAGACCAAATACAAGACCAAATACAAAAACTATTTGATTCTTTGGAAAATGCGACACAGCGTTGTGTTGAAGAGCACTTTACTGAGCCAGCTCAAGTCAATGAATGGAACTTAAATGATGTATGTCATGCGGTATCTAAATATTTTGAAAAAGATATTAAAAATACATTAAAGATATACAATGGGCAAAAGTTAATTCAAGAACAGTTAAACGTAATTACACCGCGTCTTCAACTAGTTATAGAAGATATTAAAATTATTAAAGACTTAAGAGAAGAAGTTAAACAATTAAGAATAAGATATGAAGATTCTTTTAAATCAATCCATTTAAGCGTTGATTCTTTTCAAGATACTAGCAGAACTTTGTCTGAATTGATTAACAGAACAAAAGAAGATATTGATAAATTTCCGACAAAAGATTCGATAGAAATAATGATTCATAATCTTACAAGAGAGCTAATTTCTCAAAACACTTTTGATTCAAGATTGAACTCTATTGATGAAAGGATTAGAAGTAATGAAATTTCATCTAGAAACCAATTTTTAATTACTATTGCAACTCTTATAATAGGATTTATAGCTGTGATTGTGCCTCAATTTTATATATTATATGAAGATAAAAAAAACTCAGATAAATCAAAAGAAATGTCTAGTACGGAATTAGAATGCCCAAAACCTCTAATTGTGACCGATGCCAGTTTTACTCCCATAATCCTCATCTAGTTTGTGTGGTTCATCCTATTGGAGTGGAGGGAAAATGTTCCGACTTCAAACCCGACCTAATTCACGGGCGGATGA
>NZ_JBKOUC010000079.1:0-781 GCF_046764815.1 Aphanothece stagnina RSMan2012
CTCAACCCAAACTTGGCAAAGCCATGGACCGGGTGATGCGGAATTTGGCCATTATTGAGTCGGAAGCCCACCGCCTCACTGCTCTAATTAACGATGTGTTAGACATTGCCAAAATGGAAGCAGGACAAGAGTCCTGGGAACAACGGTCCTGTCAATTGGGGGCCATTATTGAACGGGCGATCGCCACCATCACACCCCAGGCCCAGGAGAAAAATATTACGTTGCAGGTGGTATTGGAACCGAATTTGCCCGACTTTATCGGTGATGAAAATCGGATTTTGCAAGTGGTGCTGAATTTACTTTCCAACGCAGTTAAATTCACCGCCAATGGTCTGATCATTGCCCAGGGTTATCGGGAGCAGGATTATCTGAGGGCGGAAATTATTGACAATGGCCCCGGCATCCATCCAGCGGATCAAGGGAAAATTTTTGAGCCATTCCAACAGGGGGGAGGAGATGTACTCACCGATAAACCCCAGGGTACGGGGTTGGGATTACCTATTTGTAAAAAGATCGTTGAACACCACGGCGGCACCATCGGCGTCCATAGCCATTTAGGGGAAGGCAGTACCTTTTACTTTTCCCTGCCTGTGCCCAGTACGGAAGCGACAACGCCCATTAGCTGAAGCCATTTTGTCCCAGTGGCCCCGGTCAGCAACGGCGATCGCCTACGTTTAAGGTATGGTTGATCATGGTAGTCTAGCGAAGCCCGGCCTTCTTCCAGCCCGCATTACCTATGCAAGATTTTGGCGCAGTGTTCCACAACCAAGTACTTCTGATT
>NZ_JBKOUC010000080.1:0-760 GCF_046764815.1 Aphanothece stagnina RSMan2012
GTCGGGCAGGCAGTTCGGGATCTGGGCGATGACCCGGTTGCCGTCGATGATGTAGTGATCGACCGGGAAGGTCATCTCGGGGAACGCCACCATCGTGGACGTGATCCACTCGCGGATCTCGTCACGGCCGTTGAACGTGCCGTAGTGGTGCTCGCGATAGCGGGCGTCGGGAGTGAACTGCGCGGCCCACTGCTCCCAGTCGCCGGTGGCCACAGCATGCGAGCCGCGCTCGCGGTAGGCGAGGAACTCGCGCTCGACCTCGCCGCGGGGGAAGGCCGGGGTGGGCACCGGCGGCGCCCAGTCGTCGATGCCTTCGAGGCTGTGGTCGGCCGGCGTGTCGAGGCGGCCCCCGTCGGTGAACCACTCGATCCACACCTTCTCGGCATCGGCGGGGTTGTAGAAGTCCTCTTCGAAGTCCCACTTGCCGTCGCCGGCGTAGTGCAGCACGGTCGTGTTCGGGAACCCGTACCGCTTGCCGGTGCCAGTGGGGTCGGGCAGGTTGTTCCAGATGTAGAGCGCCACCCGATCATCGGCGATGGCCCACCAGTCCATCCACAGTCCCATCGACGGGTACTGCGCCATGCAGTCGACGATGAACGTCTCGATCGCCTGTTGGCCCTCGAATCGCCCGAGGTTGTGCTCGATGTACACGGCGTCGTCGGTGAACAGCCGGGCCCACCCTGGCCAGTCGAACTCGCCGACACCCAGGCGGCGGTACTCCGCGAAGGCCTCGGCCACTTCCTCGTCGCTGAACTTCCCC
>NZ_JBKOUC010000081.1:0-740 GCF_046764815.1 Aphanothece stagnina RSMan2012
GCCGATGCGGGGGCGATCGTGGCCGCCGACGCCGACCTGCCCGGCGCGTCGCATGTGGTGGCCCCCTGCGCCGATGCCGCGCGTACGGTGGCGATGGCGGTGCAGGCACTGGGCGGGCTGGACATCCTGGTGCTGTCGGCCCGGCCGGTGAAGAACCGCCCCATCTTCGACACCCCCGTCGACGACATCCGCCGCGTCGCCGAGGAGGACATGATCGCCCCCGCGGCCCTGATGCTGGAGGCAGCACGCCACATGTCGGGGGCGGGCTTTGGCCGCATCGTCGTGCTGGCCACCATGTCGGCCAAGACGGGCGTGCATCACAATGTGGCGCCTTATGCGGCGGCCAAGGCGGGGCTTCTGGCCTTTGCGCGGGTGCTGGCGGCGGAAACGGCCGAACATGGCGTCACCGTGAACGGCATCGCCACGTCGCTGTTCGCGCCGCAAGTTGCCACCATGACGGCGGACAAGCGCGACCGCCTGCGCGCGGGCGTGCCCGTGGGCCGCTTTGGCGAAAGCCACGAGGCCGCGCATGCGGTGCTGTTCCTCGTGGCGCGCGAGGGCGGCTATGTCACGGGGGAATGCCTGAACCTGTCGGGCGGCAGGTTCATGGATTGAAGAGGATGCATGGCATGACGAACTCGATGGCGGCGCGGCCGGGGGCGCGGGTGCAGGGCTACCGCAATTCGCGGCCGCGGCAGGTCAAGCTGATCGCGCTGGGCGACGCCGCCCGCGCGCTGGCC
>NZ_JBKOUC010000082.1:0-729 GCF_046764815.1 Aphanothece stagnina RSMan2012
CTTCCGGAGCCGGACTCGGGCGCTGCCGGCACCGAGTGGCAGACGGCCCGGGCGCTGGAGCGTGCGGGCGTCGACGTGTGCACGGTCTGGGCCAGCGACATGCGGCGGCGGCGGCTGCGCCACTGGAACCTGCACTACCTGCTCGAGCTGCCGCTCACCTACCGCGCGGCCCTGCGGGCCCACCTTCGCCAGGGCAGGTTCGACGTGGTGCACGTCAACCAGTCTCACGGTTACCTGGCCGCCCGTGAGCTTCGCCTGCGCGCACCAGACGCGGTCTTCGTGCATCGGTCGCACGGTTTCGAAGGCCGTTACGAGGATGACCTGACGACATGGAGGCGAGCCCATGCTGCGCCGCAGCCGCCACCAGTGCGCGTCGCCCGTGCGCTGATGCGAGCCGCCCTCTCGCGCAGCAACCGCATGATCGCCCGCCATGCCCATGGCCACATCGTGAGCGCTTCGCAGTGTGCGGCCTACCTCACACGCCACCACGGTGTTGCCGCTGAGCGCATCGCGGTGATCCCCCAGGCCGCCCCGCCGGCCTTCCAGGAAGCCTGCCCCGAGCCGATGGATATCGGCCGCCGCCTGAAGCTGCTTTACGTGGGCCGCTTCGAATTTGTGAAGGCGCCGTTCTTCGTGGCGCAGGTGGCCCAGCAGGTGCTGCAGGCGCGGCCCCAGGCCAGCTTCACCTGGGTCTGTGAGGGGCGTAACCATGCTGCCGCGCGTGGGCTG
>NZ_JBKOUC010000083.1:0-721 GCF_046764815.1 Aphanothece stagnina RSMan2012
ATCGCCAACGACCGCAACGGCATCACCCCCGGTGACTGCTCCGCCCTCATGAGCGAAGTCGGCACCTACTTCGACCGCGCTGCCGCCGCTGTCGGCTGATCGGCCTGATCACTGGATCTCTTCTCTGATCACTCTCTGATCATCGGTTCAACCTTCCTCTTTCTCCACCCATGAAGACCCCCCTCACCGAGGCCGTCGCAGCCGCTGATTCCCAGGGCCGCTTTCTCTCCAACACCGAGCTGAATGCCGCCTTCGGTCGCTTCGAGCGCGCCAAAAACGCTCTCGAGGCCGCCAAGGTCCTCACCGCCAAGGCCGATGAACTCGTGAACGGCGCCGCCCAGGCCGTTTACAACAAGTTCCCCTACACCACCCAGATGCAGGGCACCAACTACGCCTCCGACTCCCGCGGCAAGGCCAAGTGCGCCCGTGACATCGGCTACTACCTCCGCATGGTCACCTACTGCCTCGTGGCTGGTGGCACCGGACCCATGGATGAGTACCTGATCGCCGGTCTCGACGAGATCAACCGCGCCTTCGAACTCTCCCCCTCCTGGTACGTCGAGGCCCTCTCCTACATCAAGGCCAACCACGGCATCTCCGGCGACCCCGGTGTCATCGCCAACAACTACATCGACTACGCCATCGCCGCCCTCGTCTGAAATCCCTCCTCAAGGGTTCTTACCTCGGCTCCTCTGGCCCCCGCTCGGGGGCCTTTTTCATG
>NZ_JBKOUC010000084.1:0-648 GCF_046764815.1 Aphanothece stagnina RSMan2012
GACCAAAGTCGAACCCCGCTTGAATCATGCCTCAGCAATGGCAGAAACTTCTCCGTATCGCCATTCTCTTTTAAGACTCTGATGCACTTCATAATGATGTCGTACGCTTTGTTGACACGTCGATAATCACCATTCTCAGACCCATCATGATGATCAATGCATGATTGAACAAATCTGTTGAGAGCATTCTCATGCGAAACTGTTTTCTTCATGGACTTCCTCCGAACTGCTACATTATTTCTCAGATGCACTGAACTAACGATCTGGCTTTCGTTTGGTCAGCGACTCATCGAACAATGATAAATTCCCTTTCTCCCATTCTAATATCGTGTACTGTGCAGCAACAGAGACAAGTCCAGTGTCATTTTTGAGCTCGCCTAGAACACGCAAAGCCTCTGTCTCAAACGTAGAGAGCAGTGCACAAGCTGACGAAAGTCTAACACTCGGTGATTCATGATTCAACAATTTCAGAAACTCATCAGTTTCGCCACCTTCCTTTAAAATCTTCATTGACTTGACGACTGAAGAGTAGGCCTTGTTGGCACGACGATAGTCGCCGTTTTCAGTGGCATTACGATGTTCAATGCTTGACTCTACGAATATGGAGAGAGCATTCTCAGGAGAAATATTTTCCTTCATGGACTGCCT
>NZ_JBKOUC010000085.1:0-639 GCF_046764815.1 Aphanothece stagnina RSMan2012
GGGAACGGGGAATAGATTGTTCCGGCTCCCGCACCACCACTACCTCACTGAGCTTTTGTAAGTTAAGGCGAGGGGAAACTTCCGCCACTGGAGGCAAGCTGGGGGGAATGGGGGGTAAACCGTCAAAGTTAGCCACTGTCATCGCTGGCCCCGGCACCCTCGCGGTCAAACCGTAGATGGTCAATAGGCCATTGGCCGCCACCAACATCAGCAGTCCCACCAAACTCCAGGGGGTGAACAGGCGGGCGAAAAGTTCCTCTGTGGAAGTGGGGGATTCTTTACTCTGGGGAACTGGGCGATCAATGAAGCTGAAGGCAAAACTCTCCGTTGCCTCTAGGGGAGAATCCAAAGCCGCCAAGCTTGACTCCCCCGGTTCATAGGTTACCCCAGGGTTAGTTTCCTCCTCGGCCATCAATTCTGCCTGAATGCAGTCGGACTCGTTGGAAATAGAGGAAGATTTATCAACGGCGGAGTAGTCGGTCATGGCAGGGGCACCAATCAACGGCGGTTTATTCGGGGCCAAGTAAGCTTAGGCAAACCGATGGATGTAAAGCAGCATTTCTGGAGGTGGGAGTCTGAGCGACATTCTAGCCCAGGCATGGTCCTAATTGACATCCCCACCAAAGACCCAGTTTGCAT
>NZ_JBKOUC010000086.1:0-636 GCF_046764815.1 Aphanothece stagnina RSMan2012
CCGACAACAAAAAGCCAGTCAGGATTACTGGCAAAGATGACCACCGCATTGATAGGGATAAAGATGGTTGGGGTTGTGAGCTTAAGGACGGCGATCGCCAATAACCGATATGATTTATCAATCTGTCCTAAAACAGTACAAATTACACCCTTGAAAATCGTCTTTAACCCTCATATTTGATTTTTCAGGTTAACTACATCATTTTCTTCGGTAAGTCCCCGTATCAGACGATTTAGGACATAGCGGCAGTTTTCAGAATTTATCAACTGAGAATAATTAGCAATAGTTTATGTTGAGCGATGGAGAGTTGAAAAAATTCCACGATAGAATTGGGGTTGTGGAAGTTATTCAATGTTTCCTCAGAATTATTGAATGAAAATTAACCGCCAGGGGCAAGCAAAGGTATTAACTGAGCAGGAACTGCATGACCTATTCACCGTTGGCTTGCTCACTCCCCGCGATCGCCTTCTATTTGGTATTTGTCTTTATACTGGTTGCCGCATTGGGGAAGCTTGTTCTCTTGCTTGGGCTGATGTCACCAGCGATGCCATGACTTTCCGCATTGAAAAAACTAAAACCAAGTCCAGTCGGACTGTGGCCATTTCCCCAGCATTGCAAGCTCTTTTTGATCAGTAC
>NZ_JBKOUC010000087.1:0-585 GCF_046764815.1 Aphanothece stagnina RSMan2012
CAGGGTCTCTACAGCCAGGCGGAACCGCTCCATAAGCGTGCGCTGGCGATCAACGAAAAAGCCCTGGGCCCCGATCACCCCAGTACCGCCCTCAGCCTCAACAACCTGGCTTTGCTCTACGACAGGCAGGGCCTCTACAGCCAGGCGGAACCGCTCCATAAGCGTACGCTGGCGATCAACGAAAAAGCCCTGGGCCCCGATCACCCAAGTACCGCCACTAGCCTCAGCAACCTTGCTTTACTCTTCGACAGGCAGGGCCTCTACAGCCAGGCGGAACCGCTCCATAAGCGTACGCTGGCGATCAACGAAAAAGCCCTGGGCCCCGATCACCCCAGTACCGCCCTCAGTCTCAACAACCTGGCTTTCCTCTACGACAGGCAGGGCCTCTACAGCCAGGCTGAGCCGCTCTACAAACATGCGCTGGTGATCACAGAGAAAGCCCTGGGCCTCGATCACCCGGATACTGCCCTCAGTCTCAACAACCTGGCTTCTCTCTACGACAGTCAGGGTCTCTACAGCCAGGCGGAACCGCTCCATAAGCGTGCGCTGGCGATCAACGAAAAAGCCCTGGGCCCCGATCACCCC
>NZ_JBKOUC010000088.1:0-577 GCF_046764815.1 Aphanothece stagnina RSMan2012
GCGCCCGAGGGCCGTGGCGCTTTCACCGTCGGCGATGGACGCTGCTCCGAGGGCTGTGGCGGCGGTACCTGAAGCCCGGGCGTTCAACCCGACGGCGGTCGCGGCGATTCCGGTGGCATTGGCGCTAGGACCTAGGGCCGTCGCCTGTTGCCCTGAGGCCAGGGCGTCAAACCCGACGGCGGTCGCCTGGGTTCCGGTCGCATTGGCCCTGCGCCCGAGGGCCGTGGCGCTTTCACCGTCGGCGATGGAGGCTTCTCCGAGGGCTGTGGCGGCGGTACCTGAAGCCCGGGCGTCCAACCCGACGGCAGTCGCGGATGTTCCGGTGGCGTTGGCGTTGCGCCCGAGGGCCGTAGCGCTGCTGCCATCCGCCCGGGAGTTGGCCCCCAGGGCCGTGGCTCCGGTCTGGTTGGCGAGGGCATCCGAGCCGATGGCGGTGGTATTAGCGCCGTTGGCGGTGGCGTTGGGCCCGTAGCAGACGGCGTTGGCGCCGGTGCCGGTGCAATTGAGGCTGCTGACGGCGGCAGCGGAGGCGGCTGAGCGGGAGAGGGTGCCGTCGTCGTTGGCGAGGATCAGGCCG
>NZ_JBKOUC010000089.1:0-575 GCF_046764815.1 Aphanothece stagnina RSMan2012
TCTTTAGCTATTGGACAATATAAATTATTAATTTTAAGGAGTTCACTATGGAATTTAACTCCCACGACTGGCCTACCCATAAACAAGGTGAAGTTGTCCGCCAACTAATACTGGATGCGTTGGACAGTCCAAAGACCAAGGAAGAATTGTCCAGTTTGTGCAATAAGAGCGTTAGACAAATCACTAGACATTTGCAACGTTTGTCCAGCGAAAATAAGATTTTGTCCAATGGCAAAGGGCAATTTGTCCGGCGGATTGCCGCTGGATTTTTACTCCTTTATGTTGGACAAATTTAGTCCAGCGTTGGACTTGACAGAAAAAAATTGTCATATAGAATCCCTTAAACGACAAGTTCCACAAAAAAATATTTGGGAGATTTAAAAAATGTCCATCGCTGGAAAGTCCAAACGTGACGTTGTACAACAACTGGAAAAATCCTACGGGGTAGCCCGGACAACAGTGTTCAATCGGCTGAAATATTTAGGCTATTCGTTGGACAAAGTTGATGATTTGTTCAGTTTGTCCGATGAACAAATGGCTGAACTTGATAACCTCCACCGCTGGATAAGTGATGG
>NZ_JBKOUC010000090.1:0-563 GCF_046764815.1 Aphanothece stagnina RSMan2012
GGGATCGTGTCGGCCGCGAGACGCTTGCGTTCTACGAGCAGCTGCTGCGCCAGAACGCCTCTGGCGGCACCCGCCCCACCCTGAACACGCCAGGCTCCTGATGATCACCGACGCTCTGCTGCGCACCCAGGTCTGGCGCTACCCGCCGCCCCTGATCGAAGGCCAACTGCGCGGTATCGCTTGCATCACCTCGATGATCCAATCTGGCCTGTGTCCCATGTCGTCACCGACCCTTCCAGCTTGTTGCTGCAGACGGCCTGGGATGCCGGAACCGTCTGCCAGGCGTCCGCCAGCCACTCGCGCGCCCGGATGAACGATTTCGTGGCCAGCCACCTGATCCGCAAGGGCGAGGTCCGGGCCTTGCATTACATCTGGGCCTCGCTGCGTGACGATCCGCTGGCGCCCCAGGTGTGGATCCGTGCGCTGCAGGCCGGCTTCCTGAAGCTGCGGCCCCAGGGCGCTGCTTCGGGGTCCGTGGTGTGAGGGTCCTGATGATGGCCGACGTGCTTCCGGAGCCGGACTCGGGCGCTGCCGGCACCGAGTGGCAGACGGCCCGGGCGCTG
>NZ_JBKOUC010000091.1:0-559 GCF_046764815.1 Aphanothece stagnina RSMan2012
AAGGCGCCGTTCTTCGTGGCGCAGGTGGCCCAGCAGGTGCTGCAGGCGCGGCCCCAGGCCAGCTTCACCTGGGTCTGTGAGGGGCGTAACCATGCTGCCGCGCGTGGGCTGTTCACGGACCGGGCCGTGTTGGCGCGCGTGCACTTCCTGCCATGGCAACCGCAGCAGCAGCTGCGTGAGCTCTACGACGCGCATGGCATCTTCGTGTTCCCCTCGCTGTTCGAAGGCTTCGGCAAGGCCTTCATCGAGGCGATGGCGCGTGGCCTGTGCGTCGTGGCAGCAGACAACGGCGGCATGCACGATGTGATCCGCCACCGCGAGAGCGGTGTGCTTGCGCCGACGGGCGACTGCGAGGCGATGGCCCAGGCCTGCATGGATCTGATTGATCACCCGGCCGATTTCCTGCGCATGGCAGCAGCAGCGCGCGCAGCCGGCCAGACCTACACCTGGGATCGTGTCGGCCGCGAGACGCTTGCGTTCTACGAGCAGCTGCTGCGCCAGAACGCCTCTGGCGGCACCCGCCCCACCCTGAACACGCCAGGCTCCTGATGATCACCGA
>NZ_JBKOUC010000092.1:0-548 GCF_046764815.1 Aphanothece stagnina RSMan2012
CAACAAAATCCCCACCTCAGCATCCTGACCCACTGTCCCGAACCGACCATGCTGATGGCAGCAGCAGAACGGGTAATCACCATGGGGGGCTATAACACCACCTGCGAAATTCTTTCCTTCCAGAAGCCGGCCTTGATTATTCCCCGCATTAAACCCCGGCAAGAACAATGGCTCCGGGCGACCCGCTTACAACAACTGGGCCTGGTAGATGTGCTCCATCCCAATCAAGTAAATGCCCAAAACCTGGCCGCTTGGCTCCACTGTGCCCCGACAAACCAACACGACAAACCAGTTCTAAATCTCCGGGCTACCCAACAACTTCCCCTGATGTTGGATCATTTGCTCAAAACCCGTGCCCGTTTTATCTCCCAAGCCTGCTAGCCAATTCCGTTGTAAATCTTCCATGGCCATTGCCTACGTTGTTAAACGCTATCCCCGTTATTCGGAAACGTTCATTGTCAATGAAATTCTTGCCCACGAAGCGGCGGGTTTAGACATCAAAATCTTTGCCCTCCGTCCCCCGATGGATAGCCATTTCCAAGATAAAA
>NZ_JBKOUC010000093.1:0-533 GCF_046764815.1 Aphanothece stagnina RSMan2012
CGTGGTCGGCGCCTTCTCGTCGGGCAAGACCTCGACGTAGGCCAGGCGGGTGGCGTCGTCGATCGCAACGTGAACCTTGTCGTAGCCGACGCCGTAGGAGCGCCCTTGCTGTCGATCACCGGTGATGCGGTGGCCCACCTTCCGGAACCTGGCCAGGGATTTGACATCCACATGGATCAGGTCGCCTTGGCGCTCCCACTCGTACCGCTGCACCGGTGGTTTGGGCTCCAGACTCTTCAGGCGACCGAGACCGAGACGGTTGAGGGCTCTGGCCACGGTGGAGAAGGGAGCCCGCAGCAGCCGAGCGATAGGGCGGAGGTGCAGGCGCTGGTGCCGGAGTTCCACGGCCTGCTGCAGCCGGTGCGGATCGAGCGTCCGCCGCTGGGTGCGGCGCCCGCTCCGTCGATCCGCCAGAGAGGCTGTGGGGTTCCCCCGATTTCGTGGACACCGATCAGGGGTTCATAGGGATGAGTGTACGGGCAGTGATGAACGCCTGCTCGTAGTCGATCGGACTCAGGTAGCCGATCGTTGAA
>NZ_JBKOUC010000094.1:0-524 GCF_046764815.1 Aphanothece stagnina RSMan2012
ATTGGGTCTGCCATTCAAACCCATGCCGAAGCCCAGGGGTTTTCTGTCGTTAGGGACTTTGTTGGCCATGGCATTAGCAAAATTTTCCACACTGCCCCACAAATTCCCCATTACGGCAAAGCTGGCAAAGGCAAAAGATTGCGGCCTGGTATGGTCTTCACCATTGAACCGATGATCAATGAAGGTACCTGGGAGGCGGTGTTACTCGATGACGGTTGGACTGCCATCACTAAAGATGGTAAGCTCTCTGCCCAGTTTGAACATACCATTGCGGTAACCGAAGATGGGGTAGAAATCTTAACTTTGGGAGATTAGTCGGCCCCATGTCAGCAGAATCAACCCACTTCAGAGGAAACTAATGGTGCTCCGGTTGCCGTTGATGAAATCCCAACCGCTTTGGGGCTTTTTTCCCGGCGGCTGAACTTGTGCCAACAATAGGTGCCCGTTGCCGGTTTGCAGAACGGGGCCCCAATTTTTGATGGTGCCGATAATTTGCCCTGGTAGACCGGACTGGAAGGAACAAC
>NZ_JBKOUC010000095.1:0-518 GCF_046764815.1 Aphanothece stagnina RSMan2012
TTACCGCCATCATTGGTGACCATGGTGAGGGTAACAGCACCGTTGAAGTTAGCGCTGGGAGCAAAAACAGGGGCAAAGCCAGTAAGGAATGTATTGATATTGGCAACTGTACCAGTGAGGACAATAGAACTAGTCCCAGAGTTATTTACTGTGACATTTCCTGATGACGATGCAGATAAAGTCCCTGAATTGACCGACAGTGTTACGGTTACATCGCCCGTTCCAGCATCTACATCGCTGATGGACAAACCGGTCAAGGTTAGGTTAGTGTCTTCATTTACACTGAACGTGCCTGGCAGGGTATTGATTGGCGCATCGTTGACGGAATTGACGGTAATAGTTGAGGTGTCAGTATCAGATAGTGCTGCACCTCCTGTATTACCGCCATCATTGGTGACCATGGTGAGGGTAACAGCACCGTTGAAGTTAGCGCTGGGAGCAAAAACAGGGGCAGAGCCAGTAAGGAATGTATTAATATTGGCAACTGTGCCAGTTAAGACAATAGAGCTAGTCCCAGA
>NZ_JBKOUC010000096.1:0-517 GCF_046764815.1 Aphanothece stagnina RSMan2012
ACCAGGAGTCGCAGAGCGCTCCAAAGCGGCAACCACCCCCTCGTCAGGCTGCATCAACAACTGAGGCCTGGCAAGCCTTGGCGACTTGACAGCGGTTAGGAACTCAACGGCCGCGCCTACGTCTCCAGGGCGTTCGCCAAGGCCTGCCGCATCCTGGGGCTCCGGCACATCCGCACCAGGCCCTACACGCCCAGAACCAACGGCAAGGCGGAGCAATTCATTCAGACCCTCTGCCGGGAGTGGGCCTACGCCATGGCCTTCCAGAACTCCGAGGAACGGAACCGCTGGCTGCCCCGCTTCCTGGCGATCTATAACCGGCTCAGGAAGCACTCAGCCCTCGGCTGGCGCTCACCTCAGCAGCGGCTCATCGAGCTGCTGCGCTGACGAACCTGGTGAGAAACAACACCTAGGAGCCTGTCGCACGTTGCGCCGAGGGCAGAGCGCCAGCATTGAGCGCTGGCGATGTCGGAATGCCCGCCCACGGCCCTGGCGACATCAACCACGCCCTCAACCTGTT
>NZ_JBKOUC010000097.1:0-517 GCF_046764815.1 Aphanothece stagnina RSMan2012
GGGCTGCCTGTTCAAGGAAACGGCGCAGCTCGGCGTCCCTGGAGCGCAGTCGCGCGTCTGTCTCACGTGAGAAATACTCGCGACCATCCACGAATGTGCGCTCTACTCGCGACATGTTCGATAGCGGATTGCCACTCCACACGACGACGTCCGCCACCTTTCCTTCTTCCAATGAGCCAACCTGATTCTGTGCGTCCATTTGTTTGGCGGCATTGATGGTGACAAAATTCCAAGCATCGCGTTCCGAGACGCCGCCATAGCGCACACTCTTTGCCGCTTCCTGATTGAGGCGCCGGGCCATCTCGGCATCATCTGAATTGATGCTGACGTTCACACCTTGCTCGTGGAGGATGGCAGGGTTCTCAGGAATGGCATCGTAGACTTCGAACTTATAGGCCCACCAGTCGGCAAATGATGAGGCACCAACGCCATGACGAGCCATCTCGCGGGCAATCTTGTAGCCCTCCAGAATATGCGTGAACGTATGCACCTTGAACCCGAATTCCTCCGTGAGGCG
>NZ_JBKOUC010000098.1:0-502 GCF_046764815.1 Aphanothece stagnina RSMan2012
AGACAAAACAGCTCAGGGCGCAGCAGTGCTGGCGGAGGCCCCAGCAAGAAAGGGGATGCCTGCTTGCGGGAAGCGCTGTTCCTGGCGGCCAATCAGGTCCGCCGTTTCGATCCCACCTTGGCCCGGCGCTATCAGCGGTTGATGTGTGAGACGGGCCGTCACCACAACTCCGCCGTCTGCACGGTGGCCACGGTGCTGTTGACTCGCATCACGGCCTGCCTGAGGGCTGGGGTCCCTTACGTCATCCGCGATGTGGACGGGCGAGAGATCAGCAAGGAGGAGGGCAAAGCCATCGTGAAGGACCGCTACGCCATCCCAGAAACGGTACGCGCTGCTCGCCGCACGATCAGGAAGCGGAGCGGCAAGGCTCTGGGTGGGGTAGCAACGCTGAACCAGGAGTCGCAGAGCGCTCCAAAGCGGCAACCACCCCCTCGTCAGGCTGCATCAACAACTGAGGCCTGGCAAGCCTTGGCGACTTGACAGCGGTTAGGAACTCAACGGC
>NZ_JBKOUC010000099.1:0-498 GCF_046764815.1 Aphanothece stagnina RSMan2012
GTGATCGAGGCCCAGGGCTTTCTCTGTGATCACCAGCGCATGTTTGTAGAGCGGCTCAGCCTGGCTGTAGAGGCCCTGCCTGTCGTAGAGGAAAGCCAGGTTGTTGAGACTAGTCGCAGTATCGGGGTGATCGGGGCCCAGGGCTTTCTCCCTGATCGCCAGCGCACGCTTAGTGAGCGGTTCAGCCTGGCTGTAGAGACCCTGGTCGCTGTAGAGACTAGCCAGGTTGTTGAGACTGAGGGCGGTATCGGGGTGATCGGAGCCCAGGGCTTTTTCTGTCATCACCAGCGCACGCTTATAGAGCGGTTCAGCCTGTCTGTGGAGACCCTGGTCGCTGTAGAGACTAGCCAGGTTGTTGAGACTGAGGGCGGTACTGGGGTGGTCGGAGCCCAGGGCTTTCTCCCTGATCGCCAGCGCACGCTTAGTGAGCGGTTCAGCCTGGCTGAAGAGACCCTGGTTGGAGTAGAGCAAAGCCAGGTTGTTGAGACTAGTCGCAGT
>NZ_JBKOUC010000100.1:0-492 GCF_046764815.1 Aphanothece stagnina RSMan2012
GGTGTCAGGCTCTTCCGCCGCCTGCGGCACAGCGGCCAGCAACGCATCCAGCGCGGCCGCGGCGTCGTCAGTCTCCTCGGCTGCCACCGGCGTTGCAGCGCGGAGGGCATCGAGGGCGGCGGCCTTTGTATCGGGCTCTTCGGCTGCCACCACCGGCGTTGCAGAGCGGAGGGCGTCGAGGGCAGCAGCCTTGGTGTCAGGCTCTTCCGCCGCCTGCGGCACAGCGGCCAGCAACGCATCCAGCGCGGCCGCGGCGTCATCGGGTTCCTCGGCCGCCACCGGCGTTGCGGCCCGCAGGGCGTCAAGTGCTGCGGCCTTAGTGTCGGGTTCCTCGGCCGCCACCGGTGTTGCGGCCCGCAGGGCGTCGAGGGCAGCAGCCTTGGTGTCAGGCTCTTCCGCCGCCTGCGGCACAGCGGCCAGCAACGCATCCAGCGCGGCCGCGGCGTCGTCAGTCTCCTCGGCTGCCACCGGCGTTGCAGCGCGGAGGGCATC
>NZ_JBKOUC010000101.1:0-490 GCF_046764815.1 Aphanothece stagnina RSMan2012
GCGACGGTTCTGGCCGCCGACGTCGACGCCGGCGGCCTCGAGGCCGTCGCTGCTGCAACCGGCGCCTCGACGATGGTCGTCGACGTCGCGGACGGCGACGGGGCGAACACCGCAATGGTCGCCGAGGCGATGACGGCCCTCGGCGGCATCGATCTCGTCTTCCTGAACGCCGGGATCCTCGGGCGTCCCATCGCCGATCAGGGTTCGCCGTACACGATCGCAGACCTCGATCCGGCGCGCTACCGCGCCGTGGCAGCAGTGAACATCGATGGGGTCGTGTTCGGCACGGTGGCAGCGGCCGCCTCGATGAACGGGGGAGCGATCGTCGCAACCGCCTCCGCGGCGGGCCTGGTGCCCTGGGCGCCGGATCCCTTCTACACCGCTACGAAACACGCAGTGGTGGGCTGGGTGCGGGCGATTGCACCGGCGCTGGCCACCCAGGGAATCACCATCGATGCGATCTGCCCCGGTGGGGTGGCGACTCCTCTGG
>NZ_JBKOUC010000102.1:0-482 GCF_046764815.1 Aphanothece stagnina RSMan2012
CGAGCCACGGAACATGATGAAGTGTTTGACTATGATGGTTTTCAAATCATTTGTGACCGGAAAAGTCTGTTATATCTCTATGGTTTGATGCTGGATTACAGTAATGCCCTCATCGGTGGCGGTTTCCAATTTACTAATCCCAATGCCAATCAAACTTGCGGTTGTGGTAAATCCTTCGGGGTTTAAAAATTTTTCCTGATTTAGATAATTAAACTTAGCGCAAACATACGACTGAAGATTTACAACTGGAGCAGGAAGGATAAACTCTGCTCTTTTTTTCGGTTATTTGAACTGCTTTTTCTCTGCACTGGGGACAGCTTTTTCATAATTAAGCAAGGCAATGCTGAAAGTAACCAGGCAAACCCCTAAAATTTGGGTATAACTCAGACTTTCTTGGATGGCTATTCCTGCCAAAACTACAGTTAAAGCCGGATTAGTTGCCCCTACAATAGCCGCTCGACTAGCACCAATTAAATGAATAC
>NZ_JBKOUC010000103.1:0-463 GCF_046764815.1 Aphanothece stagnina RSMan2012
TATTATCTCCCTGCTAGGACTCCTCCCAGGGTGTTTTTGTTTTTGCAGGAAAGTCACCACAGCGGATTCTAATTCTCGCGCCAACTGACTGGCATTGTGTTGGTCGGTGGTGGTACGGCTATCATTAGCCTCGCTGACGTTGATGGTCACTTGGTTATCCATGCTCCGCAGCTTGCTACGATTGGGATTATCCATTAACTAAATCAATCCCAAGCCACGCCCGTTGGCGAATAACATCCAAAGATTGGTCTTGCAATAACTGCCCATTTTCATAAACAACCTGCAGCAAATCTTCAGTGGAAGTGGGCACAGTCTGATAGCCGGACTCTGTTTTAATCAAGGACAATCGCCCCTTTTTACTGGCTTTACCAGGATCAGTAATGGGGTCTTTACAAATCGGAGTTGCCTTACCCGCCACCGTCACTTCACTGCATTTCATGGCAAATTTTTGGGTATCTCGATT
>NZ_JBKOUC010000104.1:0-462 GCF_046764815.1 Aphanothece stagnina RSMan2012
CCACTTTTAAACCCAAAGCCGCCGCTGTTTTCAGGTCCACATTGTTATAACCGGCACTACGGAGGGCGATTAAGGTGGTGCCCTGGGCGGCTAATTTTTCCAACACTGGGGCCGGGGCTTGGTCATTGACAAAGAGACAAACAACGGGACAATCCTCCGCTAGAATGGCGGTGTCGAGGTTGAGCTGGGCATCGAAAAAGAGCATTTCCCGCCCATGGTGGTGGTTAGCCCGCTCAAAAAACTGGCGATCGTAGGCTTTACTACTAAAGAAAGCGATTTTCATGGCGATTATGGGAACTACTTTTCGGTGCTATTCAGCTAAGGATATTTTTCCCAATCTTAGAAGAAATTTTTCGATCATTCCTGGGGCTGTATTGTTCAATACTCTTTTAGCTTTGGCGATCGCCCTAGGAATCAATTTAGCCTTAGACCGGCCTGGGGTAACCCAGGAAATAGTGGTTT
>NZ_JBKOUC010000105.1:0-454 GCF_046764815.1 Aphanothece stagnina RSMan2012
AAAACCATGGAGAAAAAGCATCGGCTCCCCTTGTCCTTGGTCTACATAGTTAGTGGCCACGGTGACAGGATTGGGGTGATCGGCCAAAGGGATGGAGAGGGAAATGTGTTGCATTTGTCGCCAACATTCAAGGGAAGTTGCTTCTGTGAAGGCGGGTAGGGGCAAAGCTACAGATGAAGTCATGGAAAAAACACTGCCAGTCAAAGGTGGCGATCGGTGGACATGGGAAATCATTGTAGCGAGCAAATTTATGCCCAAGTCATCAGGAAGCCCATGGTAGGATCAGTCGAAAATTATCTCCCCAAGGAAAATTGGAGTGGATCTAACTATGGATTCAGGCAAAATCGTAGCCATTATCACCGGGGCTATTTCGATTATCTTAGCGGTGGCCTATCTAGTTCTAGTACAAGTTCTCGACTTTCGAGGAGAAATGGTGCCTGCTCCGACGGAAAAT
>NZ_JBKOUC010000106.1:0-454 GCF_046764815.1 Aphanothece stagnina RSMan2012
GTCACCCCTGCAATGGTCTTCTGTACGTCGGCCTGCCGGGCAGCAAACCGCAGTTGTTTCTCCAGTTGTGCCAACCGTAACTGGGCACTTTCGTGGTTTGCCCGCGACGTAGCGGCGGCCAACTCACGCTGGTCCACTTCCACCTTGCTTCCCACACCCTGACGCATCAGGTTACGCTGGCGCAGGGCCATCATGGAGTCGTCGGCACGCTTCAGGGCTGCCATGGTGACGGCGGTGCGGGCTTCTTCCAATCGTTCGGCATTGTTGCGTTGTGCCGCATAGTCGGCGGCCAGCATGGCATTTTCCTTGCCAAGGGTGGCGGCATCGTTGCGGATGGTGGCCAGGAGTTGTCCCCTGACGACGGAGTCTCCCTCCGATACGGCAACCGAGGCAATCACGCCAGTGGCCATGGCATAGGCCTGATATTGATCCGTACTGACAACCACTCCCGACG
>NZ_JBKOUC010000107.1:0-454 GCF_046764815.1 Aphanothece stagnina RSMan2012
TTCCAGTTGTTGGCGTAGATTATCTAGTCCTTCCCCCTCTCCCAGTATCTGTATATCAGGCTCCCTCCCCAAAGCGGTGACCAATCCCAGGCGAAACACGGGATCTTCATCAACAATCAAAATCGTTAAGGGAGAGTCACTCACGACAATGGTGGGGCCACAACACCGCCCATTCTAGACTGTCCACTAGCCAATGCCACCCAAATAGTTAAATTCTCCTTAAAACTCCCCTAAGCATGGACAAATATGGGGGGGGAAGGATTCGTTAGGGTTAAATTAACCTTACTGCCCACCGGAATTACTGTCTGTAAAGAAGTGCGGGCATGGATTTGCCGGCCAGCGGCAGTTTCTAAACAGTAGCGATACTCTCGACCAAGAAATTGGCGATCGCTGATAACCACAGGCCCATCACTGGCGGGGCTGAGCTCAATTTCCTCTTCCCGCAACATAATCT
>NZ_JBKOUC010000108.1:0-440 GCF_046764815.1 Aphanothece stagnina RSMan2012
TCAAACAATTGCAGAGCCAGGTTTTTTGCCTCATCGTCAGGATAGGGCAGTTGGGACAGTTCCACATAGTCCAAGCGAGTGATGCAATCCCGCACAGCAGTTTGCAGATGGGTGGGTAATTTGGCCAGCAGACTTCTGGTCAACCCCGCATCCCCCAAAATTAACTGCCAATCGGTCAAGCCCAATTGGGTCAGGCAATCCGTCAACAATAGAAGAATTTCCGCGTCAGCCCGAACGCCCCCGGCAAACAGCAATTCTATGCCCGCTTGGAAAAACTCCATTTGCTTACCGTGGTAGCCTTCCGGGGGATTACGAAAGACATTGGCCCGATAACACAATCTTTGGGGTTGGCTGTCGGTCATGCGGGTCACCACTGCCCTAGCAATGGAGGGGGTTAATTCGGGCCGTAGTCCCAACCGTCCTTCGCCACTGTCCTGGAG
>NZ_JBKOUC010000109.1:0-436 GCF_046764815.1 Aphanothece stagnina RSMan2012
CGACTACGCCATCGCCGCCCTCGTCTGAAATCCCTCCTCAAGGGTTCTTACCTCGGCTCCTCTGGCCCCCGCTCGGGGGCCTTTTTCATGACCTGTCATCATCCAATCCTCCGGGCACCAGGCCGCCGACCGACGGAGGGCAATCATAAAGAAAACCGTAAAGATATTCCGCGGCATTCTGGTGACGGCGACGGGAGGTCCATGGCAGCAGTGACCCTTTGTGAAGTACACAGAATCTGGAGGCCAGGTTGATCACAATGGCCCAGTGCTTTGCACCAGCAGGTTGCCACCCGCAGCCTGAATCCCCGTCCCACCCTTCCCGACCCTTCGTCGAGAACAGGAGCTCTTCAATGTTCGACGCCTTCACCAAGGTTGTAGCCCAGGCTGATGCCCGCGGCGAATTCATCAACGCTGGTCAGATCGACGCCCTCTCGGC
>NZ_JBKOUC010000110.1:0-435 GCF_046764815.1 Aphanothece stagnina RSMan2012
TTGCCAAGCTCGGCCGACAGGTCGAGCCGTTCGCTGACCGAATAGTCGAGCCCGACAAAGCCGGTGCGGGTTTCGGTCACGGTCGTGCCGGCGGAAGCGTCCTCACGCTGGGAGTAGCGCAGTCCGACACGGCCGGTCGCCACTTCCGAGAAATGTACGATCACTGCCGCATCGCCGCGGATTTCGGTGCTGTCGACCAGATCGACGTCCGAGGCGTTCTGGAAATCGGTCTTGGAATAGCCCAGCCCCAGCGCGAAGCCGAGAACGGACGTGCGGCCGGTTTCCAGCCGGGCACCAAGGCCGTACTCGGTCCGGGTGCCGGTTTCGTCACGGTCCGACAGTTCGTCGAAGGTGCCGATGTCGTCGTTGCGCAGGACGGCGTTGATGTCCAGAACGGCCGCCGGAACCTCTCGGTGATAGTCGAGTGTGGCTTCG
>NZ_JBKOUC010000111.1:0-435 GCF_046764815.1 Aphanothece stagnina RSMan2012
GAGGCGTTGCTGCGGTAGCCGATGGCGATGGCTCCCGAGAGGGGTGAGCTACCCGCGTTGGCAACGGCCTCCCGGCCGATGGCAATGGTGTTCTCGCCAATGGCGTTGGCGTCCTGGCCGATGGCCACGGTGCCAATGCCATTGGCATTGGCGAAGGCCCCCACTGCTACAGCGGCGGTTCCGGTGGCGTTGGCGTTGCGCCCGAGGGCCGTGGCGCTGATGCCATCCGCCCGGGAGTTGGCCCCCAGGGCCGTGGCTCCGGACTGGATGGCGAGGGAATCCGAGCCGATGGCGGTGGTGAAGTCGCCGTTGGCATTGGCGCCCGGTCCGTAGCAGACGGCGTTGGCGCCGGTGCCGGTGCAATTGAGGCTGCTGACGGCGGCAGCGGAGGCGGCTGAGCGGGAGAGGGTGCCGTCGTCGTTGGCGAGGATCAGG
>NZ_JBKOUC010000112.1:0-434 GCF_046764815.1 Aphanothece stagnina RSMan2012
ACGGACGGAGGGGGCATGCTTCCACCCCGCGTCCGAACCCTTTGCCGCAATCGCAGGCGAATCGATCGATTACGCAGTGATGGAAAACACCGCGCGCGCTGCTATGGTCCCCGCCGATATGGGGTGGTCAGACATCGGCAATTGGGCAGCAGTCGCGGATGCGTTGGCGGACAACGCCGACGCCAGCGGCAATGTCGTGCGCGGGACGGCTGACCTGGCCGACTGCAGCGGGGTCTTCGCCATGAGCGATGGCCCGCGCGTCTCGGCGGTGGGCCTCAAGGATGTCTGCATTATCGTGGCAAACGGGGAGGTATTGGTGACGACACGTGACGGAGCGCAAGGCGTGGGCAAATTGCCCGGAGCGGTGAACCAGTGACGGTTGCCACCACGCTCGCCCGCCAGCTTCCCACCCGCATGGTCGACAAGGTCTGGGG
>NZ_JBKOUC010000113.1:0-429 GCF_046764815.1 Aphanothece stagnina RSMan2012
CGTCAGGGTGGCACCTTCGGCGGGTACTGCTACCTGGGTGGTTACTACCCCAGCACTGATTTGGGCGGCGGTTAAGACTATGGTCTGGGGGGTGGTGCCATCGGTGATGGTCAGGCTATCCCCGGCTACGGCATTTCCTGGTAGCGCCACCGATACATCTACTAGCCCATTCAATTCCCCACCATTGATGAACCCATCATTGTTGGCATCTTCCGTAATCGTTACAACTGGGGCACTCGGTGCGGTGGTATCTAGTACGGCACTATC
The DNA here is from genome assembly GCF_046764815.1 of Aphanothece stagnina RSMan2012. Taxonomy (NCBI): domain Bacteria; kingdom Bacillati; phylum Cyanobacteriota; class Cyanophyceae; order Chroococcales; family Aphanothecaceae; genus Aphanothece; species Aphanothece stagnina. Next base: position 268 of record NZ_JBKOUC010000113.1, read on the forward strand.
ACTACCATTGGCTCCTTGGTTGCCGGCAATATCCGTCACAAAGGCGCTCACCGTCAGGGTGGCACCTTCGGCGGGTACTGCTACCTGGGTGGTTACTACCCCAGCACTGATTTGGGCGGCGGTTAAGACTATGGTCTGGGGGGTGGTGCCATCGGTGATGGT
>NZ_JBKOUC010000114.1:0-423 GCF_046764815.1 Aphanothece stagnina RSMan2012
TGACGGCAACGGTGACCGCGATCAACGGCGGAAACTTTGAAGAGACGAGTGTTGAAGGAGCGACGGCGACGGCCGCGATCGCCGATGTGGATGATGTGACGACGGTTGAGGTGACGACGTCGGATGTGACGGAGAACGATACGGGAGTGACGTTCAACTTCCAGCTGAGCAATCCGCCGGAAGCTGGCTATCCGGCCAGTGTGACGGTGGAGATCGGCGGAACGGAGTACACGGTTGCGCTGGATGCGACCGGAGCCGGATCGCAGTTCATCTCGACGGAAGATCGTGATGTGTACATCGATCCGTCCAGTTTGACGGCAACGGTGACCGCGATCAACGGCGGAAACTTTGAAGAGACGAGTGTTGAAGGAGCGACGGCGACGGCCGCGATCGCCGATGTGGATGATGTGACGACGGTTGAGG
>NZ_JBKOUC010000115.1:0-422 GCF_046764815.1 Aphanothece stagnina RSMan2012
TCTCGACGTGACTGCCATGATGTCGGCCATGCACATCACAGAGCTGTTCTCGGTCGAGGGGAAGGTCGCCATCGTCACCGGTGGGTCACGGGGCATCGGCGAGATGATCGCCGAGGGCCTCGTCCGCAACGGTGTACGGACCTACATCACCGCCCGCAAGGCCGAGGCCTGTGACGCCACCGCGGCTCGGCTGGGCGAGTTCGGCGAGTGCGTGTCGATCCCCGCCGACCTGGCCACCGCCGAGGGACTCGCCGCGTTCGTCGGTGCATTCTCCGAGCGCGAGGATCGCCTCGACATCCTCGTGAACAACGCCGGTGCTGCATGGGGCGCACCGATCGACGAGTTCCCGGCATCGGGGTTCGACAAGGTGCTCGACATCAACGTCAAGGCGCCGTTCCTGTTGACCCAGGCCCTGCTCGGAC
>NZ_JBKOUC010000116.1:0-420 GCF_046764815.1 Aphanothece stagnina RSMan2012
ACCAACAACCTCAGCCTGTCCGGTGCCGATGCGGCGCTGTTTGAAATTATCGGTACTGAATTGTTTATCAAAGCAGGCACCAATCTGGATTCTGAAACCCAAAGTAGTTTTTCTGTCACCGTGGAAGTGGATGATCCCGCTATTGGTACAACTCCCGATGCGACGGTGGTGTTCAATCTGAGCCTCCAAGATGTCAATGAGTTACCAACTATTGCCCTTGATAACCAGGTCAACACCTTGGAGGAAAATACTGACACCACTAATCCGGTGAAAGTAGCAGATATTATCATCACCGATGATGCTTTAGGCACCAACAACCTCAGCCTGTCCGGTGCCGATGCGGCGCTGTTTGAAATTATCGGTACTGAATTGTTTATCAAAGCAGGCACCAATCTGGATTCTGAAACCCAAAGTAGTTTT
>NZ_JBKOUC010000117.1:0-407 GCF_046764815.1 Aphanothece stagnina RSMan2012
GCCCAGGCACCGAGCAGCGGACCCGGGGCCAGCATCGCGAACGCCCACCACCAGCCGGCGCCATCGCGCACGATCGGAACCAGCCACATCGTGGTGATGGTCAGCAGGAATCCGAACGCCAACTGCACGGTCAACGCGGTCCCGACGAACGACTGCTCGGCGCGCTCGGTGACGATGGCAGAGAACTGGGCCGAGTCGGCCACGACCGTCACTCCCCACACGACCGCCAGCGCGACGACGACCGCCAGCGGGAGTCGGCCCCAGCCGATCACGGCGGCGACCGTTCCCGACGTGAGCATGGCCACACGGGCCGACCGCCCGCTGCCGATCCGGTCCGCCGCAGCGCCCGCGAGCAGCGACCCGGCGGCGCCGGCAGCGATGACCGTGAACGCGAGCAGCGACGCATC
>NZ_JBKOUC010000118.1:0-407 GCF_046764815.1 Aphanothece stagnina RSMan2012
GCAAACGGTTATTGCTAAAAATCAAATAACCCTAGACCAAATTAAAATTAACTTAGGACTGCTACAGCAGCAGCAAAATCAGATGGACCAAGCCCTAGACACTTGGCGATCGGTATTAACCCATGGCCAGTCCAATGGGCAGAAAATCGCTGCAGTGCTCATTGCCCTGGGGCAAGGTGAAACCATTTCCCCTGATGCGGAAAAGATTATTGATACTCAGTTAAAAGGATGGTTTCGGTGGCAAGCGTTGGCCGAGCTTTATCGTCGCCAAGGCAATGTCCAAGCCCCCGATCAGGTTTGTCAAACCCCCGCCTGTGTTGATTTAGAAGCAGAAGTGGAAAGGGCAAGTCAACAGGCCTTGGTAAAATTGGCCCTACTCAACAGTTTGCCTCTGTTGGGTGGTGGTG
>NZ_JBKOUC010000119.1:0-400 GCF_046764815.1 Aphanothece stagnina RSMan2012
GCGGCTGAGCGGGAGAGGGTGCCGTCGTCGTTGGCGAGGATCAGGCCGCTGCCGGTGCCGGACAGGTTGGGGATGGTGACGGTGTCGCCAGAGCGACCGAGCACGATCTGGTTGGCCCGGGTGGTGGTGGCACCGGTGCCGATGGCGGTGGAGCCGGTGAAGTTGGCCAGGGCGCCGGCACCCAACGCGGTGGTTTGGAAGCCCGTGGCATTGGCCTTGCGTCCGAGGGCCGTGGCGCTTTCACCGTCGGCGATGGAGGCTGTTCCGACGGCGGTCGCGGCGGTTCCGCTGGCGTTGGCCAGGTAACCGGTGGCGGTAGCGCCTGCTCCAGCCGCCCTGGCCTGGTCACCAAGGGCTGTCGCCGCTGAGCCGGAGGCGTTGCTGCGGTAGCCGATGGCGA
>NZ_JBKOUC010000120.1:0-396 GCF_046764815.1 Aphanothece stagnina RSMan2012
GACGAGGCGACCAGCACCGAGGTCGCCCCGACGTACACCAACGTCGAGGCCGACGCCGCACCCCTCGCCGACGGCGAGTTCACCCCGATGCGCATCGCGGTGTTCCCCTTCGCCCACGTGTTCCGGCCGGGCACGTCCATCCGCGTCACTGTCGACGCGCCGGGCGGGGCCCGCCCCATCTGGGCTTTCGCCGACACGATCGCAGCGGGCGAGACCAACGAGATCGCCCACGACGCCGACCATCCGTCGTCGCTGGCGCTGTCGGTTGTGCCCGGCGTCGACGTCCCCGCCGATCCTCCCGCCTGCGGTTCCCTGCGCTCCCAGCCCTGCCGCCCCGGCTGAGCCTTACCGCGGGGTCCCACCACTGGGGTCAAGTCTCTTTTCTCCCTTTCTCGG
>NZ_JBKOUC010000121.1:0-393 GCF_046764815.1 Aphanothece stagnina RSMan2012
AGCCAGGTTGTTGAGGCTGAGGGCGGTACTGGGGTGATCGGGGCCCAGGGCTTTTTCGTTGATCGCCAGCGCACGCTTATGGAGCGGTTCCGCCTGGCTGTAGAGACCCTGCCTGTCGTAGAGGAAAGCCAGGTTGTTGAGACTGAGGGCGGTACTGGGGTGATCGGGGCCCAGGGCTTTTTCGTTGATCGCCAGCGCACGTTTGTAGAGAGGCTCAGCCTGGCTGTAGAGTCCCTGCTTGTAGTAGAGCAAAGCCAGGTTGTTGAGACTGGTCGCGGTATCGGGGTGATCGGGGCCCAGGGCTTTTTCGTTGATCGCCAGCGCACGCTTATGGAGCGGTTCCGCCTGGCTGTAGAGACCCTGACTGTCGTAGAGAGAAGCCAGGTTGTTGAG
>NZ_JBKOUC010000122.1:0-387 GCF_046764815.1 Aphanothece stagnina RSMan2012
CGCACTCACCTGGCTGGCGCTCGCCACATCCTTGCTGTCATACACACCCGCCGTCTGGCTGATCGTCACCCCCTCACCGCTCACCAGACCGCTGATCTGATACTCCCCCGCACCCAGCACCGCCGTCGTCGTGCCGTCGTACACCTTGCTCTGATCCAACAGGCTCACGCTCAGCGTCGCCGGCGTGATCGCTCCATTCCCCTCCGCCAGCAGATCCAGGCTGTAGTTCCCCAGATCCGTTCCTGCCGCCGCCCCGTAATCCGCGCCCGTCAGCACCGCACTCACCTGGCTGGCGCTCGCCACATCCTTGCTGTCATACACACCCGCCGTCTGGCTGATCGTCACCCCCTCACCGCTCACCAGACCGCTGATCTGATACTCCCCCGC
>NZ_JBKOUC010000123.1:0-386 GCF_046764815.1 Aphanothece stagnina RSMan2012
AGCCGTAGTTCTGGCTCTCGCTCTCGGTGGTCTCACGCACCAGGCTGCTGGTCACCAGCGAACCGTGCATGGCGGAGAACAGGCTGCCGCCGAACACACCGGCCACACCCAACATGTGGAAGGGGTGCATCAGGATGTTGTGCTCAGCCTGGAACACCAGCATGTAGTTGAAAGTGCCGCTGATGCCGAGGGGCATGCCGTCGGAGAAGGAGCCCTGACCGAAGGGATACACCAGGAACACGGCGCTGGCAGCAGCCACGGGGGCGCTGTAGGCCACGCAGATCCAGGGGCGCATGCCGAGGCGGTAGGAAAGTTCCCACTCGCGGCCCATGTAGCAGAAGACGCCGATCAGGAAGTGGAAGACAACCAGCTGGTAAGGACCGCCG
>NZ_JBKOUC010000124.1:0-381 GCF_046764815.1 Aphanothece stagnina RSMan2012
CGCACGTTGCGCCGAGGGCAGAGCGCCAGCATTGAGCGCTGGCGATGTCGGAATGCCCGCCCACGGCCCTGGCGACATCAACCACGCCCTCAACCTGTTGCCACTGATGCCCTGAACAGCTTGAGCAGGTTGTGGTTGGTGGCCATCAGGGCCCATTCCCCGTTCACCTTTTCCATGCCTCGTAACCGGAAGCGAACCAGGCGCCTGGCACCTTTGATCTGACCGAACACGGGCTCCACGATCGTCTTGCGGAGGGCGTAGATCGCCTGCCCGGCCTGAGAGCGCAGTTTTCGGTCCATCCGCCCTCGGGCATCCAGATCCCGGGGCGCAGGACCCCGTGAAGGCCTGGGCCGCTGGCCGTGCTGCTGACGGCTGGTGGAG
>NZ_JBKOUC010000125.1:0-339 GCF_046764815.1 Aphanothece stagnina RSMan2012
CGCCCGGGCTTCAGGTACCGCCGCCACAGCCCTCGGAGAAGCCTCCATCGCCGACGGTGAAAGCGCCACGGCCCTCGGGCGCAGCGCCAATGCCACGGGCTTCCAAACCACTGCGTTGGGTGCCGGCGCCCTGGCCTCAGGGCAACAGGCGACGGCACTGGGTCCTCGCGCCAATGCCACCGGAACCGCCGCGACCGCCGTCGGGTTGGACGCCCGGGCTTCAGGTACCGCCGCCACAGCCCTCGGAGAAGCCTCCATCGCCGACGGTGAAAGCGCCACGGCCCTCGGGCGCAGCGCCAATGCCACGGGCTTCCAAACCACTGCGTTGGGTGCCGGCGC
>NZ_JBKOUC010000126.1:0-333 GCF_046764815.1 Aphanothece stagnina RSMan2012
CGCATTCGGCGCTCCAGGGGCGTACGCCCCTGGAGGTCCTCCAGCAGTGGAGAGCGGCCTGACGACCCACCAGCTCTCAGAAGAACTGGACCAGCAATGGGGGTCACGTCATCGGTTCCCGGGATTGGCAGGATCCTTGCTGCCCAGATCCTGGGTCGCCTGGGTGATCCCGGGCGGTTTCGATGCCTGGCCGCAGCCAGGGCCTACTCCGGCTTGATCCCCAGACAAAACAGCTCAGGGCGCAGCAGTGCTGGCGGAGGCCCCAGCAAGAAAGGGGATGCCTGCTTGCGGGAAGCGCTGTTCCTGGCGGCCAATCAGGTCCGCCGTTTCGAT
>NZ_JBKOUC010000127.1:0-333 GCF_046764815.1 Aphanothece stagnina RSMan2012
GTTCTCATGACCACCACTCTCCAGCAGCGCTCCGGCGCCTCCAGCTGGCAGCAGTTCTGCGAGTGGGTCACCTCCACCAACAACCGCCTCTACGTGGGCTGGTTCGGCGTGCTGATGATCCCCACCCTGCTGGCTGCGACCATCTGCTTCATCGTGGCGTTCATCGCCGCTCCCCCTGTCGACATCGACGGCATCCGTGAGCCCGTGGCCGGCTCCCTGCTGTACGGCAACAACATCATCTCCGGTGCTGTGGTGCCCTCCAGCAACGCCATCGGCCTGCACTTCTACCCCATCTGGGAAGCTGCCTCCCTCGATGAGTGGCTGTACAACGGC
>NZ_JBKOUC010000128.1:0-328 GCF_046764815.1 Aphanothece stagnina RSMan2012
ATCGAAACGGCGGACCTGATTGGCCGCCAGGAACAGCGCTTCCCGCAAGCAGGCATCCCCTTTCTTGCTGGGGCCTCCGCCAGCACTGCTGCGCCCTGAGCTGTTTTGTCTAGGGATCAAGCCGGAGTAGGCCCTGGCTGCGGCCAGGCATCGAAACCGCCCGGGATCACCCAGGCGACCCAGGATCTGGGCAGCAAGGATCCTGCCAATCCCGGGAACCGACAGCAGGATCTGCTCGGGATCGGCCTCGCAGTAGTAATCCCAGATCCGCTCCTCGATCGCATCGATCTGGCGATCCAAATCCAGTGCCAGCTCCGCTTCCAGGGCG
>NZ_JBKOUC010000129.1:0-316 GCF_046764815.1 Aphanothece stagnina RSMan2012
GTCACCGGTGAAGATGGCGTAGGTGACGTAGCGGAGGACGATCTCCATGTCACGCAGGCAGGCAGCCATGCGGCGGTGGGTGTAGGCGTTACCACCGGGGGCGATGAGAGCCGGCTGCTGATCGAAGAGATCGCGAGCGGCGTTGGTGACGATCTTGGAAGCGTTGGAGGTGATGCGGTTCACCGTGTCCATGCGCTTGAAGCTGTCTCCGACCATCGCCGAGAGGGCGTCGATCTGACCAGCGTTGATGAATTCGCCGCGGGCATCAGCCTGGGCTACAACCTTGGTGAAGGCGTCGAACATTGAAGAGCTCCTG
>NZ_JBKOUC010000130.1:0-309 GCF_046764815.1 Aphanothece stagnina RSMan2012
GGTAGCGCTTTCACCAGCCGCGTCAGCCTGATTGCCCAGTGCGCTTGCACTGATACCTGAAGCCCGGGCGTTCAACCCGACGGCGGTCGCGGCGAGGCCGGTGGCATTGGCCTTGCGTCCGAGGGCCGTGGCGCTTTCACCATCGGCGATGGAGCCTTCTCCGAGGGCTGTGGCGGCGATACCTGAAGCCCGGGCCTCCAACCCGACGGCGGTCGCGGCGAGGCCGGTGGCATTGGCGCTGCGACCGAGGGCCGTGGTGCTTTCACCGTTGGCGATGGACGCTTGTCCGAGGGCTGTGGCGGCGTTACC
>NZ_JBKOUC010000131.1:0-283 GCF_046764815.1 Aphanothece stagnina RSMan2012
GCGCCCGAGGGCCGTGGCGCTTTCACCGTCGGCGATGGACGCTGCTCCGAGGGCTGTGGCGGCGGTACCTGAAGCCCGGGCGTTCAACCCGACGGCGGTCGCGGCGATTCCCGTGGCATTGGCGCTGCGCCCGAGGGCCGTGCTGCTTTCACCGTCGGCGCTGGAGGCTGTTCCGACGGCAGTCGCGGCTGTTCCGGTGGCATTGGCCTTGCGCCCGAGGGCCGTGGCGCTTTCACCGTCGGCGATGGAGGCTTCTCCGAGGGCTGTGGCGGCGGTACCTGAA
>NZ_JBKOUC010000132.1:0-276 GCF_046764815.1 Aphanothece stagnina RSMan2012
GACCGCCGTCGGGTTGAACGCCCGGGCTTCAGGTACCGCCGCCACAGCCCTCGGAGCAGCGTCCATCGCCGACGGTGAAAGCGCCACGGCCCTCGGGCGCAGGGCCAATGCCACCGGAACCTCCGCGACCGCCGTCGGGGTTGATGCCCTGGCCTCAGGGCAACGGGCGACGGCACTGGGTCCTCGCGCCAATGCCACCGGAACCGCCGCGACCGCCGTCGGGTTGGACGCCCGGGCTTCAGGTACCGCCGCCACAGCCCTCGGAGAAGCCTCCAT
>NZ_JBKOUC010000133.1:0-274 GCF_046764815.1 Aphanothece stagnina RSMan2012
CTGGAACACCAGCATGTAGTTGAAGGTGCCGCTGATGCCGAGGGGCATGCCGTCGGAGAAGGAGCCCTGACCGAAGGGATACACCAGGAACACGGCGCTGGCAGCAGCCACGGGGGCGCTGTAGGCGACGCAGATCCAGGGGCGCATGCCGAGGCGGTAGGAGAGTTCCCACTCGCGGCCCATGTAGCAGAAGACGCCGATCAGGAAGTGGAAGACAACCAGCTGGTAAGGACCGCCGTTGTACAGCCACTCATCGAGGGAGGCAGCTTCCCAG
>NZ_JBKOUC010000134.1:0-261 GCF_046764815.1 Aphanothece stagnina RSMan2012
GGGGGCGTCCCGCCAAGTGGTGTAAATCCCGAGGAGCAGCACCGGCGTAGCCGGTGCTGGCGGTCTTCTCCTCAAACTCCCTGCGGGGCAATGGGTGGGCCGGTCTGTGACCCTGGTCGGAGCACTACCACCTCCCTGAGACCAGACCATGCCCATCTCCGATTCTGCCGCCCATGAGCTGGCGCAACTGCTTGGCAGCGGCACCGCCGGTGACCTGATCCCCGAACTGGTGCGCCAGGGCCTACAGGCCCTGATCGAGGC
>NZ_JBKOUC010000135.1:0-249 GCF_046764815.1 Aphanothece stagnina RSMan2012
TTGGGGCGCAACGCCAACGCCAGCGGAACCGCCGCGACCGCCGTCGGGGCCGAGGCCCTGGCCTCAGGGGGACAGGCGACGGCAATAGGTCCTAGCGCCAATGCCACCGGACCCTCCGCGACCGCCGTCGGGTTTGAGGCCCTGGCCTCAGGGCAACAGGCGACGGCACTGGGTCCTCGCGCCAATGCCACCGGAACCGCCGCGACCGCCGTCGGGTTGGACGCCCGGGCTTCAGGTACCGCCGCCACA
>NZ_JBKOUC010000136.1:0-242 GCF_046764815.1 Aphanothece stagnina RSMan2012
TCGCCATCGGCTACCGCAGCAACGCCTCCGGCTCAGCGGCGACAGCCCTTGGTGACCAGGCCAGGGCGGCTGGAGCAGGCGCTACCGCCACCGGTTACCTGGCCAACGCCACAGGAGAGGACACCACGGCCTTGGGGCGCAACGCCAACGCCAGCGGAACCGCCGCGACCGCCGTCGGGGCCGAGGCCCTGGCCTCAGGGGGACAGGCGACGGCAATAGGTCCTAGCGCCAATGCCACCGGA
>NZ_JBKOUC010000137.1:0-223 GCF_046764815.1 Aphanothece stagnina RSMan2012
CCCCCCCCCCCCCCCCCCCCCCCCCCCCCCCCCCCCCCCCCCCCCCCCCCCCCCCCCCCCCCCCCCCCCCCCCCCCCCCCCCCCCCCCCCCCCCCCCCCCCCCCCCCCCCCTCCCCCCCCCCCCCCCCCCCCCCCCCCCCCCCCCCCCCCCCCCCCCCCCCCCCCCCCCCCCCCCCCCCCCCCCCCCCCCCCCCCCCCCCCCCCCCCCCCCCCCCCCCCCCCC
>NZ_JBKOUC010000138.1:0-223 GCF_046764815.1 Aphanothece stagnina RSMan2012
TATTGGCCTCGATCCGCTCCAGCATGGGCAGCAGGTGCACCGCATCACTGGCCTGGTTGCTGACGCCGATGGCCACGATCACCTGGTGGTCGCCATCGACGGCGGCCTGAGAGTTGTACCCCTGGATCCAGCCGTCCGCTCCCTTGAGAATGTGGCTGTCGGGGTCGGTGAAATTCCGCTGCGCGGTGGGCTTGGGGTTTCCGATTGCATCGGTGGGGAGCGT
>NZ_JBKOUC010000139.1:0-223 GCF_046764815.1 Aphanothece stagnina RSMan2012
GCGGATCAGGGCTACAACCTGCTGCGCCTCAAGGGGCTGCCGCCGGCACCGCCCCAGCACGTCTACCGGCTCTGGGCCGAGGTGGACGGGCGCCAGGTGGGATGCGTCCAGTTCGTCCCCGACAACGACGGCGTCGTGGCGATGCCGATTCCCAGCGAACCCTCCAGCCATGCCAGCCGGCTGAGCATCAGCCTGGAGCCCCTCCGGCCCGGCGGGGATCAAC
>NZ_JBKOUC010000140.1:0-223 GCF_046764815.1 Aphanothece stagnina RSMan2012
GTGCCCGCCGCCGCCAGCAGGTGATTGCCGCGCACCACGCTGGCCAGGGCCACGCCGAGCAGGGTCTGCAGTCCGAAGAAGGGAAAGCAGCCGCAGAACACCCCGGCGGCCAGGCCCCGGGCCCGCTGGCCGGGGTTGCCCTCCTGGTGCCAGAGCCACTGGATGGCCCGCCGGATGGACCGCACCACGGGGACATGCGGTCGAAACTGGAACGGACGCAGCG
>NZ_JBKOUC010000141.1:0-223 GCF_046764815.1 Aphanothece stagnina RSMan2012
GTCAATACCCGGACATTCCAGTTTTCCTCTCTGGCTGACCTGATCAGCAGCGGATCCGCACTCGTCTCCTTCACTCTGGAGGCCGGGGATGGGGATGCCACGCCGGAAGGCACGCTCACGTTCACCGGTTTCACGGTGCTGTCACCGACCATTGCGCAGATCAGCTTCACGTTTGTGCTGGCGGATCCGGTGAACAATGCGGCCCCCGGTGCCAACATCTTTT
>NZ_JBKOUC010000142.1:0-222 GCF_046764815.1 Aphanothece stagnina RSMan2012
TTCAACGATCGGCTACCTGAGTCCGATCGACTACGAGCAGGCGTTCATCACTGCCCGTACACTCATCCCTATGAACCCCTGATCGGTGTCCACGAAATCGGGGGAACCCCAGGATGACGCCCAGAAGCTGGCGATTGAGAAGGCCGAGGCCGCGGGCCTGGATCTCAGCACCGTTGCCGCCGCTGCCGGTACCGATCCCTTGACGATGCCGCAGCGCACGCT
>NZ_JBKOUC010000143.1:0-221 GCF_046764815.1 Aphanothece stagnina RSMan2012
GATGATCTGCTCGGGGGTGTGACGCTTGCGTTTCATGGGGCTTCTCCTGGCCAAGTCTGGCCGGTCGGGAAGCTCTCATAAGGACTGGTTCAGTTTCTGGGGTCCACGCCACCGACAGCAGGATCTGCTCGGGATCGGCCTCGCAGTAGTAATCCCAGATCCGCTCCTCGATCGCATCGATCTGGCGATCCAAATCCAGTGCCAGCTCCGCTTCCAGGGCG
>NZ_JBKOUC010000144.1:0-220 GCF_046764815.1 Aphanothece stagnina RSMan2012
ACCAGGCCGACGCTGCGGAGCAGGAGGCAGTCGAGGCCGAGGCCAGTGGCGATGAGCAGCGCAGCAAGCGGGCATCACGTCGCAGCCGTGGTGCGCGCAAGCGAGCGGATGGGCTTCCCCCGGTTTTGAGGACAAGTCGTTAGGGGTCACGCCATGACCACCAGACTGTCTATCGATGACCAACCCCACCAGAACCCGGCGCCGGTTTACGCCGCAGCAG
>NZ_JBKOUC010000145.1:0-218 GCF_046764815.1 Aphanothece stagnina RSMan2012
GCCGGAGCCTGGTTGCAGGCCATGGCGAAGGCCTCGGCCTGATCGGCCGGGCGCCACTGCAGCAGCAGCCGTGCCAGCCAGTCCGGCAGGGAGTGGCGCAGGCCCAGGCTGCCGGCGGAGGCGGCCAGCCCCTCGCGACGGCGCTGGGCCTGGCGCAACAGGCCGTTGGCCACGGGGGCCAGCCGTCCCAGCCCCGCCCGCTTGGCCAGCTCCACCGT
>NZ_JBKOUC010000146.1:0-211 GCF_046764815.1 Aphanothece stagnina RSMan2012
CAGCGGACCGCCAATTCTGGCGGGGCCGGTCACGTTGAGGTTGTCGATTCTCGCGCCGCCCTGAACGGTGAGGCCATTGGAGATGGTGGCTCCACCCTGGAGGTTGGTGCGGCCCGTGACGTTGAGGTTGTCGATTGTGGCGCCGCCCTGAACGGTGAGGCCATTGGAGATGGTGGCGCCGCCCTGAAGGTTGGTGGGGCCACCCACCGTC
>NZ_JBKOUC010000147.1:0-211 GCF_046764815.1 Aphanothece stagnina RSMan2012
CGTGGCGCTTTCACCGTCGGCGATGGAGGCTTCTCCGAGGGCTGTGGCGGCGATACCTGAAGCCCGGGCGTTCAACCCGACGGCAGTCGCGGCTGTTCCGGTGGCATTGGCGCTGCGCCCGAGGGCCGTGGCGCTTTCACCGTCGGCGATGGAGGCTTCTCCGAGGGCTGTGGCGGCGGTACCTGAAGCCCGGGCGTCCAACCCGACGGCG
>NZ_JBKOUC010000148.1:0-207 GCF_046764815.1 Aphanothece stagnina RSMan2012
CAGTGCCAATGGCGATGGCACCTTGGTGCGCTCCGTGGGAATCAGCGCCAACAATGGGAGCCTCACGGTCCAGAACGGTCTGACGGTGGGTGGCCCCACCAACCTTCAGGGTGGAGCCACCATCTCCAATGGCCTCACCGTTCAGGGCGGCGCCAAAGTCGACAACCTCAACGTCACGGGTCGCACCAACCTCCAGGGTGGAGCCAC
>NZ_JBKOUC010000149.1:0-205 GCF_046764815.1 Aphanothece stagnina RSMan2012
TGGCGCTTTCACCGTCGGCGATGGAGGCTTCTCCGAGGGCTGTGGCGGCGGTACCTGAAGCCCGGGCGTCCAACCCGACGGCGGTCGCGGCGGTTCCGGTGGCATTGGCGCTAGGACCTATTGCCGTCGCCTGTCCCCCTGAGGCCAGGGCCTCGGCCCCGACGGCGGTCGCGGCGGTTCCGCTGGCGTTGGCGTTGCGCCCCAA
>NZ_JBKOUC010000150.1:0-204 GCF_046764815.1 Aphanothece stagnina RSMan2012
TGGTTTGGAAGCCCGTGGCATTGGCGCTGCGCCCGAGGGCCGTGGCGCTTTCACCGTCGGCGATGGAGGCTTCTCCGAGGGCTGTGGCGGCGATACCTGAAGCCCGGGCGTCCAACCCGACGGCGGTCGCGGCGGTTCCGGTGGCATTGGCGCGAGGACCCAGTGCCGTCGCCCGTTGCCCTGAGGCCAGGGCATCAACCCCGA
>NZ_JBKOUC010000151.1:0-204 GCF_046764815.1 Aphanothece stagnina RSMan2012
TGGAGAAACGTCCGTTGGCGTTGGCGAAGGAGCCCAGCGCGGTAGCGCTTTCACCAGCCGCGTCAGCCTGATTGCCCAGTGCGCTTGCACTGATACCTGAAGCCCGGGCGTCCAACCCGACGGCGCTCGCGCCGATTCCGGTGGCATTGGCGCGAGGACCCAGTGCGGTGGAGAAGTTGCCGGTGGCGTTCGCGTTGTAGCCAA
>NZ_JBKOUC010000152.1:0-201 GCF_046764815.1 Aphanothece stagnina RSMan2012
TGCGGCGAGGCCGGTGGCATTGGCGCCAGGACCCAGTGCCGTCGCCTGTTGCCCTGAGGCCAGGGCCTCAAATCCGACGGCGGTCGCCCGGGTTCCGGTGGCATTGGCGCTGCGACCGAGGGCCGTGGCGCTTTCACCGTCGGCGATGGAGGCTGTTCCGACGGCGGTCGCGGCGGTTCCGCTGGCGTTGGCGTTGCGCCC
>NZ_JBKOUC010000153.1:0-200 GCF_046764815.1 Aphanothece stagnina RSMan2012
GACCCGTGACGTTGAGGTTGTCGACTTTGGCGCCGCCCTGAACGGTGAGGCCATTGGAGATGGTGGCTCCACCCTGGAGGTTGGTGCGACCCGTGACGTTGAGGTTGTCGATTGTGGCGCCGCCCTGAACGGTGAGGCCATTGGAGATGGTGGCGCCGCCCTGAAGGTTGGTGGGGCCACCCACCGTCAGACCGTTCTGG